>DATHDZ010000164.1:0-59200 GCA_035318785.1 Micropepsaceae bacterium
GTGCACCCGTTGTGCTCCGTCACCGCATGGCCGGCGAGATGAATTTCTCCAACAGCGTTTGCCGGCAAGCCCGCCAAATAACGCGACGCATCCCAACCGTGATTGCATGCGCTGACATAGACATTGTTGACGTCGCACAGAATTCCGCAGCCCGTGCGTGCGGCGACAGCCGTCAGGAATTCCCATTCGGGAATGGTCGAATGCTGGAACTGGAGATAGGTGGACGGATTTTCAATGAGAATCCGATGGCCGATCGCGCTCTGCACTTGATCGACATGGCGGCAGACGATTTCCAGGGCCTCCTCGGTCATCGGAAGGGGCAACAAATCGGCGAGATAGACTCCACCTGCGGCGCTCCAGGACAGATGTTCCGACACAAGGCCTGGTTCAACACGCGCGGCGACCTCCCGCACGCGCAGAAGGTGCGCGGCGTCAATTCCCTCCGCGCTGCCAAGCGACAGACCCACGCCGTGCAGCGAGATCGGATAATCGCGCCGGATAACATCGAGGTAATGAAGGGGCGTGCCGCCACCCATGTAATTCTCGGCGTGAACCTCGAACCACGCTATGTCCGGGTGGGATTCCGCCACAACCCGATGATGCGGGAAACGCAACCCGATCCCCGCACGCGCTGGAATTGGGCTGCGTTCCGCGAGTTGCGCGGCAGAAGAGGGAGGAGACGACCACCGCGCGCTCATGGTCAGGCCGATTTCGTGCTGCCGCCTTGGATCTTGCCGCAGACGCCCGCGGGAAGAAGGACGAAGGATTTGGAATCGCGCGCCTGGGTGGCTTGGCCGGCGCAGGAATGGACGCCTTCGGCGCAGTCGTTCTTGCTGACGGCGTTGATGCCGTAACATTTCTCGAGGTGGTCTTTGGCCATGCGGTCCATATTGTCCTTCACGATCTGCGGCATCTGTTGCGCCGCCTGGCCAGGCACAACCTGCATGGCGATGGCCAGGCCGATAGCCGTCGAAAGAGCCGTCGCGGCCGTGATACGATTCATGATGGGTACTCCTGTTGAGGGGCGTCTCTCTTCGAGACTCACAGCAACAGGTTCGGCCGCGCGGCGGAAAGGTTACGGCGCATGGCACAAATAATTGCTGCCGCGGCCGATGCGGGCGGTGTAATGAGTCCGGGCGGATGAGCGACGCACACGGACGTGGCGAAGACGAATGGGCCGGCCTCATGGCACGGGCGCAAGAGGGTGATGCGGCCGCCTATCGGCATCTGCTTGCCGCCATCGCGCCCTATCTGCGCCGGTTGGCAGGGCGTTATCACCGCGTGCCGCAGGATGTGGAGGATTCGGTTCAGGATATCCTGTTGACCGTTCACGCTATCCGGCACACCTATGATCCGAAGCGGCCGTTCAAGCCTTGGCTGGTGGCGATCGGCCGACGGCGCATCTTCGACCGGCTGCGCGGCCAGGGGCGTATCCGAGCGCGCGAAACTTTTCTTTCGCCCGAACATGAAACCTTTGCCGCTCCTGAAGCGAACCTATATGAGGCGGAGCCTGATGCGGCGGCTTTGCGTGAAGCTGTCGCGCGGCTCCCCGAGGCCCAACGCCGAGCGGTAACCATGCTGAAGATTGAGGAAAAATCCTTGAAGGAGGTTTCGGCGGCGACAGGAATGTCGATCGTGGCGTTGAAAGTGTCGACACACCGGGCCGTAAAGACTTTGAGGAAGCTCCTGGACAGAAAGGGCAAGAAGATTTGATCACGACGCCGCAACTCATCGCCTCGCTCGCCGCGGATGCGAAGCCGGTCCGCCGCCTGCGCCCGCCGCTTGCGCGCGCCGGTCTTTGGCTTGGCGCGTTTGTGGCGATTGTCGCTGCGGTGACATGGGCGACGGGGAGCTGGCCGTTGATGATCGAGCGGCTGAAGCTGACGCGTTTTGCGGTCGAGATGACCGCGACCCTTCTCACCGGCATCGCCGCAGTGGTCGCGGCGTTCTACCTCAGCCTGCCGGACCGCAGCCGGTTCTGGATGCTCCTGCCGCTCCCCCCGCTTGTGCTGTGGCTCGCCAGCAGCGGCTATGGCTGCTACGAAAACTGGATCACCGAGGGACCGCAGGGCTGGCGGTTGGGCCGCTCGTCGGACTGCTTCATCTTCATATTGACGATGAGCATCCCGGTGGGCGTCGCCCTGTATCTGGCCTTGCGCCGGGCATTGCCGCTGGATCCTTTGCGCGTGATGGCAGTGGGTGGATTAGGCGTGGCGGCCTTGGCCGCAACCGCGCTGCAATTCTATCACCCCTTCGACGTGACAATAATCGACCTCGCGGTACATGTGACCGCGGTTCTCATCGTGATTGGGTGCGTCACGCTCGGCGGACGCTGGGATTTGGCGCGGCTGCGGTAAGACCTATTTCTTCCGCGCCGGTACGGGCACGCCGGCAATTTTCACATTGACCATATTCAGTGTGCCGCGCGTCGTGAAATAGAGCGTTTTCCAATCATCTCCGCCGAAGGCGATGTTGGTCGTTGCCGGCGCGCCGTGCACGATGCGGCCGAGCTTCTTGCCGGTCTTGTCCATGATGTAGAGGCCACCCGCGCCCCCGCAATAGACATTGCCGGCGGTGTCCACCTTCATGCCGTCGGGACCGCCCGGCTCCGGCCCGCTCATATCGGCGAAAACGCGGCTGGTCTGTCTGGCGAGCGTGCCGTTGGGCAGAACGTCGAAGGCTTTGATGTGACGCCGCCGCGCGTCGTCGATGTAGAGCACGCTTTCGTCGGGAGTGAAGGCGAGGCCGTTTGGCCCAATCAACTCATCGGTCAAAAGCGTGATGGAGCCGAGATCGGCCGTCACGCGATAGACGCCGCCGAAGGGCACGTCCCACTGCTCGGGCGCAAGCGGACCACCCGGATCGGTGAAATAGATCGAGCCGTCGGATTTGACGACGACATCGTTGGGACGCAAGAGGCGCTTACCCTGGAAAGAATTGGCGACGACCGTGATGCTGCCGTCCAATTCGGTGCGGGTGACGCGTCGCGTCAGATGTTCGGCGGAAATGATCCGCCCCTGCAGATCGCGGGTGAGGCCGTTGGCTTCGTTCGTCTTCTGCATCGCGACGGTGACACCTTGCCCCGGTGTGTATTTCATGCGCCGCGCGGTCTGGATGTCGTCAAAGACGAGATACTTGCCTTCCGCCCACCAGAGCGGTCCTTCGGCAGGACCGATGTCGCCGCCAAAGCCGCTCGCAAGTTCGCGGATCTGTTGGTTGGTGTCGATGATGTTGCCGAGTTCCGGCGCCATCTGTTCGATGCGTTTGGCGCCTTGCGCATGAGCGCGCCAGCCGCCCGCCGCAAAGGCGACGCCGCCCGCCGCACCGGTCAGCAGCATGTCGCGGCGTGAAATCCTGTAACGCGTGCGCATGGCGAATTCCCTCCCTAGCAAAAGAAACTCACCCCTGATCCGGCTTGTGTTACCGGTCCGGCAAAGCGAACACGTAAAGCGCGTTGCCGTTCAGCGGATGCTTCAAGTCCGGCGCAATGGCCCGCAGGACATTTCGCGGGCTGCCGCCGCCGAGCCCGGCGGGCACGGCGACATATTGCTTTCCGTTGACCGTGAAGGTGACGGGGAAGCCCTGCACCGAAGTGCCGAGCCGCGTCTTCCACAGTTCCTTGCCCGTCGACGTGTCGATGGCGTGGAAATAGCGATCGATGTCGCCAACGAAGGCCAAGCCGCTGTCGGTCGTCATCACGCCGGTCAGCCATTCGGGGCGCTGATCGAAGCTCCATTTCTGCTGCATGGTGCGCACGTCGAAGGCAGCGAGATGGCCGATATTGCCGTTGCTGCCCGGCATCTCGAAGAATTTCCGGTCTGCCTGCGTGCCGCCGCCGCCGTCCTTGGCTTCGACGACGCGCCCGTTCATCTCCATGCAAGCCTGGGTGAGCGGAATGATGAGCGTCGCCGTCTGCGGGTCATAGCTCATCGCCTGCCAGTCCTTGCCCCCCGCGGTACCCGGACAGGCAGGAACCCAATAGCCGGTCTTCTGCTCCAGGATGTCGGGCCGATAGGCGATCTGCCCCTTGCTCTTGTCCTTCCAGACGAAAACGTTCTGGTAGACCGTTTCCTTCGCGTCGATGAACGCGCCGGTCTGGCGGTCGAGCTTCCACAGAATACCGGGCTTGCCGATGTTGAACGACAGCTTCTTGCCGTCGACATCGACGAGCACGCGCTCATAGACCTCGTCAAGATCCAGCGACTCGCCGGGAATATATTGGTGATACCACGCAAGCTGCCCGGAATCGGGCCGCAGTGCCAAGGTCGATGTGGTGTAGAGCGCGGCGTCGTTGCCGCCGGTGCCGCGGCTCGCCTGCATCCAGGGCTTCGCGTTCGCGACGCCCCAATAGGTCAGATTGAGATCGGGATCGTAAGTCCCGGTGATCCAAGTGTCGCCGCCGGCGCGCAGCATGGCGGGAAGCTTGCCCCAGGTATCGCCGCCGGGCATGCCGTCGCGCGGTGTCGTGATGAAGCGCCAAAGCTGCTTTCCCGTCTGCGCGTCATAGGCGCTGATGAAGCAGCCCTGGTCTTTCTCGGCCGCCTTGTACATTTCGCAGCCGCCAAGGCCCTGGACGACTTTGCCGTTGATGATGATCGGGCCGCTGGAATTGCCGAAGCCTTTGGATTCATCGGCAATGACCGTGTCCCAAACCGTGCGGCCGGTCTTGGCATCCAGCGCCATGATATGCGCGTCCGACGAGGCGACATAAATCTTGTCGCCATAGATAGCGAGGTTGCGCATCGCGCCATTGCCGCCGGTGACCGCGCCCGACGGGCGGATGCGATTCTCCCAGAGAAGCTCGCCGGTCGCCGCATCGAGCGCTTGCACCAGATTGTCGACATGGACGAGATACATGATGCCGCCATGCACCAATGGGGTCGGTTCATTGGCGCCGACGCCGTCATTCATCGCCCAGACCCAGGCGAGCTGGAGTTGTTTGACGTTCTGCTTGTTGACTTGCGTCAGCGCGCTGTGGCTCCAGCCTTTGTAATTGCCGCGCACCATCAGCCAGTCGTTCGGGCTGGGATTGAGCAGCATCTGATCGGTGACCGGAATGAAGTTCTGGATGTTGCCTTCGATGGTGAGGCGGGCGGGCGCGCTAGGCGCACGGGCGGGAGTCGCGGCCGCCGTTTGTGTCGCACCCGGCGGAGGCGCTGCGCCCGTCGCAACTTGCCCGATGGGTACCGCCGTTGCGGCGCTGAGCTGCTGGCCGCCTGCGGGGGCGCCATTCTGGCGCAGAATGAAGGCGACAAGCGCACCGACCGCTTGATCGGAGAGCGTGCGCGGATTGTCGGCCGGCATCGAGGTCGCGATCTTGGTGTACAGCTCGTTCGTCGTGCGGCCGCGCCACGCGCTGATGAAGCTCGCGCCGGAAAGCGGCGGCGCTTCCGAGCCGCCCCTCAAATCGGGCTGATGGCATTTCGCGCACGTCGCCTGATATGCGGTTGCACCGATGGTCGCCTGGTCGGCGGTATAAACGCCGTTTGCCGCAGGTTGCGGTTGCGCCGTGGCGATGGCGATTCCGAGCGCTGCCGTCGCCGCGCCCGACACCAAGAGGTAACCCTTCAGTCCCCGCATCATCTGCTCCTCAATTTGCGTGCATGAGCCAGCCCCGGAGATTTCCGTCGGGGGCGCGCTCGGAGTTGAGCTGAACGTATAATTGGCCGTTCTTCAGATCATCGACCATCGAAGGTGTGAGGTCGACCGTGCCGCCGATGGTCGGCGTGGTCGTCTTGGTGATCGTCAGATCGAGAATCGCAGGACCCGGAATGCCCGGCGGGCCGCGGTGGATATGCGCCACGGTCGCCGGCGAGCGCAGGCCTTGGGCGGTGCCGCTGACCGTGAGCTTGTTGCCGGCGAGCGTGGCCGTCACCGAGCCCTGCCCCGCGACCGTCGTCTGCATCCCCACATCGAGCGGTACCACCGAAAGCCGCGTCCTGTAGGTATCGCCGTTCGGAGCCGCGTCGACGCGGGCTCCCAGAAAAATCGCGGCGGCCATTACGAGCGCCGTCCATCCATGATGCTGGGTCATGATCATCTTCATGTTCGAAGTGGGCCGGTTCAGGCGCCCCCGGTTGTGGAGCCTGCTCCCGCGAAATCTATACAAGAGGGCTGTGCAGTTCCAGGGCCGCGGGCCGAATCGCTCACTCGGGCTTTTCGAAAAACAGGGCAAGCTGGCCGCTTTCCGCTTTCGCACCTGCGAAGTCCGCGGCCAGCCGCTCGTAGAGATGCGCGGTGCCGATGAACAGCTCTTGGGCGGCCGGGTCCGCTCCGACGAACTCCGCGATTTCCTCCATTTCGGCAACCCAGCGATAGGCCTTGCCGAACATCGAGGGAATCTGGCGCTCGAACCAGGCGAGGAGCATCGGCTGGCTGTCGGCAAGCTCGCGGCGGAGCGCATCGGCCGCCCCCGCCCGCGTGGCGGCGAGGATCATCATGCTCGCAAGCGCGGTCAGCCCCTTGGTGATTCCGGCATAGGACATCTTGAGTGCCGAGGCGGCGCCGATGGGTCCGTCGAGCACTTTGCAGGTGAGCCCAAACTCGCCAAGCGCGGCGACGTCACCTGCCTTCTCTCCCGAAAGGTAGAAGATCGGGCCGGCTGTGCCCGGTTTCGGCGGTCCGCCGATGATCCCTGCGTCGACGAAGGGCGCACCGGTGGCCTTCACGATGGCCCCGATGGCCTCGACAGTCCGCGGACTGACGGCGTTGCAATCGACATAGACGGGTTTCTTCGGCGCGCGAGCGAGGATAGGCGCGAGACGATGCGCCAGGAGCTCCGCCTCGCCGGGCGGTACGATGGATAGGAAGAAATCGCACCCCGCAAGCTCGTCCAGCGAAATGGGACTCATCGATGCCATCGCGGCGCGGCCGATGCTGTCGCGGCTGCGTCCTTCGAGGCAGGTCACGACTTGGATGCCATTGTCCGTCAGGCGCTTGGCGACGGCAGATCCCATCTGGCCGGGCGCGATAATTGCGACATTTGGCTTCATGGGCCACCTACCGATCCTTGCGGGGCTTCTCTTCGATCATTCATCCCGTAATCGCGCAACACCGAGACGACGCGCAGCCGGTAGTCGCGAAATATGGATTCGCGACCGGCATGCTGGGCTTCGCGATGATGGAGATTCTCGCGCCAGCGCCGCACGGATTCTTCGTCCCGCCAGAAGGAGAGCGACAGGAGTTTTCCGTCCTCCGAGAGACTCGAAAACCGTTCGATCGACAGGAAGCCATCGGTCGCTTCGAGTTCGGGGCGCAACGACGCCGCGATCGCGAGATAGTCCTGTTGCCTATTCGGCTTGGTCCAGACTTCGAAGATGACCGCGATCATGGACTCGACCCCAGAACTTTGCCGGCTTGCCAAGCTCGGAATCGAGGTTGCCGACAATCAACCCGTAAGAGCCACAACCAAAAACGAGCGCGACGCCTGCCGCGACAAGGAGCGGAAGCGTGAAGTCTCCGGAGCTCGAAATCAACAGGCCCGTGACGATGGGCGCAAAAGATCCGCCGACATTGCCGCCGAAATTCTGCAAGGAGACGAGGGAGGAGACGATATGGGGCGGCGCCACATCGATGGGCATGGAATTCACCGCGGCCGTCGAAAAGCTCACGCTCGCCACCGAAAGGATGAGGAATGAAATCGCCAGCACATCGTCCGGCGTGTAGGCGCCGGCGATGGTGAAGAGCGTTGCGCCGAACAACCCACCAACCGCGAAGCCCTTGCGCACCAGCGTTATGGGATATCCCGCGGCGATCAGCCTATCGCCCGCCCAACCACCGAGGATCACGCAGATGGTTCCGACCAGGAACGGCAGCATGCCGACCCAGCCCGTCTGCAGCGCCGACATTCCGCGCTGCAGGACGAGATAGCCGGGGAGCCAGGTCGCGAAGACATAATAGATATAGAGATAACCCGCCTGCCCCAGCATCACGCCCCAGGTCGTGGGATATTGCAGCAAACTCGCCCAGCGGATTTGCGCCTGAACCTCGTTCGACGTGGCCGGCGCATCCTCGCGTTCCGGCGCGCGATAGACAGCAAGCCACCACACAATCCAGAAAAGGCCGAGCGCGCCGGTGGTGTAGAACACCCACTCCCATCCCCAATTCACCAGGACGACCGACGCAAAGGGTATGCCGATGGTCAGGCCGATCTTGTTGCCGGCGAAAAACGTGCCGACGGCGAAAGCGCGATTCTTCTTGTCGAAGGTCTCGCGGATGACGCGCGCACCGGAGGGAATCATCAGCGACTCGCCGATGCCAAGCAGCGCGAGAAAACCGCTGAGCGGCACAAACGCTTTGGTCAGGCTGCACAATGCCGTTGCGAGGGACCAGGTCCCGACGCCGAGCGGATAGGAACGCCGCGGCCGGATGCGATCGGTCAGTGGCCCTGCGGCGAGCAGCGAGAACGTAAAGGCCCAACTGAAGATGGAAAGAAGAAGGCCGACCTGCGCCGGCGAGTAGTGATAGACCTTGATGAGCTGAGGCCCGACCACAGCAAAGTTGACGCGGTCGATATAGGCGATGGCTTGCGAGCTCGCCAACAGAGCCAAGATGTTCCAACGATAGGCCGTCGAGGACCGGTTCACGCCGCCTTCCCCTCCCGCAAGGGGAGGGGAGAATTTTCACCCGACGACGAGCTTGTCATGCTGGCTCTGCCCTTCGGTCAGGCCTCTTTCCTTCATCCAGTCATAGGCACGGCCGAAGAGCTCGGCTGCGTAATAGTCGACATGCTTGTAGCGCACGAAGGCTTTCAGCAATTCATGCGGCTCCATCGCGCCCTTGGCCGATGCCGTCACGTGATGCGCATATTTGTAGAAATCGGCGTTGATCAGATCGACCGCTTGGTTCTCCGCATCGTAATAGGCCTTGCGCTGCTCGGGCGTCAGGTCGGGCGCCACCACTTCGCCGCCGCGATAGAAGGCGGACGCGATGATATGCGCGCCTTCCTTCAGGCCAAGACTGATGAAGGGTTCCATCACCGTCACGACGCGATAGGTGCCGTTCTTCAGACCCGCCCAGCGTGTATAGGGCAATCCGCCATTCTCGATTCGGACGTGCTCCTTGCCGACGGCGCTTTCGAGCATCTGAATGGTGGTGTAGTGCGAGCCGGTCAGCTCCTGCACCACCACCGGCACATCGGCGAGATCGCGCGGAACCTGCAACGCTTCTTCGAAGGAGAGGATCGCTTGGGCCGCAACCGCCGAGCGCAACCCGGCGATATTGCCGCCGCGCTTGCCGCGTTCGAGCCGGTCGATGCTGGCCCATTCGCAGACATTGTAGCTGTCGGCCGAACCGCAATCGAAAAGATTCTCTTTCAGCCGCGCCATGATCGGGCGGTCGGCGCTGTCTTTCTCGCGCGCTTCATAAGGCGCCGACATCTGCACGTTCAGTCCCGCTTTTTCGAACAGCTTCTCTTCGATGCCGACCAACACCGGCAAATCGAAAACCGGGTTGTTGGGGGCGATCTTCACCAGCGGCTTTGACTCGGACATCTTCTTCCTCATGCGTTCGGCAGGCTTCACGCGAATTCCCGTGTTTTTGATGTAGTTCTTGACCCGCGGACTGTCAAATCACCGCCTCGCGCGCCCCTTTTCCTTGTTGGAACTTGGGTTTGCATTGGCGGCAAGATGCTCTTCAAATGCTTAAAATCACATTCGGATCGCAAGAATGACGGATCTTCGGCTCACTTTGGCCTGCAATGATTACGACCGCTGCCGGCCGCTGATCGATGGGCGGGTCAAAGCCGAAGGCATCGCTCTCGACATCACGATTTTGAAGCCGCGCGAATTGTTTCCGCGCATGCTGGACCATCAGGAATTCCACGCATCCGAATTGTCGCTCGGCTCCTACGCGTCGCTGGTCGCGCGCGATGCTTCGCCGTTCGTCGCCATTCCCGTCGCGTTGTCGAAGATCTTCCGCCATTCCTGCATCTATGTGCGCACCGGCGCCGGAATCGCAACGCCGCAGGAGCTCAAAGGCAAGCGCGTCGGCACGACGCAATATGGCGCCACCGCGATTCTCACCATCAAGGGCATGTTGCAGGACGAATATGGCGTGGCACCCCGCGACCTCAGCTGGTTCATAGGCGGCTTGAACACGCCGGCCGAGAAGCCGCTGATCGCGCTGAATCTGGCGAAGGACATCGATCTGCAATTCCTCTCCTCCGGCCAGACTCTGGAAGCGATGCTGGAGCGAGGCGAGATCGATGCGCTGTTCTCGATCTATTTTCCCAAACTCTTCCTCGAAGGCTCGCCGCGGATCGCGCGATTGTTCCCGGACTTCAAGCGAGTCGAGCAGGACTATTACCGCCGCACACGCATCTTCCCGATCATGCACACCGTGGTGATCCGAAAAGACGTGTATCGCGATCACCCCTGGGTGGCGGCGAGCCTTTATCGCGCTTTCTGCGCCGCGCGCGATATCGCGGTTCAGCCACTCTACGACACGGACGCGCTGATGGTCGCGCTGCCCTGGCTGATCGATCATGTCGAAGAAAACCGGCGCATCTTCGGTGACGACTTCTGGGCCTATGGATTGGAAGCGAACCGACCATCCTGGGACGCGTTGTGCCGCTATGTTCACGAGCAAGGCCTCGCGCCACGCCGCATCGCGCCTGAAGAGCTGTTCGTCCCGGTCGACGCGCCATGATTCCGTTCGCGCTGCTTGGCATCGATCATGTCGTCCTTCGCGTCGCCGACCTTCAGCGCAGTCTCGCCTTTTATGTCGGTGCGCTCGGATGCGGCATCGAAAAGGAGCAGGCGGAGCTCGGCCTCGTCCAGCTTCGCGCCGGCGCTTCGCTGATCGATCTCGTGCCGCTGGACGGCAAGCTGGGCAAAGCGGGCGGCGCCGGTCCGGGCACGGAAGCGCGTAATGTCGATCATTTTGCGCTGGAGATCGCGCCCTTCGACGAAGCGGCGATGCGCGCGCATCTGACCGCGCGTGGAGTCGCCATCGGCGAATATGGCAAGCGCTATGGCGCAAAGGGCAACGGTCCTTCGCTCTATCTCACCGATCCCGACGGCAATGTGGTCGAGCTCAAGGGCCCGCCAGGCTAGCCGCTGTTGATATGCAGGATGTTGCCATCCGGATCCTTGAACCATGCGGCCTTGAATTCTCCGGCGAAGTGGACGTCGCCTTCGCGACGAAGGCCGGGCAGGTCGTAATGCTCGAAGGGGACGCCGGCGTTTTTTAGCGTCCGAATGATCGCTTCGATTTCGTCACCGACGCTCCAGGTCGCGGACGTCGCCTTGTTGGTACCGGCAAATTGCGACTGGTAGACCACAATGATGGAATTTCCGCTGCGATAGGTGACCACGCCGGTGTCTACCCCGGACGGTTTGAGACCGAGGGTGCCTTCATAGAATTTCTTGGCTGCTGCGATGTCTTTCACCGCAATGGTGGCCATCGCATTCTTATCCGCCAGCATCGCCATTCTCCTGTTCGCGTGTTTCGCGCTTCAGGCGGCAAGCGCATTGCGCGCCTCTGCCGTCATGGTTGCGTTAACTGCAGAGGCGCGATTTTGTTTCAACTGCCAAGGACGGCGGCAGGAAAGCAATCCACTCATAGAATGGATCCCTTCCCTCGCACGCGAATGCCCGCTCGCCCGGATGACAATGTGCATTGCTAACGCGCCGGCGACATTCCCTTGTAGGTGAGCCGCTGCATTCCGGCCGTCGTCTGCGCGATATAGATATTGCCCTTGGAATCGGTCTGGATATGATGACCCGCGCCTAAAATTCCGGGCGGCTGGATCGTGCCCAGAAACTCGAGCGTCTTGCGATCGACGACGGCGATGCCCTTGTCGTAACCGACATAGAGGAATTGCTGATCGGCATCGGGCGAGAACGCCAGATCGCGGGCGAAAATCGCATCGCCCTTCATCAGCTGTTTCACGAATTTGCCTTCCTTCGTGAACATTTGCACGCGGCGCAATTCGCGGTCCGCCACATAGACGGTGCCGTCCTTGGAGACGCGGATGGCATGCACGATGGAGAATTGCTGCGGGCCGGGATCGGTGAAGGTCTTGTAGCTGACCACTTCGCAGCTATCGGCATCCGCCGGCTTGTTGCCGAAGGCGCCCCACATCCGCTTGAACTTGCCGCTATCCGCATCGAACACGGCGACCCGGTGATTGCCGTAACCGTCGGCGACGAACAATTCGTTGGTCGCCGGGTAGAGCTGCGCATCCGCCGGCCGGTGGAGATTGTTCGTGTCGGCATTGCCCTTGCTTTGATTGCTATGGCCAATCTGCATGACGAATTTGCCGTCCTGCGTGAACTTCAACAGCTGATCGTCGGCAACCGGCTTCAGCCCGGGAAGCCCGTTCGAGGGACAGGAGTTTCCGCCCAGCCACACAAAGCCCTTGGCATCGATCAGAATGCCGTGTTCGCGTTCGGGCCACTCATAGCCGTTGCCGTTGCCGCCCCAACCGCGGACATAATTGCCCGCCGCATCGAAGATCGTGACCGGCGGGGCCGCCATCTTGGCATCATCGCCCTTCAGCGTGCGCGGACGGGTAAGCACCCAGGCATTGTCGTTGGCGTCGATGGCGATGCTCGAGACATCGCCGAATTTCATATTCGCCGGCTTCTTCGGCCACGCCTTATCCACTTCGAACATCGGCATGCTGCGCGCTTGCGCCGCTGCCTGCGCGTTGGACAGCCAAGCGCCTTGCGCGCCGGCGACCATGAGCGATGCAACCAGAATCGTGCGAGTGAAATTCTTCATGGCTCCCTCCCGAGGATGACCCGTTCCGTATCCTTAAGAATGCTCCGTTCCCGCGGGCCGGGCAATCGGATCGTTCGCCCTTGGGCACAGGGCTTGCGTGGCGCCCCCCTGAAACAAACAGGTCGGGTCTCATGCGCATTGGTCATCTCTGCCGAATTGCCGCCTTTTCCGCCATTGTCGCGGCTCTTCCGGGGACGGCGAACGCGACCCTCATTTCCGACACCACCCAAAACGTCTCATATCGATACACCAGCCCCTATAATTGGTACGCGGGCGGGACAAGCTCGGTCGGAGACGTGGTCGAGGGCGGGCCGGAATTCGACACCAACAGGGTGGACATTTCCACGACGCCCTACACGCTCAAGCTCGGGTTCTATACCCAGTTCGATGGCGACGATCTGGGGGCCCATTATGCGGATATCTTCATCGCCTCCGACCCGGCCCATCCCGACCTGTTCGATTATGGAATTTCGCTGGGCTTTCAAGCGACCCATGGCGGCGTGGCGAAAGGCCTCTACGCGCTTTCGGGCAATTACCTGACCTCCATCGATCAATGGAAGAACACCGGCTACATCTATGGCGGCCAGTATATTTCGCCCAACGACAATGTCGGTCACAACGCGCCGACCATCATCACGGGCGGCTCGGCGCTTTCCGGCTGGACCATCGACGTCACCCAAAGCGCGAGCGGGGATTCCACCTATCCCTATCTTCTGTCGGTCTCGCTGACCGCGATGAACGAACACGTCCTCGAATCCGTGTTCTCGCATCCGAGCTTCGCGTTTTTGTGGGGAACCGGCGATTGCAACAATGACTCGGTCTATGTCGCCAATATCACGCCGCCGCCGAACGATGTGCCGGAGCCTCCGTCCGGTGTCGTGCTCGCGGGCGGATTGCTGGCCTTCGCTTTTGTGACGCTTCGCAAGCGCGCGACGCCGATCAGGGTTCGTATCGCCCGCAGAACGTAAGTCACGCCCGCGGGGTTCAACTCACCGACGCCCACAAGAAAGCCAAAGCCGCAACGAGGCCCAGAGCGGTACGTCCCCCGTGCAGCGCTCCCCATTTCTTGACCAAGCTCCGGGTTTCGGGTGGCGGATTCGTCGAACTTGCCTCTTGGAGCTTGCGATTCGTCGCCATGATGACGAGGAGCGTGTAAGGCCAGTTCGCAACCAGGAGCGCCGCACCCAGCAGCCAGGGCCAACGCCCCGTCTGCCACCAAGCCAGCAGCCCTAAGACGAAGCCGATCATAGCGAGCGGAGCCTGCATGGCGGCACCGCGCTTGTAGGAGGGTTTCCACTCCGTGAGGAGCGCGTGGTCGTCGAGCATCAAGCGGGCAGGCTGTTCGGCGACACTGACATAGACGGCAGCCCCTGCGAACAGAGCGGCGACCATCAGCGCGAGCTGCCCTGCAAGCATGACCATCACTACCTCAGCTTTCAGACCTTTCGCGCCGGGACAGGCGTTCCTGCGATCTTCAGTTTGACCGAGCCCAGCGTGCTGTGGGTTGTGAAGTACAGCGTTTTCCAATCATCGCCGCCAAAGGCGATATTGGTCGTCTGGGGCTGGCCATGCACGATCCGGCCGAGCTTCTTGCCGGACGGATCGATGATATAGACACCGCCCGAGCCGCCCGTATAGACGTTGCCCGCAACATCGACTTTGAATCCGTCGGGGCCGCCCGGCTCGGGACCTTTCAGTTCAACGAAGACGCGCTCGCTTTGATTGGCGAGCAACCCGTTCGCCATCACGTCGAAGGCGCGTATCTGCACGCGCCGCGAATCCCCGATGTAGAGAATCTTCTCGTCGGGCGAAAACGCGAGTCCGTTGGGCAGGATGAGAGAATTGGTCAAAAGATTGACGGTGCCGAGATCGGGCGAAACGCGATAGACGCCATTGAAATCCAGATCCCAGGGCTGCGGCAGATCGGGAATGTTCCACGGATCGGTGAAATAGATCGAGCCGTCGGATTTGACCACCACGTCGTTGGGCTTGTTGATGCGCTTTCCCTGATAGGAATTCGCCACCACCGTGATGCTGCCGTCGGTCTCTATGCGCGTGACGCGGCGCGCGAGACCTTCGCAAGCGACGAGCCGTCCCTGCATGTCGCGGGTGTGGCCGTTGGCGCCGTTTGTCTTCTCGCGGAACACGCTGGTGCCCTTGCCCGGCGTGTATTTGATCACCTGGTTGTCGCCGATCGAGCTGAAGAGGAGGTAGCCGCCTTCCTTCCACCACACCGGCCCCTCGGTATTTCCGCCGCCGCCGAAACCGGTGGCGAGCGTCTGGATCGGTTCTGAGGTCGAGAGGATCTTGTCGAGCTCCGGCGCCAATTGCTCGATGCGAGGCGCGGATTGCGCCGCTGCGCGGCCGAGACCCGGCGTCAAAGCAAGTCCGCTCGCCGCGGCACCCAATTCCAGGATTCTCCGACGCGATAGAACATGACCGATGGACATGGTGCGCCCTCCCCGCGCGAGGCTTCTTGGCGCCAGGATGCGTCGTTCTCTCTGCGCTGGCAAATCGGCACGGCGCTTGCCGATCTTCTGGAGAAACGGATTATCGTGTAGGCTGCGCTGGCCAAGGCTTCTCAAGGAGGCGGCGATGAATCCCAAAGCTCTAGCTCTTGCCGGCGTTGCGGCGTCGCTGTTCGCGCTGCCGGCGCTCGCGCATCATTCCTTTGCCATGTTCGACCAAAGCAAGGTGAACACCCTGACGGGGACCGTGAAGCAGTTGGAATGGATGAATCCCCATGCCTGGCTTCAGATCGAGATCGCCGATGCGAGCGGCAAAGCGGCAACCTGGTCGTTCGAAGGAGGTTCGCCCGCCCAGTTGGCGGCATTGGGCTGGAGGCCGGACAGCTTCCATGTCGGAGACAAGGTGGAAATTGGCTTTCGTCCGCTGAAGGACGGCTCGCGCGGGGGACAGCTCATGAGTGCCAAGCTTCCCAACGGGCAAAAAATCTGCTCGAACCGCGGCTGCGGCGACGGTACCGGCTCGGTTCTTGCCCCCTTCTGAGCAAGGCTGCTAGTCGAAGCGGCCGTCGGGCGGAAAGCGCACCGTCTGATCGAAGCGCGAGGGCACGGTCATGTCCTTGTCGCCTCTCGCCGGCAACACGATGGCGTCCGCCAGATAAAGCCGCCCCTTGTTGTAATAGAGCGAAGTGCGCACCCGGCGGCCGTCGGGCCGATCCACCACCAGCGTGACGCCATAGATCGCCTTCGCGTCCTGATAGACGCGGGGAAAATCGTTGAAGATGACCTCGCCCTCGCGCATGAGATTGTAGGCCGCTTCGTTCAGGAAGTTGGCGCCTGCATCGGTGTGACCGGCGAGATCCACGACCGTCATCCTGTAGAGGACATGGTCGTCTTCCTCCGAATACACCGTCGAGCGCAGGCCTTTCACCAAAGTTGATGGGTAGGGCGCAGTCGTCACTTGGGGCTTGGCCATAAACTGAATCGCAAAGCCTTGATCCAGGTAAATATATTCTTGCCACGCCGATGCCGGGCCGGCGCCGAGGACAAACGTCAGAATCACGAAAGCGAATATGCGCATGGCGTCCTCCTGGAGGTGCGATCCCAGGCCAGGACAATATCACGCAAATGAACGGGTGACGCCCCGCCAACTCTTGCGGGCGGGATTTATCGGACTCGGATCGCGTCTATGGATCCGATGATCCCGAACACCTGCAACAACCAAAGAACCACAACCACCACGACGACGAGGTTCAGTATCCTTCTGATCATCCCGTCCATCGGGATGTAGTTGTTCACGAGCCACAACAGCACACCGACAACAATCAAGATGATGACGATATTGATGAGAGGCATGGCGGGGTGCTCCGTTTTCTAGGCCTGGCCCCGTCGTTCACCGTACCCGGTTGGGACTGGCGGGGCATGGGAGCCGGATCAAATAACGATGAAATCGATCCTAAAGTTCCACCCGCCCCTGAACGGCCGTAGAGACAAAGAGCAATCCTCGGCGGCTCAATAGGTCATTCGGATCCTCGCCGCCGGTTTGACGACTGCCGCGCGCTTGCGTTGCTTTTCGCGTTGCGCATCGGTCATTGCTTCTGTCTTTTCAGCGGCTTGCTTGTCGGCCTCCGCCTTCTCCACGGTTTCTTTGGCGAGACGCAGGCCGCGCAATTTGGCGGTTTTTGCTGCGTAGTCGGACTTTTCCTTCTTGCGCGTGCGCTTTGCGAGCGTGTCGCTCTGCTCGGCCTTCTTGAAGAATTTCTGAGCATTCTTCTCCGCGTTGTTCGGAGGTGACGTAGGGTTTGCCATCGTGATTCCTTGCATGAGAGGGATGCGCGCGCAGCAGGGCTGCTTGTGTCAGGCGGGCTAATGCACCTTGCACCGTGCAGAAGCGCCAAGGGGACCCGTTCGGAAACTATAGCCTAATTGGTGCCGCTTGCGTGACTCGAACACGCGACCCCATCATTACGAATGATGTGCTCTACCGGCTGAGCTAAAGCGGCACGAGGCTCTGATCACCTCGGAAGGGCCGGAAAATAGGCGGGTCTGCTCGCCTGCGCAACCCATGGAAAATCAGCGTAAATGGACGGCCGCCATATTGGTGCCGGGCTGAAGCGCGACCCCGGCCCCATCGAAATTGTCGGGCGCGGCGCCATTGGAAATGCCGGCAGGCTCGCCCGGCTCGGCTTTGCCGTCATCGTTAACATCCTGCAGCGCCTTTACCGCATAGGTGCCGGGCGGAAGGCGGTCAAAAGTGACCACCACATTCCCTGCGATCTTGGGGACCTCGCGCTTGAACAGCGGCGTGTCGGGGATGGCCGGAAAGGTTGCCTCGTCATAGAGGCCTATGCGCAGCCTACCGCCCGAAGCTGTGACGCCGTCGACGCTGACACGCAAACTCGCCGCCAACGGAGTCTGCGCGGCCTCGGCGGCGACCGGCGACAGGCCTAGAAGAAAAAGCAGAACTGCACGCCGCATCGAGATGCTCAGCCGAGTCTCGGCTCGAGCTTCCGGCAACCTTCAATCAGCACCTTCACGGAATCTACGGATTTATCGAATTGCGTGCGCTCCTCCGGGGTGAGAGCGAGCTCGACAATGCGTTCCACGCCGCCCGCGCCGATGACCACCGGCACGCCGACATAAAGATCCTTCAACCCATATTTGCCGTCGACATAGGCGGCGCAGGGGAGCACGCGCTTCTGATCGCGCAGATAGGATTCCGCCATGGCGATGGCCGAAGACGCGGGGGCATAGAACGCCGAACCCGTCTTCAAGAGACCGACGATCTCCGCCCCGCCATCGCGCGTGCGCTGGGTGATCTGATCCAGGCGCTGTTGCGTGATCCAACCCATCTTGACGAGCTCCGGCAGCGGGATGCCGGACACTGTCGAGAAACGCGGCATCGGCACCATGTCGTTGCCATGGCCGCCGAGCACGAAGGCCGACACATCTTGGACCGAGACGTTCAGCTCCTCGGCAAGGAAATGACGAAGCCGCGCAGAATCCAGCACGCCGGCCATGCCGACGACCATGTGATGCGGCAGACCGCAGAACTGACGCAGCGCCCACACCATCGCGTCCAGCGGATTGGTGATGCAGATGACGAAAGCGGTCGGCGCGTAATTGCGGATGCCTTCGCCCACCGCGCTCATGACTTTGAGATTGATGCCGAGAAGATCATCGCGGCTCATGCCCGGCTTGCGCGGCACGCCGGCGGTGACGATGACCACATCCGCGCCCGCAATGTCGGCATAGGAATTGGTGCCCTTGAACTTGGCGTCGAAGCCTTCGACGGGCGCCGATTGCGCGATGTCGAGTGTCTTGCCCTGCGGCAGGCCTTCCACGATGTCGAACAGGACGGCGTCGCCGAGCTGCTTCAAGCCGATCAGATGCGCCAGCGTGCCGCCGATCTGGCCGCCGCCGATCAGCGCGATTTTGTTGCGGGACATGGCATGACTCCTGTTCGCCGGGGAAGATGGGGTTGACCGTTACTAGCGGCCCCGTGCCCGTGGAGCAAGGTAGCTTTTCGCCTCCCCCCTTGAGGGGGAGGACGAGGCGCGAACGCGCCTCGGGTGGGGGGTGTCTGCATCACCCCTCCCCGATCCATCTGCGCTACGCTGCGATGGATCGACCCTCCCTCGAGGGGAGGGTGGGAATTTCAAGCGGCGTTGATGAAGCCGCCCATCTGGCGGTTCCACAGCCGCGCATAGGCGCCGCCCTTGGCCAGCAGCTCCCGGTGCGGCCCATCTTCCACGATGCGGCCCGCTTCCAGATAGAGGATGCGGTCCATGCCAGCGATGGTCGAGAGCCGATGCGCGATGGCGATGACCGTGCGCCCCTGCATCAAGGTCCACAAAGCTTCCTGGATCAGATGTTCGGATTCGGAATCGAGCGAGGACGTTGCTTCGTCCAGCACCAGGATGCGCGCATCCTTGACCAGAGCCCGCGCAATGGCGACGCGCTGGCGCTCGCCGCCGGAAAGCTTGATCCCCTGTTCGCCGACGATGGTGTCGTAGCCGCTGGCGCGGCCCAGGATGAAATCATGCGCAAAGGCTTCCGACGCGGCCCGCATCACTTCGGCTTCCGCGGCATCGGGTTTGGCGTAGCGGATATTGTCCCGGACCGCGCGATGGAAGACGCCCGCAACTTGGGGCACTTCGGCGATGGCTTCGTTGAGCGAATCCCAAATGATGTGGCCGATGTCCTGGCCGTCGATCAAGATACGCCCGGCCTGCGGCTCGAATTGGCGGCGCAGGAGCTTCACCAGGGTTGATTTTCCCGCGCCCGATGGCCCGACCAGACCGACTTTTTCGCCGGGCCGGATCGCCAGATTCAAATCCTCGAACACTTGCAGCCCGTCGGGATGGGCAAACCTTACATGCTCGAAGCGGATTGCGCCGGCTTGCACGACAATCGGGCGCGCGCCGGGCGCGTCCACGATCTCATGCGCCTGACTCACCAATTCGAGCGCTTCGGCGAGCGTGCCCAATTGCTCGAAATAATCGAGCATGCGGTAGGAAAGCTCCTGCACGCTGCGGATGATCTGATTGGCCAAAAAGAAGATCATCGCAAACGCACCGACCGATATCGTGCCGGAAAGCGCATCGGAACCGGCAAGCGCGACGAGCCCCAAGAGCAGCGCCAGAGTGGCCACCGACATGAAGCTGCGCATCACGATCAGGAAGCTGCGCAAGCGCCGCGAAGCGTTCATCTCGTCGGCGAGGAAATGCGAGATGAAGCGCCGTTCATAGCCCGCTTTGGCGAAAGCGCGCACCAGATCCGAATTGGCGATAGCGTCGATCAGCCGCCCCGTGGAAGTGGAAATCTCGTTCGACAGCGCTTTGGACAGCACAACGCAGCGCCGCGCCAGTGCGATGACGATGGCAAGATACACCGCCGCCCAGACCGCCAGCACAGCTGCGTAAGTCGCGTGCGCGTAGAACATGAGCACACCGCCCACCAGCATCAGCATGGCGACGCGCACCATTTCGAAGGCGAGGATCTGAACGACGCCGATCGCGGCCTGGCCCGCCTGCTTCACCTTCTGGCCGAGCTTGCCGGCGAAATTTTCCTGAAAATAACGCGGACTGTGCCCCATCAGATAGGTGAAGAGATATTTCTGTGCGAGCGCGCGCATACGCGGGCTGGTGACGACATCCACCGCTTCATAGGAACGGTAGGCCAGCGTCGAGCCGAGCCAAATCGCCGCGAGCAGCATCATCCAGGGAAGGATCGCGGTGGTGAAACTGGCATGCGCTGCGACCGCGGCTGTGATCGCATTGATGAGGTGCGAAAGCGCGTAGGGGCCGAACGCCTCGATCGAGGTGGCGGAGCCCGCGAGCCCAACCAGAGCAACGATCTGCCAGCGGAAATGACTGACAATCAGGAACCGGATGAAAGCGAAAGGGGTCCCCGGCACCACGGCCAAAGGTTCGGCTTCCGCCAGTGGTTCCGGGCAGCTCAGCACCTGATCGGGAATGTGTCTATTAGACGGGCTCATGGCCCTACCCTCGAAAAATCGGCACCGCCGCGGGACTTGCCGCGACTCGCACCATCATCTTAGGAGAAACTAAGCGAGGTTTCGGTAAAGAAGACCCTAGCTTTTGCCGCCGCTTGCCGTGCCGGCAGCTTCGATTTCCGCGATCCCGCGCTGGCGCTCGGCAATGCGGGCGGATTTCCCGCGGCGGCCCCGAAGGTAATAAAGCTTGGCGCGCCGTACTTTGCCGTGCCGGATCACTTCGACCGAATCCACCAGCGGGCTGTAGACCGGGAAAACCCGCTCCACCCCCTCGCCATAGGAGATCTTGCGTACGGTGAAGCTCTCGTTCAGCCCGGCGCCGGACCGCGCGATGCAGACGCCCTCGAAGGCCTGAAGGCGCTCGCGCGTCTTCTGCTGCTTGGACTTCTCGTCGAAGGAGACGTCCACGACCTTGACGTTGACCTTCAGCGTATCGCCGGGCCGGAAAACGGGCAGTTTCCTGCCGCCTCTGGACGCATCCATCTGTTCGCGTTCAAGCGTCTGGATCATGTTCATTTTTCACGTCCTTCCGCCGGGTTTTGGCGGAACCAAGGTCTGAAGAGGCGGGCCTTCTAGCGGATCGGGCAAGCTTTTCATAGAGGGTCCAGAGATCGGGCCGCCGCGTCTGCGTCAGGTCTTGGGCCTGGGTTTCTCGCCAACGCGCGATTTCCGCATGGTTGCCGCCGGTAAGAATGGCGGGAATCTCCATGCCTTCAAAGCTTTGGGGCCGGGTGTAATGGGGGTATTCGAGCAGGAAATTCTCAAAACTCTCCTCGAAGAGCGAGGCTTGCTCGCCCATCACGCCGGGCAAAAGCCTGACGCACGCCTCGATCAGGGCCATGGCGGCGATCTCACCCCCTGCCAGCACAAAATCGCCCAACGAGATTTCCTCCATGCCGCGGGCCGCAATCACCCGCTCGTCCAGGCCCTCGAACCGGCCGCAGAAAAGGAGGATTCCGGACCCCTGGCCGAGTTCCTTCACCCGGGCTTGGGTCAGGGGCTTGCCGCGCGGAGAGAGATAAATCAGCGGCCGGGGGACCATATCCCCTTCGCGCGCCGCATCGATGGTGGCGGCCGCCACATCGGCCCGCATCACCATTCCCGGGCCGCCGCCCGAAGGCGTGTCGTCGACGGTCCTGTGACGCCCGATGCCATGCTTGCGGATATCGTGGATTTCAAGCGCCCAGAGCCCGTCGTTCAGGGCCTTGCCCATGAGCGAGGTGCCCAGCGGACCCGGAAACATCTCGGGAAAGAGCGTCAGGACGGAAGCACGCCACACGGCTCATTCCTCCGCGCTGGGCGGCAACTCGATCACGATCCGGCCCGCGGCGATATCGACGACCAGCACATTAGCATCGCTGAAGGCAATGAACTCGGTCGAGCCGTTGGAAAATTCGATCTCGATGACGTCGCCGGCGCCGAAATTGTGCACGCCGCAAACGGTGCCGAGAACCTTGCCAGCACGATCTTCGGCTCTCAGGCCGACAAGGTCCGCAAAATAGAACTCGCCAGCCTCGGTCGCGGGCAGCGCCGTACGCGGCACATAGAGACGCTGCCCTTTCAGACTCTCGGCCGTATTGCGATCCGCGATCCCGGAAAAACGGACCACCGCTTCGTCCGGCTTGGATATGCGCAAGGCGGCGATTTCAAACTGCCGCCCGTCCTCGACGATGACCGGCCCGTAAGCGCCGAGGCCCTCCGGGGATTGGGTGAAGGTCTTCACCTTCACCTCCCCCTTGATGCCGTGGGCAGCCGTAACCACGCCAAGAAGAATGCGGGTTTGCGTCAAGCCGGCGCTTGGCCCGCGGCTTTCGCGGCCGCAGCGGCGCGCTCCTGCGCCTTCTTCTTGGGCTTCATCTTCTCGGGACTGTGGTGCGTGACGGCTTTCAAGACACCTGCATCGGAGAGGAAGCGGTGCACGCGGTCCGAAGGCGTGGCGCCTTTGCCGATCCAGACCTTCGCCTTCTCCAGATCGAGCTTCAGGCGATCGGCGTGATCTTTGGGCAGCAGCGGATTGTAATAGCCGAGCCGGTCGATGAAGCGCCCGTCGCGGGGGCTGCGCGATTCGGCGACCACGATGGAATAATGGGGCCGCTTCTTGGTGCCGCCGCGCGCCAATCTGATCTTCAAAGCCATTGCTGTTCCTTCCGTGTGCTGATGAATAGGAGAATTGTTCTTTGCGTCATTTCTTTCCGCCGAAACCGGGAGGCAACCCAGGCGGCATGCCGCCGCCGAGGCCCGACATCATTTGCGGGTTCATGCCGCCGAGCGCACCCATCATTCCCCGGCCGCCTTTGCCCATCTTCTTCATCACATCGGCCATCTGGCGCTGCATCTTGATGATCTTGTTGACGTCCTGGACATCCACGCCCGAGCCTGCGGCGATGCGCTTGCGACGCGAGCCGTTGATGACATCGGGTTTCACGCGTTCCTCTTTGGTCATCGAGGAAATGATCGCCTCCTGCCGCTTCAACATGCGGTCGTCGAGGCCGGCCGCGGCGATCTGATCCTTGATCTTGCCGACGCCCGGCAGCATGCCGAGAAGACCCTGCATGCCGCCCATCTTGCGCATCTGGGAAAGCTGATCGGCGAGATCGTTGAAATCGAGCTCGCCCTTTTTCATCTTCTTGGCGAGTTTTTCCGCCTTTTCGCGGTCGACGGTTTCCACCGCCTTTTCGACCAGGGAGACCACATCGCCCATGTCCAGGATGCGCGAGGCGACGCGCGCCGGGTGGAACGCCTCGAGCGCATCCAGCTTCTCGCCGGTGCCGAGGAATTTGATCGGCGCGCCGGTGACTTCGCGCATGGAAAGCGCCGCGCCGCCGCGCTGATCGCCATCGGCGCGGGTGAGGATGATGCCGGAGATCTGCACGCGCTCGTTGAAGCTTTTCGCGATATTGACCGCGTCCTGGCCGGTCAGGCTGTCGGCGACGAGAAGCGTCTCGTGCGGATTGGTGAGCTTCTTCACCTCCGCGACTTCGGCCATCAGGGCTTCATCGACATGCTGGCGGCCGGCGGTATCGAGGATCAGCACGTCGTAGCCGCCCACCTTGGCGGCGGCGAGGGCGCGCCTGGCGATATCGGTCGGACGCTGACCGAGGATGATGGGGAGCGTCGGCACGCCCGCCTGCTCGCCCAGCACCTTGAGCTGCTCCATGGCGGCCGGACGGTTGACGTCGAGTGACGCCATCAGCACGCGCTTCTTGTCTTTGGTCTGTAAGAGACTCGCGAGCTTGGCCGAAGTCGTGGTCTTGCCGGAACCTTGTAAGCCGACCATCAGGATCGGGGCGGGTGGCGCGCCGAGCGATAGGCCTTCGGATTCCGCGCCCAGCGTCTCGACCAGCGTGTCATAGACGATCTTCACCACTTGCTGGCCGGGCGTGACCGAACGGATCACCGCTTCGCCGACGGCGCGTTCGCGCACCTTGCCGATGAAGGTCTTCACCACGGGCAGTGCGACATCGGCGTCGATCAACACGCTGCGCACTTCGCCAAGCGCGGTCTCGACATCGGCTTCGGACAGAGCACCGCGCCCGCGCAAGCGGTCGAACACCGTACCCAAGCGAGTCTGCAAATTGTCGAACATGCGCTACTCCAAACGCCGAACGCCCCAGGGGGCGCACCTGCGCTGCCTGGGGGCGATCCCGGATTCAAGCCCGGGACCGGAAAGGCTAAGCCGTTCCGGATAAGGAGGATTTAGTTCCCATCCCCCCTCAAGTCAATGTTACGACTTGGACCAAACGCAACGCGGGGAGTGGACGATGGTCGCGCAGGGTAGCTGCCTTTGCAAAAAGGTGCAGTACGAAGTGGAACTTCCGTTCGAACGGTTCATGTATTGCCACTGCACACGCTGCCGCAAAGCCACCGGTTCGCCGCATGCCGCCAATGGCTTCGTGAAAGCCGGAGCCTTCCGTTGGACGCAAGGCGAGAGCGAAGTGAAACGCTACGATCTTCCGGAGGCGAAACGCTTCGGGCTGCAATTCTGCGCCAATTGCGGCTCCAAGGTGCCGCATGCGACGCGCGACGGTGCGATGATGGTGATCCCGGCGGGCTCTCTGGACGATGATCCGGGCACAAAACCGCAGGCGGTTATTTTCTGGGGCTCACGCGCGCCCTGGTTCACCGACTGCTCGGAGATGACCCGTCACGACTCCGTGCCGGCGTAGGCGCTATTTAAAGCCCAGTTTCTGCGCCAGATAGACATAGCCAAGCGCGTTCATCTCGGCTTGCTGCGCGTGATTGGCCGCCGCTGCGTGGCCGCCTTCGGTGTTCTCGTAGAACAGAACATCGTGGCCTTGCGCTTCCATCTTCGCCGCCATCTTGCGCGCATGCACCGGCGTGACGCGGTCGTCCGACGTCGCGGTGACAAAAAAGATCGGCGGGTATTTCACCCCCGCTTTCACATTCTGATACGGCGAATATTTCAGGATCGCCGCGCGCTCGGCGGCATTTTCCGGATCGCCATACTCACCCACCCACGAAGCGCCCGCGCCGAGCTTGGGAAACCGCAACATGTCCAGCAGCGGCACCTGACAGACAACGGCCCCGAACAGGTCCGGCCGCTCCACCGCCACCGTACCGACCAACAACCCGCCATTCGAACCGCCCATGATGCCGAGCTGCTTCGACGTGGTGAGGCCGCGCTTCACCAGATCTTCCGCGACGGCGATGAAATCGTCATAGGATTTCTGACGGTTGGTCTTCAACGCGGCCTCGTGCCATGCCGGACCGAATTCGCCGCCGCCGCGGATATTCGCCACCGCATAAGCGCCGCCCCTGCCCAACCACAAGCGCCCTGCACTCGTCCAATAAAACGGCGTCTGCGAAATCTCGAAGCCGCCATAACCATAAAGCAGCATCGGCGTCGGACCGCCTGCGTTCTTGGCGCGCACGACGAAATAGGGAATCTTGGTGCCGTCTCGCGAAACCGCTTCATATTGCACGGTTCCGTAAGGTTCGGCATCGAAGCGCGCCGGCGAAGACTTGATCGCTGAAGGTGTGCCCGGGCCCTTGGTGGCGAACAACGTCGTCGGCGTCAGGAAGCCCTGAAAGGTGAAATAGGCTTCGGGGCCGAAATCATTGGCCGAGGCGAGATGGGGGGAACCGCCCGACGGCAGATCGAGGCGCGTGTCGTCCCAGGCGCCAGACGCGGGATTCAAGCGGAACGCGTGCACGCTGCCGATGACGTTTTCGAAGATCGCGGCGTAAACCGCGTCGCGTCCTGCCGTCACCTGATCAATCGCAGCCCGCGGGCCGGGTGTATAAAGCACGGACACAAGCGGGAGCTTTCGGGTCGCCACGAATTCCTTCAGCGGAAACGCAATGAGCGCACCCTGCCGAATCGTCGCCTGGCCTTCCGGCGTCCAATCCTTTCTGAGGGTCGCGATCAGCTTGCCGTCGAGCTCCGCCTTCAAATCTGCGTAGATGGGCAGCGGCAAAGCAATGGTTCCACCCTCGGGTGTGACGGCGAAATATTCCGTGTCGAAAAACGTGATCTCGCGGGACACAAGGGCGGTCGAACCCGTGGCGCTGTGGAACACGGCAGGCGATGCAACGACGTCCTCGACTTTTCCTTCAAACACGATCTTGGCATTTGCCAGAGCTTCGCCGCGCCGCCACAGCTTCACGATGCGCGGATAGCCCGATTGCGTCAGCGTGCCCGGTCCGAAATCGGTGCTGAAGAGGATGCTGTTCGCATCGATATAGGCCGCTTCCGCCTTGGCCTCGCCCAGCGCGAAACCCTCATCGACAAAGCGCTTCGCGGCAGGGTCGAATTCGCGCAAGACCACCGTGTCGCCGCCGCCGGGAGAAAGCGAAATCAGGCAGCGGGAAAGATCGGGCGAACAATTGGCGCCCTTGAACACCCAGCTCTTGCCTTCATCGGCCGCGAGCTTGTCGACGTCGAGCAGCGTCTCCCATTGCGGGGTTGCCGTTTCATAAGAGGCAATTGCGGCGCGCCGCCAGATCCCGCGCACATGCGCAGGGTCCTGCCAAAAATTGAAGACCGTGCCACCATGCAATTGGCCCATGGGGATGCGATCATCGGCATCGAGAATGGAAAGAATCGCGTCGTAATCCTTCTGGTAGTTGGGATCGCTCTTCAGGAGCTTGAGCGCAACGGCGTTGCGCTCTTTGACCCAATCCAGGGGCCTCTCGCCGTGAATGTCTTCCAGCCAGAGATAGGGATCATCGGACGCTTCCGCACCGTACATCGCCGTGCCCAATCCTAGTGCCATCGCCGCTCCGGCGATCCAACCTGCCCACATGCGGAGCCGCATCACATTCTCCCGCAACTGCGACGCCTCATCTTGGGTGCCAAACCCGAAAGGGCAATCCTTGGCGCCAAGAGCGGCCCGAAGCTGCAGCCGCCCACCTAGCAAGCTGAAGCCCGCAGTCTTATAAGGCCGCCATGACCACCTTCCTGAAAATGCACGGTCTAGGCAATGATTTCGCGATCTTCGATGCGCGAATCTTCCCTTTGCCCGTGGACCCGATCATGGCCAAAGCCATCGCCGACAGGAAGCGTGGGATCGGCTGCGATCAGGTGATCGTGATGGAGCCGGCCAAAAACGGGGCGGCCGCCTTCATGCGCATCTTCAACGCCGATGGCGGCGAGGTGGAATCCTGCGGCAATGCCGGGCGGTGCGTCGCCTATCTGCTGATGGCCGAAAGAGAGAGCGATCATATCGCCTTGGAGACGGCGGGCGGTCCGCTCTTCTGCCAGAGAGCCGGCGAGGATACCGTGACCGTCGATATGGGACCCCCGCGCCTCGACTGGCGCGAAATCCCCATGGCCCAAGCTGTGGATACGCAGGACTTCTCGCTTCCCGTCCCGGGATTCCGCGATTCCGCCCTTGGCTCCGTCGCAGCGCTCTCGATGGGCAACCCCCATTGCGTGCTTTTCGTGAAAGATGCGGACGCGGCGCCCGTTGCGCTGCTTGGCCCGGCCATCGAACGCCATCCTTGGTTTCCCTCGCGCACCAATGTCGAGTTCGTCGAGCGGAGAAGCGATACCGCTTTGCGCATGCGCGTCTGGGAACGCGGCGCCGGCATCACACTGGCCTGCGGCACGGGGGCGTGTGCCGCGGTCGTCGCCGGCAATCTGCGGGGATTAACGGCACGCAAGGCGACGGTCATCCTGGATGGCGGCGAGCTCGGGATCGAATGGCGCGAGAGCGACGATCATGTGTTGATGACCGGACCCATAAGATTCAGCTTCGCGGGCGAAGTGAATTTGCCAACGCTTATGGCGGATTCATGAGCGAGGTCGAGATCATCACTTTCGGTTGCCGGCTCAACGCCTATGAATCCGAGGCGATCCGCGCACGCGCCGCCGAAGCCGGGCTGGCGGACGCGGTCATCGTCAACACTTGCGCCGTGACCGCCGAGGCGGTGCGCCAATCGCGTCAGGCCATCCGCAAGCTGCGCCGCGAAAGACCCGATGCGCAGATCATCGTCACCGGTTGTGCGGCGCAAACCGAGCCGGAGACCTATGCGGCGATGCGGGAAGTGGACCGCGTGATCGGCAATCTGGAAAAGCTGGCAGCGGAAAGTTACAGGCGCGATTTCCTTGCCGGCGCACCGCGCGTGATCGTTAACGATATCATGGCGGTGAAGGAGACTGCGGCGCAGTTCGTCGATTCCTTCGCGGACCACACGCGTGCGGTGTTGCAAGTGCAAAATGGCTGCGACCATCGCTGCACCTTTTGCATCATCCCCTATGGAAGAGGAAACTCTCGCAGCGTGGGCGCAGGCGCGGTCGTCGAGGAGGCGCGAAGGCTGGCAAGAGCCGGATTCAATGAGATCGTGCTCTCCGGAGTAGACCTCACCGCTTATGGCGCCGATCTTCCGGGCGATATCGGCCTGGGATCATTGGTCGCACACATCCTGAAACATGTGCCCGAGCTTCCGAGATTGAGACTTTCCTCCATCGATTCCATCGAGGTGGATGAGGTTCTCTTCCGGCTTATTGCGGAGGAACAGCGGCTGATGCCGCACTTTCATCTTTCGGTGCAATCGGGCGACAATCTGATCCTGAAGCGCATGAAGCGCCGCCATTCCCGTGAAGACACCATCCGTTTTTGCGAAACGGCACGGCGCCTGCGCCATGATGTCGCGTTCGGCGCTGATCTGATCGCGGGATTCCCAACGGAAACCGAAGCGATGTTCGAGAATAGCCTGGACCTGGTGGATGCGGCGGGATTTTCCTACCTGCATGTGTTCCCGTTCAGCGCACGCGCGAATACGCCGGCGGCAAGAATGCCGCAGCTTCATCCCTCGATTGTGAAGAGCCGTGCGCGGCGCTTGCGCGACAAGGGAACCGCCGCACTCGCCGCCCGATTGGGACGTCTTGTCGGGACCGAGCAGGAGCTGCTCGTGGAAAAACCAGGACTTGGGCGAACCCGCTGTTTCGCTTCGACTTCTTTCACCGAAAATGTGAACCCCGGGAGCCTCGTGCGTACGCGGATCATCGCGAGCGATGGCCGGATTTTGGCGGCGCGCGTTTTAGAAACTCAGCATCACGGCGTTCGGGCCATCGCATGACGAATGACGACGTTTCTGCCGCCAGGCCGGGGATGTTCGCGCGCCTGAAAGCGGGTCTCGCGCGTTCGGCCGCGCAACTGAGCGGCGAGTTGACCGGCGTCTTCACCAAAGAGCGGCTCGATGCCGATACCGTCCGGGAACTCGAGGACGCGCTCATCCGCGCCGATGTGGGAACTGGCCTTGCCCATGAGCTCGCGGCCGAAGTGGGTCAGGGGCGCTACGACACCGAGATTTCCGAACGCGAGCTGCGCCGGATTCTCACCGATGCCATTGCAAAGGTGCTGGCTCCTGCCGAAAAGCCGTTTCGGATCGATACCGTACAAAAGCCTTTCGTGGTGCTGGTCGCCGGCGTCAACGGCACCGGCAAGACCACGACCATAGGGAAATTGGCGGCCAAGCTCGGCGAAGAAGGAAAACGCGTGGCACTCGCGGCCGGCGACACGTTTCGCGCGGCAGCCATCGAGCAATTGAAAATTTGGGGGGAACGCGCACACGCCCACGTCTTCGCCGGAGCACAAGGCGCCGATGCCGCGGGGCTTGCCTTCGATGCGCTGGGCCAAGCACGCAGCGACCATACTGACGTTCTTTTGATCGACACGGCAGGACGTATGCAGAACAAAGCAGGTCTGATGGGTGAACTGCAAAAAATTGCCCGCGTCCTAAAGAAGCATGACGCATCCGCGCCGCATGCGGTGCTATTGGTGCTCGACGCCACCACCGGCCAGAACGCCATCTTACAAGTTGAAGCGTTTCAGGCCGCGGTTCCCCTCACGGGTCTGATCATGACGAAACTCGACGGAACCGCTAAGGGCGGCATTCTCGTCGCACTTGCCCACCGTTTCGGGCTTCCGATCCATTACATTGGCGTGGGCGAGACTGCGAACGATCTGCAGCCCTTCAACGCCGCAGCCTTCGCGACAGCCCTGACCGGAGCCGATGAACCACCAAAGCCCACGATAGGCTCATGGCGTTTTTGAAATATGTGGTGATGTCTGGAACAACCGCCCATGAGGGCCTATGGTGAAGCCATGCATCCTCATTTGAAGTTGGCGCTCAATTTTGGGCCGCTGCTGATCTTTTTTGTCGCAAACTCGATGCTAGGCATTTTCACTGCAACCGCAGTGTTCATGGCTGTCATGCTCATGGTGCTTGCGATCGAGTTTGCGATCGAGCGGAAAGTTTCGCTGATGCCGCTGATAACAACCGGGCTCGTACTGGTGTTCGGTGGATTAACCCTCTGGCTGTCCAACGACATTTTCATCAAGATCAAGCCCACTATTCTTTACACCATGTTTGCCGCCGTGCTCATCGGAGGCCTCGCATTCAACCGGCTCTTCATCAAATTGCTGTTCGGTCAAATGCTGCAGCTCTCCGATCCAGCATGGCGCTCGCTCACATGGCGCTGGTCGCTGTTCTTTATTGCTCTGGCCATCGCGAATGAGGTTGTTTGGCGCCACGTTTCGACAAACACGTGGGTTGCCTTCAAAGTCTGGGCGGTGTTTCCGTTGACACTTCTCTTCGCAATGGCGCAAACACCTTTCATCATGCGACATCAGGTCGAAGGCGAGCCAACGCCGCCCGCGACGTGAGCAGCCGGGCGGTTTTTGCGTCGTGGAGGGGCAAAGTCCACGCCTGGGATGAAATTGCAACTTGCGCGCCGCTTTTGCTCCAACACTGTCAAGTGCAACTCTTCCGCATCACCTGATCAAAAAACATCACAAGACCGTTTGCGTCTGCGAGCGAGTGCGCTAAGGTTAGTACCCAGTCCGACGGGTACGGACGATTTCGAAAATCTTCAAAATATTTCGCCGGGGGAACTGATGGCTTCGAAGGGTCCGCGCAAGGCCAACGGCGGCTTTGACCTCTCCCAATCGCCATCGCATCTCCTGCGTCGCTGCGTTCAGTATGCCAATGATCTGTTCTCACGCGAACCTGGCGCGAGCGATCTTACCAAACAGCAATTTACGGTTCTCGCCGCGGTCGAGCAGAACGAAGGCATGAGCCAAACCGATCTCGTCGCCATCACCGGGATCGACCGCTCGACCCTCGCGGAAATGATCCGGCGTATGATCGACAAGGGGCTCTTGGACCGCGAACGCACCGAGGCCGATCAGCGTGCAAACGCCGTGCGCATCGCAATGGCAGGGAAAAAAGCACTCCGAGGCGCACGTTCGGCGAGCGACCGCGTGGAGCGGGCACTGCTCGCGGGCCTCAACGCCGCGGATCGGGCAAGATTTTTGAAAATGCTCTCAACCGTGGTTTCGCAGGCCGAAGGCGAAGACGGTTCGGGCGGCGAGCCACGTGCGAAGGCGCGGCGGCGCTAACTTCAGACCTTTATGTCGAGTTGCGCGCCTGGACGCGAGGCCATTGCGGGCGTGGCGGTTCGGGTGCCCTCTTGCGTGGCGGAAGATTTGGCAAAATCGAGAGACTCGAAGCGGGGCTGCGCTTCTTTGGTCGCGGCGGCAACGCGCTGCGTCTGAGCCTGCGCCGCGAGGATGAGATTGGATGCATCGATCCGCATGAACGGACCATGGCAAAGGATGGTTTCCAAAATCTAAAGAACGCGTAATCGGCTCAATGTGAGCATAAACCTGGGTGGGCGGATCTCTGGGCCGGGAATTATTTCGGCATCACTGTTCCAGGGCAGGAAGGATCAGCCGCTCCACCACCTGGTCGTTGAGCGGTCCCGCGTAATGGACGCGGATAATTCCCTTGCTGTCGATCACGAAGGTCTCGGGCACACCGGTCACCCCCCAATCGATGGCGACGCGCCCGTCGCGATCCTCATTAATTTTTCCGAACGGGTTGCCAAGCTCGGACAAGAATGCGCGCGCATCCTCGGGCTTGTCCTTGTAGTCGACACCGTAGAGCGTGACGCCCTTGCGTGCCGCAAGCGCCTCCAAGGTCGAATGCTCGATGCGGCACGGCGCGCACCAGGAAGCCCAGAAATTGACGATGATCGGGCGGCCCTGCCCAAGCTCGGCACGGTTGAAATTCTGCGCCTGCGCGTCAAGGGCGGGCAACGACATGTCGGGAGCGGTCTTGCCGACCAATGGCGAGGGCAGGGCGGAAGGCGGACCCTGAAACAGCCCGATATATAGCAGCCAGGCCAGGCCGACGAAAATCACCACCGGAACGAGGAAAAACAGCCGTTTCACGTCTGGCTCTCTTCGGTCTCGCCGCTTTCTTCTTCCAACTGGCGCACGCTGCGGCGTGCCCGCGCGTGGGCTTGCAAGGAAAGCACAATCGCCACCCCGAGCACCAGCACGCTGATCACGTAAGCCGGCCAAACGAAGACGGCATAGCCGCCCATCGCGAAGAAATTCGCCATGGGTTAGGCGCCCTTCGCCATCATCAGCGCGCGGGCACGGCGTTCGAAGATTTCCGTCTGCATACGCAGCAACCAAAGCCAGGCGAAAAGCACCGTGTATGCGGTCATCATCGTGAAGAGCGGCAAGAGGAAACTCTTATCGATGGTGGGTCCACCGGGGCGAATGATACTCGCGGGCTGATGCAGCGTGTTCCACCAATCGACCGAGAAATGGATGATCGGTACGTCGGCCGCGCCGACCAGCGACAGAATGGCCGCGGCCTTGGCGGCGCGCACCGGATCGTCGATGGCGTTCCATAGCGCGATGTAGCCCAGATAGATGAACAGGAGGATCAGTTCGGAGACGAGTCGCGCATCGCCCCATTGCCAATAGGTCCCCCACATCGGGCGTCCCCAAAGCGAACCGGTAAGAAGTGCGAGCGCCGTAAACGCCGCGCCCAATGGCGCGGCCGATTTCGCCGCAACATCGGCAAGCGGGTGGCGGAAGACCAGACCGACGAGCGACGACGCGGCCATCAGCCCGTAGATCATGATGCCCATATAGGCGGCGGGAACATGCACGAACATGATCTTGACGCTCTGACCCTGCTGGTAATCGGGCGGGGTTCCGGCGAGCGACCAGTAGAACCCGACCGCGAGCAGCACCGCGGCAAGCACACCCAGCCAGGGCGCAATCGCATTGGAGAAGTCGAGAAACCGCTTGGGATTGGCGAGAAAGGTTATCATGGCACCTACATAAGCCTTCCCTTGGATGTTGTCGAAATCAACTGCCGAGATTGAGTCTCACGGCTGCAGCGGCCGCAAAAGGCGAGAGCGCAACAGCCGCAATCGAAAACGCGGCCAGGAACAGAAATGCCCCCCGTCCGGTGCCGTCGAGGGCATCCATCACGGCGCCCGCGCCAAAGATAAGGGCAGGCGTGATCAAGGGCAGCACGATCAGTGCAAGGATCAGTCCGCCCCGCCTTATCGAGAGGGTGAGGGCTGCTCCGATGGCACCAACACCGGAAAGCGCCGGCGTCCCGATGATCAACGAGGCAACCAGCGCGCCATAGCCCGGTGCCGGAAGGTTAAGCAACAGCCCCAGCACCGGCGAAAGGACCACCAGCGGCAGGCCGGTCGTCAGCCAGTGGGCCAGGATCTTGGCGGTTGCTGCGGATTCCATGCTCAGGGGCGAAAGCGCCAGCACGTCGAGACTGCCATCTTCGAAATCGGCCTGGAACAAGCGGTCGAGAGAGAGAAGGGCCGCGAGCGCCGCGGAAACCCACAGCACGCCGCCGGCAATGCGCCCGAGAAGGATCAAATCGGCACCTACGCCAAAGGGGACCAGCGCCGAAACCAGTGCAAAGAAGGCCGCGGCCAGGCTGGCACCTCCGCCTGCGCGGAAGGCCAGCCGCATGTCGCGCATCAGAAGGGCCCTGAACGCGACCATGCGCATCAGGCGTTCCCCAGAAAGAAACGGGTCGCGTCCAGACCCAGGGTTTCGTGCGTCGCCACGATGGCGATGCCGCCATCGTCGCAATGTTCGCCGATCAGCTCGGCGGCTATACGCCGGCCAGCCGTATCGAGCGAAGATAGTGGCTCGTCCAACAACCAAAGCGGCCGGTTGCTCAGGATCAGGCGCGCCAACCCAAGCCGCCGGCGCTGGCCGGCAGAGAGATATTGCGCCGGCAGCCCGATCAACCGCTTGAGCCCGACATGATCGAGCACGCCTGCCACGTCGATGCGCGCGCCATAAAGCGCACCGAAAAACAGCGCATTCTCAAGCACGCTCAATTGTGCCTTGATGCCGTCGGTATGGCCGATCCACCCGACGAGCCGGCCGCGTTCTTCGGGGTCGGTGACAGCATAGCCCGCAGTCATCTGTAGGCGGATGTCCCCCGCCGCTTGCGGAAGCAGCCCAGCAAGAATGCGCAGCGCCGAACTTTTCCCCGCGCCGTTGGGTCCTTCCAAGGTCAGCACCTGCCCGGCGGCGGCGGCGAAAGTGATGTCCTTGAAAATGCGCCGGCCGCCCCGCTCGCAGGTGAGATTTTGCACTTCGACGAGGGAGAGAACGGCCATGGTTCTTATATGTCATGGCCCGCGCGAGCGGGCCATTCAGCCATTGAAAGGGTCATTTCGGGGCATGGACATGCGCCGGCTCGGTGGCCGGGTCAAGCCCGTCCGGTCAATACATATGCTGGCCGCCATTGATGGAGAGCGTCGAGCCGGTGACGAACCCCGCCTGGTCCGCAACCAGGAAAGCCACGCCGCGGGCGATCTCATGCGCTTGGCCCAGGCGGCCGACGGGAATGCGGGCCACGATCTTTTCCAGCACATTGGCCGGCACCGCCGAGACCATATCGGTATCGATATAGCCGGGCGCGATGGCGTTCACGGTGATGCCTTTGGCGGCCCCTTCCTGGGCGAGCGCCTTGGTGAAACCGTGGATGCCCGATTTGGCCGCTGCGTAATTGACTTGGCCATATTGGCCGGCTTGACCGTTGATGGAGCCGATATTGACGATGCGGCCGAAATTGCGCGCCAGCATACCTTCCCAGACGGCTTTGCACATGTTGAAGCAACCGCCGAGATTGGTGTCCAGCACCTGATCCCAATTCACCCGGCTCATCTTGCGCATGGTTCCGTCGCGCGTGATACCGGCATTGTTGACGAGGATCTCGACTGGGCCGACCTCGCCGGCGATGGTGTTGGCGGCGGCAACGCAGGCGTCGAAATCGGACACGTCCCATTTGCGCGCGGCAATCCCGGTCTCGCGCGTAAACGAGTCCGCCTTCGCATCATCGCTGGCATAATTGGCAACGACCGAGCAGCCCGCGTCCCGGAGCGCAATGGAAATGGCGCAGCCGATACCGCGTGTTCCTCCGGTAACGATAGCGACGCGTGCCATGGCTCCTCCCGATTTCATCTTTCGACACACACAGCTATACCCATGCCGCCGCCGATGCACATCGTGGCAATGCCCTTTTTTGCATTGCGGCGCTGCATTTCGTAAAGCAGCGTCACCAGGATCCGCCCGCCGGATGCGCCCACCGGATGGCCGATGGCGATGGCGCCGCCATTCACATTCACTTTCGCACTATCCCAGCCGAGGCTCCGGTTCACCGCGCATGCTTGAGCGGCAAAGGCTTCGTTGGATTCGATCAGATCGAGATCGGCGGCGTTCCAGCCCGCCTTTTTCAACGCCATGCGCGAGGCCGGAATGGGGCCGGTGCCCATGATCTTGGGATCGACGCCCGCACTTGCCCAGGAAACGATCCGGGCCAACGGCGTCAATCCGCGCGCATCGGCGTCTTTTGCGCTCATCAACACCAGCGCCGCAGCGCCGTCATTCAGGCCCGATGCATTGCCAGCGGTCACGGTGCCGTCCTTGGCGAAAGCGGCGCGCAAGCCCGACATGGATTCATAGGTGGCGCCTTCGCGGATGTATTCGTCGGAATCGACGATTCGCACGCCTTTGCGTTCGGTGACCGTGACGGGGACGATCTCATCCTTGAAGCGCCCCGCCTTGCGCGCGGCCTCGGCCTTGTTCTGGGAGGCAACCGCGAAACGGTCCTGTTCTTCCCGCGTGATCTGGAATTCCCGCGCCACATTCTCGGCGGTGATGCCCATGTGGATGCCGTGAAAGGCATCCATCAGACCATCCTTGATCATGGTGTCGACGAATTCGAGCGAGCCCATCTTCTGCCCGTTGCGCAAATGCGCCGCGTGGGGCGCCATGCTCATGGATTCCTGTCCGCCGGCGACGATGATGGAGCCATCCCCGTTCTTGATGGATTGATAACCCAGAGCCACGGCGCGCAGGCCCGAGCCGCACAATTGGTTAACCAAATAGGCCGGCGTCTCGACCGGGATGCCCGCCTTCATCGCCGCCTGACGCCCCGGGTTCTGACCCTGGGCTGCAGTCAGGATCTGACCGAGGATCACCTCCGAGACATCCGCGGGGGCGACCTTGGCACGTTCGAGCGCGGACTTGATGGCGGCCGCCCCAAGGTCATGCGCCGGCACATTGGCAAAGCCGCCATTGAAGGAGCCGACGGGAGTACGGGCGCCGGAAGCGATGACGACATCGGTCATGGGATTGGCCTCATGGAAGCGATGAGACTTTATGTGCTCCGCGCGAGATTTGGTAAATCGAATAATGCTGCATTGCAAAAAGAGTCTGGACAGCGCGGCCCTAAGGGTGCTGTGTTAGCTTGAGGAAACGAGCGGGGAAAACCCCGTGCAATGCGATTGAGGAGCCCGCTTGAACGAGACGAAGAGCGGGGCGGCCGGTCCGATCATCATAAAAAAATACGCGAACCGGCGCCTCTACAACACGCACACATCGAGCTACGTCACGCTCGACCATCTCTGCGAGATGGTGAAGGAAGGCGTGGAATTCGAGGTGCGCGATGCCCGCACCGGCGAGGACATCACGCGTCAGGTGTTGGCGCAGATCATCTTCGATGAGGAGAACAAGGGCCAGCATCTCCTGCCCATCCAGTTCCTGCGCCAGCTCATCCGGTTTTACGGCGACAGCCTGCAGGCGTTCGTGCCGTCTTATCTCGAAATGTCGATGGAGAGCTTCACAAAGAATCAGCAGGAGATGCGGCAGAAATTCGCCGAAGCGCTGGGAGGCAAGCTCGGCTACAAGGATTTCGAGCAGCTCACGCGGCAGAATCTGCAGGTGTTCGAGCGCGCCATGCAGATGTTCTCGCCCTTCGGCGCCAAGAACCCATGGGTCGGCGACAAGGATATGCCGAACCCGTTTGCGGCCTTCGGCGTAGGCGCAGCCCGGCCCGCCTCACCTTTTGGCGCGCCGGAACCGCCGCCCGCCGCCGCGCCGCCGCGTGACGACGAAATCCGCGAACTCAAGGATCAGATCGCCGCGATGAGGCAGCAGATCGCCGATTTGGCGCAGCGGAAGTGATCCCCGCTTAGGCCGATCATCCCCGGCCAATATCGCGAAGCGCTCTTTTGTGCGGCGATCCGGACGTCGGCCGTCCTTCCAATCGCCCTGTGCGCCGCTGATGGACCATGCGCTCGTGCAGTTCTGTGACGCTGCGGCTTGCCGTGGATTCGAACAATGCCGGCACCAGACCGTGGATGAAGCAGACAAGCGCCGCCTTCAGAAGGGATGCGGAAAAGCGGAACGCCACGCGCTGATGCGCAAGATAGGATTCGTCCACGCCTCGGGGATGGGCAAGAAACCACCGGTCCAGCATTTCAAACTCCACCGCAGAACGATGATCCTATTTGCATCCTGAGGCAATTTCTTCCCAAATTGATCGACGAATAGCGATCAAATTGGGAGATTATTCTATGGCGCACCTCGACGGCATCGATGTGAAAATCCTCGATCTCTTGCAGAACGATGCCTCCCAATCCATCGCCGACATCGCAGAGCGCGTTCATCTCTCGCAGAACGCATGCTGGAGACGCATCCGGCAGCTCGAAGAGGAAGGCATCATCGTCAAGCGCGTGGCGCTGCTCGATCCGGAAAAGCTCGGCGTCGGGGTCACCGTGTTCGTGACCGTACGCGCCGGCGAGCACACGGAGAGATGGCTCGAAACATTTTCGGCGGCCGTGCGCAAAATGCCTGAAGTGGTCGAGTTCTATCGCATGACCGGCGAGATCGATTATCTTCTGAAACTGCAGGTCGCCGACATCGCGGCCTATGATCGCGTCTACAAAGCGCTGATCCGTTCCGCCAAATTGATGGATGTCAGTTCGGCTTTCGCGATGGAGGAACTGAAACGCACCACGGCGATCCCGCTTCCGCCGCATGGCGGACGCTAGCGAGCCCAACGAAGCGCTATTGCGCTGCGACAAGGCCCGTTTTCGCCCAAGCCGGCGCAATGTCGGGTTGGCCGAAAAAGAATCCTTGGAAATAATCGACGCCGTAACCGGCCAGGATCTGCGCGTCCTCTTCCGAGCCAACCCATTCCGCGACCGTTTCCAATTGGAAGTTCTTGGCGAGATCGACAAGCGTGCGGACGAAGAGCTGATTGTCCGGCGATTCGCTCAGATTCTTCACATAAGCGCCGTCGATCTTGACGATGTCGACGCGCAGATTGTGCAAATTGCGGAACGAGGTGAAACCCGCGCCGAAATCATCGATGGCAACGCGGCACCCCATGTCGCGCAGCCGCGTCACGAAACGCGCATTCTCCTCGAAGCCCTGCAGCGCGGCGGTTTCGGTCAACTCGACCGTGATGCGCTCGGCCACCGCGCGGTTCTCGCGCACGTAATTGATGAAGGACTGTAGCCAGGAATGATCGCCGGCCGTGGTGCCCGAGACGTTGATCGAGAGCTTGATGTCCGGATGCCGATAGAGCTGGGCAACCGCCATTTCGAGCGCGCGGCGGTCGAGCAGACGCACCAGGCCAAGTGTCTCAGCCGCGGGGATAAATTCACCCGCAGGCGCAATCGTGCCGTCCTTGCGCTGCAGGCGAAGCAGACATTCGTGATGTTCGGCCCGACGGGAGACCGCACCCACGATCGGCTGATAGGCGAGGATGAGGCGATGATCGGTGAGTGCCTCCATAACCTCGTCGCCGATGGCGATGAGCCGGCGGCGTGCGGATTCGCGCTGGGCCGAAATCGTGTACATGGCAAAGCCGCTGCGGCCGGTGCCTTTGGCCTGTTCAAGCGCTTCCTCGGCGCGGAGCATCGCTTCCTGGCTGTTGCTGGCACCGCGCGGCAGCCAGACGGCGCCGACCGAAACGCTGGCCGAGACGCTGCCTGCGCGCGTTTCGATGATTTCACCGTGCACCGCGGCATGCAGCCGCTCGCCGACAACGGCCATTTCGCGTTCGCCGCATTCGCCCAGGATCAAGCCAAATTTGTTGCCCGCGGTACGGCCGATCACGTCAGATGTCCGCAAGGCCTGCGCGAGTCTTTGGCCGGTGGCGACAATCACTTCGTCGGCGACATCGAAGCCGTAAGTCTCGTTGATCACCGCCAGATCATCGATCGCCGCTACGACATAAGCGCAAGAGCGCCCTTCGCCGGTGGCGCGCAGGATCACGCGCGAAAGTTCTTCGCGCAGCCGCGTGCGGTTCAGATGTCCGGTGAGTTCATCGCGCGTAGCCAGATAGGAAAGACGGGTGAAGGCTTGCTTCTGTTGTGTGATCTCCCGCACCACACCGGTGACGCGCTCGGCGCGGCCTTCGGTTCCCGGAGTCCTCACCCCGGAGATCTCGAACCATTCGCGCGACGCGTTGGTAGATGCCTCAAATTCCATGGTGAAGGAGGGATCGGCGGGCGAGACTTCATCAACCAGCCCCAGCAAACGTCCCCTTGCGTGTGGACCCAGCCAAGTCTGGAGAGCGACTCCCGACGTCAACCGCTCTAGATCCGGGTGATGGCGGAGCGCGGCCGGGCCGCCATCCCAGCGGATCCGATCGTCGGCAAGCGTCCAATCGAAGGCAGACGCCTTGGCGCCCATCAGCGCCAGTCGCAGCCTCTGGGCGTCAGCGCCCTCGCCGAGCGCTTCCAGCCGATTTTTGAACGCATGTTTGGTAGATTCGCCCCGCACCACAGACCCTTTGGTTCGCGATCTTTGCCGCGTTTGATTTCTGCGACGCTACCGGGAGGGGCTTAAAAAACTAGAAATTTTCGGGGCTTGGCAAGGTCTGTGGCGGAGCGGTCTGGGACTTGCTTAAGTACTGGTTATGAAATTAGGCCACATCCAACCGGGCACCTGCGCGACAAGCCGCGCTCTAGTGGTTCGATGCGTGGAAAAATCCGCCGGTTCCAGCAGCTTGCATGGAAAACACGAGCGCCGTTCGGGGCGATCGCTGACGCATTCGGCGCGTGGCAGTCGAGCGGGCCTGTCCCGATTTGATACGGGCAACGCCTCGGGTGCGGCCCGAAACGGCATGCCGGCGGGCTTCGTGGCCCAGGTTCTCGGGCAAGCGTTGGAAACCAAACCCGAGAATCCCATGCTTGCCGCGCGCCTCTATGAGCGGAGCGCTGACGGCCCCAAGGACGGACGTCTCATTCGCGTTTTGTGAAGGGCTTTTCGTTTTTAGTGCGGCGCGGCGACGCGATCGGCGACGGGAAACTGCAGAACCGCTGCGCCGAGCACCGGGCCGTAATCCCGCGCCTGCAGGATGACCACCACTCCGTCATGCTTGGTCTTTGCGAGATTGAGCGGCAGGTCGATCTTCATTGCTTCGCCGTTCCACTCGCCCGCGCGTTTCAAATCGCGCACGACATTGGTGTAATTGAGCAGATGGTTGCGGTTCTCACCCTGCTCCACATTGACCGAGCCTTGCGCCAGCGTACGCATCACCCAAATCGTCGCGAGGGTTTTCGATTTCGACTTTGAAGCGGGAATGGCGATTTCCACCCGCCCGGACGCCGTGCCGATGAAAATGGGGATATCCGCGTCCTCGCCCCCCCGTGACGTGAGAGCCGCGAGCACGCGATCACGCTGGTTGCCGACCACATCCAGCGTGCCGTCGATGATCATCTGCGGCGTGTAAATGCCGGAGCGGTTCATCGCCCGTGCATAGGATTTCTGGCGCTGCGTGTTGGCGTCGGTGGCGTAGGTGTCCTTCCAGCCCAACATGTCCCAATAGGTGATGGGTAAGGAGAGGGCGATCACGTCCTTGCGCTTGGCAAGTTCCGTCACCAAGCGATCGGCCGCGGGACAATCGCTGCACCCCTGGCTGGTGAAAAGTTCCACCACGACGGGACGCCGTCCATGCTGCCCCGCCCACGCGCCGGTGATGACGGCGATGGCAAGAAAAGCCCCCAGGGAGAAGACAGAGTGTCCGCGCATGACAAAACCATAGGCTCAACGCGCAAATTGCCCAAGAGGTTCGTGAATCACGTTGGGTTGACTATTTCCAGCCTTCGGAAAGGCCGGAACGAAGGCTCGACAACCCATCGGGACATCTTGCCCGTCGCACACGCCGAAGTGAGAACCCGGATCGGGTTCGGACGCCAACCCGGTCCCCCGGGTAAGGGGGCCTAGCCGCTAGGCGGCGAGCAGGTTCCTGAGCACGTGCTGGAGGATGCCGCCGCTCTTGAAGTAAGCGATCTCATCGACCGTATCGATGCGGGCGATGAGCGGCATAGCCACGGTTCGCCCATCGGGATAGGTCACGCGCGCGGTCACTTTCTTGCGCGTACCGCTGGCAGCTTCCTGCACGGGAAGGTCGATCGCTTCCTTTCCGGTGAGGGCATAATCGCGCCGCGTCTTGCCATCGGCGAATTCCAGCGGCACCACACCCATGCCCACCAAGTTGGAGCGGTGGATGCGTTCATAGCTTTCCGCGATCACCGCGCGCACCCCTAGAAGCCGCGGGCCCTTCGCCGCCCAATCGCGAGAGGAACCGGCGCCATACTCCTTGCCGGCCACAATAAGAGTGGGCGTGCCGGCGGATTGATATTTCATCGCCGCGTCATAGATGGACATTTCCTCGCCCGAAGGCGCGGCGGTCGAATAATAGATCGTGTTGCCGCCTTCCTTGCCGCCCAACATCTCGTTCCTGATGCGGATGTTCGCGAAGGTGCCGCGCATCATCACCTCGTGATTGCCGCGCCGCGCGCCGTAAGAGTTGAAGTCCACAGGCTGCACACCGTGCTCCATCAGATATTTTCCGGCCGGCGAATCCTTCTTGATGGAACCAGCCGGGCTGATGTGATCGGTGGTGATGGAATCGCCGAAGATTCCCAGGATGCGGCCCTTGGAGATATCCGTGATCGGCGAGGGCTTGTGACCCATGCCTTCGAAATAGGGCGGATTTTTCACATAGGTCGAGTCATCCTGCCAGCGATAGGTCTTGCCGGGATCGACCTTGATCTTTTTCCATAGTTTGTCGCCGGTGAAGACATCGGCGTAGCGCTTGCGAAACATCGCGGGCGTCACCGATTTTCTGACCGTCTCGGCGATCTCCTTCGGGCTCGGCCAGATCTCGTTGAGATAGACGGGCTCGTTGTCGTCGTCATAGCCGATCGGCTCTTTTGTCAGGTCGCCGTTCAAATTGCCGGCGAGCGCATAGGCCACCACCAGCATCGGGGAAGCGAGATAGTTCGCCCGCACCTGGGGATGGACGCGCCCCTCGAAATTGCGATTGCCGGACAGCACCGCGCCGACGACGAGATCCCCGTCGGTGACCGCCTTGGCGATCGGATCGGGAAGAGGCCCTGAATTGCCAATGCAGGTGGTGCAGCCATAGCCGACCAGGTTGAAGCCCAGCTTGTTGAGCGGCTTATCGAGGCCCGAACGGGCGAGATAATCGGTGACCACCTGGCTTCCGGGCGCGAGCGAGGTCTTTACCCAAGGCCGTACCTGCAGTCCCCGCTTGATCGCATTCCTGGCGAGCAGCCCCGCGCCCAGCATCACATAGGGATTGGAGGTGTTGGTGCAGGAGGTGATGGCGGCGATCACGACATCGCCATGGCCGATGGTAAGTTCGGTGCCTTCGATCCTGACCCGCTTCATGGCCTCGTCTTCCTTCTTGAAGACGTCGATCAGGACCGTAGCGAATTCCTCTCCCACCCTGGAAAGCGACACGCGGTCCTGCGGGCGGCGCGGCCCTGCAAGAGAAGGTTCCACGTCGGCAAGATTGAGATGCAGCGTGTCGGTGAAGGCGGGTTCTTCGCTCTTAGTGGTGTGGAACATGCCTTGCGCCTTGGCATATTTTTCCACCAGTGCGATGCGCGGGGCTTTGCGTCCCGTCGCCTTGAGATAGCGCAGCGTTTCCTCGTCGACAGGGAAGAAGCCGCAGGTCGCACCATATTCCGGCGCCATATTGCCGATCGTGGCACGGTCTTCGAGCGGCATGTCGGCGAGACCCTCGCCGTAGAATTCGACGAACTTGCCGACGACGCCCTTCTTGCGCAGCATCTGCGTGACGGTGAGCACCAGATCGGTCGCGGTGCAGCCGGGGCGAAGCTTGCCGGTGAAGCGCATGCCGATGACTTCGGGAATCAGCATGGAGATGGGCTGGCCCAGCATGGCTGCCTCCGCCTCGATACCGCCGACGCCCCAGCCGAGCACAGAGAGACCATTGATCATCGTGGTGTGGGAATCGGTGCCGACCAGAGTGTCGGGATAGGCGTAATCGACGGAGGTCTTTCCTTCCTTGACCTTATCGGTCCACACGGTCTGCGCCAGATATTCGAGATTGACCTGATGGCAGATGCCGGTTCCCGGCGGCACGACGCGGAAGCGGTTGAAGCCTTGCTGGCCCCAACGCAAAAAGGAATAGCGCTCGCCATTGCGCTCATATTCCATGGTCACGTTCTTCTTGAACGCACCCGGACCGGCGAAGAAATCGACCTGCACGGAATGGTCGATGATGAGATCGACGGGGGCGAGCGGATTGATCTTCTCCGGATCGCCATTCAGCGCCTTCATGGCGTCGCGCATCGCGGCAAGATCGACGACGGCAGGCACGCCGGTGAAATCCTGCATCAGCACCCGCGCCGGCCGGTAGGCGATTTCGCGGTCCGAGGAGCGCGCTTTCAGCCACCCCGCGACGGCCTTTATGTCGTCGGCCGTGACCGTGCGGCCATCTTCGTGCCGCAGCAGATTCTCAAGCAGGATCTTGAGCGAATTGGGCAACCGCGAAATGCCGGCAAGCCCGTTCTTCTCCGCCGCCTTGAGACTGAAATAGGTATAGGTCTTGCTGCCGACGCTAAGCTTGCGCCGCGCTTTGAAACTGTCGAGGCTGGGCACGCTATCTCCCGCTGATGGCCGATATGGTGAATCGGGCGCGGACATTAGGTCCATTTGTGGGCCAAGGCTACAAGCGAACTCTCTTGGTGATTAACCATTCGTATCGCGGAAAGGTTTGGCGTCCATATTCTTGCCACCTTCAACGTATTCACTCTCCGACGGGGAACGTTCTGACGGGGGCGGAGTGGCCAATGGCCAACTCAGAACCTAATTGCGCGAGATAGAGCCGTGAGGCTGCTTGTTTCATCGGTCATCGCTTGGGCGCTATTCAGCGGTGCTGGGTTTGCCGTTGCCGCGCAAGGGAACCCGCCCTCGCGCCTGATCGGGGCTTCGCAGCCCCTTCCCCGTGACGGAACCTATGTGGCCGACGACAGCCTGACCTTCATGGTCGATCGGCGTGGGGATTCGGTGAGGCTGCGCTTCGGCGGCGGTGATGAGGTGTTTTATCTCTCGAGCGAGGCCGCGCCCATGGGCGGCCGGGTGCTGAAATACGACACCGGCGCGGTCGCCCTGAAAGTGACCGGATGGGGCGGCGTCACCCTTTACACCGCCGCGGCCAAGGGCGGAATCCCGGCCGGATACAGCGACATGGTTCAGAACGTCGATCTGCCGCCGATCAGCGAGAAGGACGTGAAACCCTTTGCCGCGAAATTGGCGCAGGAACTTTCGTCGCGCGAGGATTTCGCCTTGGGCTTCGCCGCCGATTGGGACCTGATCGGGAAATCGGAGGTGTTGCGGGCGCTGGTTTGCGACGCCATGCGCAACGCGACCTATGCCCTGGAAACCGTGGCGAAGACACCAAAGCGGATGCTGTTGTTCGATCGGATCCACATCGTCAGGGTGATTCCCGGTCCCAAAGCCGGCGTGGTGGTGCAAAAGGGGATTCTGTTGATCACCATTGCGCCAGAGGTGGGATTGTCGGCGCGGCCGTCCTCGCTCGCCATCGCGCGGGCCTTGCAGACGGCTTTCTAGATCTAGCTCGGCGCCCAACTCTCACTGGCCATTTCAAATCGGGAAAACTCGAAACCTGGCGCGACGGTGCAGCCAGCAAGGGTAAAGGCGCCCAAAGGCCGGGCGCTTTGCCAGCTTTGCGCAGGAACCACGGCTTGCGGGCGCATGCCGCTCGCCAGATCCGGGCCCAGCAGGACGCGTTGCGGGGCGGAATCCTGCCCGATGCAAAGCTCAAGCGCGTCGCCCGCATACCAGTGCCAGATCTCTGCCGCATCGATGCGATGACGGCGTGAGACCTCGCCCGCGCGCAACAGATAATAGATCGCGGTCGAAAGCGCGCGGCCTGATGGCCCCGCACAATCGCGGAAGGTCTCGCGGTAAAATCCCCCTTCCGGGTGCGGCTTCAGATCGAGCCAGTTGATGATGTCCTCCGCGGTCATGATGAAACCCCGCCTTCGAGGAACGGATTCGGCGCGCCTTTATGGATCATTGCGGCGAACCCGGCTGCCACGCCACGCGCGTCGGCCAGCGCATCGTGCTTGCGCCCTTCGAAAACGGCGCCGGCCGCTTCCGCCACATCGCAGGCGCGTTTGCCCTTCAGATCGATGCCTTGCGCCGTAAACCAGGGGACCGCATTGGAGTAGGACGGAAGGGGAAGCGCGCCCTCCCAGCCATAGAGCTTCAAATTGCCGGAGAGGATCAGATCGTCGCGCCCATGCGCCCAGGCATGGCTCGTAGCGGTGAAATCGAGGAAGGCGCGATAGGCGGTGATGAAATCGACGCCGCGCGCGGTAAGCTGCTTATTGTCAATTCCGGTGAGCGCCACCAGATAATCGGACAGAATGGGATTCACCCGCGGTTTCACGAGCATCTGGAAAGCATCCACCTCTGTGAGGCTTGCCGCGTCGAGCTTGACGGCGCCGATCTGGACCACCTCGGTAAGCTCGCCTGGCCGCGTCCAGCGCGACTCCATCGAGCCTTCCCAGGCCGTGAATTCGAGGTCGAAGATTACGACATGGACAGGCTTGCCGATTCTCACCGTCCCATCCCACCGCGTTCCGTGACCGATAACATGCTAGAATTCATTCATCATTCCTAACCCACCGGTACTTCCCTCGAGTTTGCACACCGTTCCCTAAGTTCTTAAAGGTTTAATTGCCCCTTTATCGCAAGAGCGCGCAGAGGGGGCTGACATGGCTCGGACATCCCGCATGATCGAGACTGCGCAGGGCACCGCGCCCGAAGAGGCGAATCTGGATGCCGCCGAAGCGGCCGCCCATCTCGCTGTGAGCGCCCGCCTGATCGGTACCGGCGATTCGGAGCTCGCGGCGTTCTTCACCGGCTTTACCCGCTACGCCTCTCCCGAGGATCTGATCCATTACACCGGCGCGGAATTGGCGGCGCTGGTAAAGCTCGTCTTCGCGCGGACGGCGCGAAGAGTCCGCGGCGCGTCATTGGTCGAGATTTTCGCGCCAGGTTCCGAAGACCCGGAGTTCACCCGCAACGAGACCATCATTGTTGCGGTGAATGACGACATTCCGTTCCTCTATGATTCCTGCATCGCCGAAATTCGCGCCCAAGGTTTTCGCATCGCCACCGCCTTTCACCCGGTGATTGCCGCGGCTCGCGACGAGGGAGGGGCACGAAACGCGAAAGGAGCGCCGCTCAAGGAAAGCGTCATGGTGCTCGCCCTCGATGGTGAGGTCGACAAGGCGCTGGCGGAAGAGCTGCGCGCGGGATTGCTCAAGGTTTTTGGCGACGTGCGCGCGGTGGTGCGCGATTGGAAGCCGATGCTGGCGCGCCTGGCCGAAACAACCGCCGGTCTCAAGCGCAACCCGCCACCCGTGCCCGCCGAGGAACTTGCGGAGAATATCGCCTTTCTCGATTGGCTCGCAGCGGCGCATTTCACCTTTCTCGGCTGCCGCGATTATGTGTTCTCGCCCGATGGAGAGGGACGGCTCGATCCCGATCTCGCAAGCGGGCTGGGCCTCCTCACCGATCCCGAGATGCGGATCGTCCGCCGGGGCGCCGACCGCTCCAGCCTTACGCCCGACGTGCGGGACTTCCTGACTCGGCCAGCGCCGCTCATCATCGCCAAATCGGCCCTGCGTTCGAGCGTTCATCGCCGCGTGCACATGGATTATGTCGGCGTGAAGATCTTCGACGCGAAGGGCCAGCTCATCGGCGAGCGCCGCTTCGTCGGCCTCTTCACCTCAACCGCCTACAGCCAATTGCCGGCGGAGATTCCGCTGCTGCGCCGCAAGACCGCACGCGTGCTGGCGGGATCGGGTCTGCCGCCTGCGAGCCATGACGGCAAGGCGCTCCAGCATATCCTCGACACCTTCCCGCGCGACGAGTTGTTCCAGATTTCCGAGAATGAGCTTCTCGCCACGGGCCTTGGGATTCTCAATCTTGGCGAACGGCCCAAGGTGCGGGTATTCCTGCGCTTCGACCGCTTCGACCGCTACGTCTCCGCGCTCGTCTACGTGCCGCGCGAACGATACAGCGGCGCGGTGCGCGAAAAGATCCACGGCATCCTCGCTCGCACGTTCGACGGACGCAAATCCGCGGCAACTCCGATGCTGGACGACGAAGCGCTGGCGCGCGTCCATTACATTATCGGCCGCAATCCCGGTGTTCGCCCCGAGGCGGATGTCAAAGAGCTGGAAAGCGAAATCCGCGCCGCGATCCGAAATTGGGACGATGGCCTGGCCGATGCGATGCGACTCGAATATGGCGAGACGACGAGCAGACTTGCGCTGCGTTATGCCAACGCGTTTCCCGCCGGCTATCGCGAGCGCTTCACGCCGGAGGAGGCCGTTGAGGATATCGGCCGCATCGACGCGGTGCTCAAGGGCCACGGCGCAGGCGGTACGCTCGCGGCGCACGCCTATGGTCATCTCGATGATACGGTCGATGCGCTACGCCTCAAGCTCTTCGTGCATGGAGGGTTTGTCCCGCTATCGGAATGTCTGCCGGTGTTCGAAAATCTTGGCCTCAAGGTCATCGCCGAAGACGCCTTTGCGTTGAATCCGTTTGGCGAAGACGGCGAGCCTGAGGAAATCGCGCTGCAGAATATCCTGATGGCGCGGGCCGACGGCGAAGCGGTCGAGATCGAACGCTTGAAACTCCTTTTGGAAGATGCCTTTCACGCGGTCTGGGCGGACCGAGCCGAATCCGACGGCTTCAACAAATTGGTCGTGGTGGCCGAACTTCCCTGGCGCGACATCACAATCCTGCGCGGCGTCGCGAAGTTCTTGCGGCAAGCAGGCCTGACGCTCAGCCCGGCCTATATGGAAAACGCGCTGGTCCGGAATCCCGCGATTGCCGTCCTGCTGGTGAGCCTCTTCCGAAACGCCCACGATCCGGACCGCCTTGGCGATAGCGCGGCGCGCGCACGGGCGATGGACCACATCCGCGAACAAATCGCAGCGGCGTTAGACGGCGTGCCGAGCGCCGATGACGATCGCATCATCCGGGCCATGCAATCGGTCATCGACGCCATGCTTCGGGCGAGCTTCTTTCAGACGGATGCGGACGGAAATCCGAAACCGTATTTTGTCTTCAAGCTGGACAGCCGCCGCCTCGACATGCTGCCGGCGCCAAAGCCGCTTTATGAGATGTTCCTCTATTCGCCCGAAGTCGAAGGCGTGCATTTGCGCTTTGGCAAAATCGCGCGCGGCGGCATACGCTGGTCGGACCGGGCCGAAGATTTCCGGACCGAAGTCTTGAGCCTCGCCAAGGCGCAGCAGGTGAAGAACGCCGTCATCGTTCCGGTCGGCGCCAAGGGTGGCTTTTATCCCAAGCGGATTCCCGCAGGCGCGTCACGCGAAGTCGCACAAGCAACGGGCATTGCGGCGTACAAAACCTTTGTGGGGGCGTTGCTCGATCTCACGGACAATATCGGTCCGGACGGCAAAGTGATCCCGCCTCCTCATGTGATCCGTTATGACGATGACGATCCCTATCTTGTGGTTGCCGCCGACAAGGGCACAGCGACATTCTCGGACATCGCCAATGAGATCGCGCTCGCCCGCGGCTTCTGGCTTGGCGATGCTTTTGCTTCCGGCGGCAGCCAGGGCTACGACCACAAAAAAATAGGCATCACCGCGCGCGGCGCCTGGGAGGCGGTGAAGCGTCATTTCCGCGAGCTGAACCGCGACATCCAGGCGGAGGCGTTCACCTGCGTGGGCGTGGGCGACATGTCGGGCGATGTCTTCGGCAATGCGATGCTGTGTTCGCAAGAAACCAAGCTTCTTGCCGCCTTCGACCATCGCCATATTTTCGTCGATCCCTCGCCAGAGCCGCATGCGGCTTGGGCCGAACGCAAGCGCCTCTTCGACCTGCCGCGTTCTTCCTGGGCCGATTACGATGCGACGATGATCTCCAAAGGCGGTGGCATCTTTCCGCGTACCGCAAAGGAGATCGTCCTTTCCGATGAGATGAAACGCCTAAGTGGCATCGCCAAGGATCGGATAGCGCCCGCCGAATTCATTCGTGCGCTGCTCAGCGCCGAAGTCGATCTGCTCTTCTTTGGCGGCATCGGCACGTTCATCAAATCCTCCACCCAGAGTCACGCCGATGCCGGCGACCGCACCAACGATTCGCTGCGCGTGAATGGGCGCGATGTGAAAGCGCTAATCGTCGGGGAAGGCGCCAATGTTGGCGTCACGCAACTCGGCCGCATTGAATATGCGCGCGAGGGCGGGCCCGAAGCAAAGGGTGGACGCATCGATACCGACGCTATCGACAATTCGGCCGGCGTCGACACATCGGACCATGAGGTCAATATCAAGATCCTGATGAGCGGCCCGTTGCGGCGTGGCGAGCTCTCGGCTGCCGAGCGCCTTTCCACGCTTACCGCCATGACCGAAGACGTGGCGCGTCTTGTGCTCAAGAACAATTACGATCAGACATTGGCGCTGTCCGTGGCCGAATCGACCGCAGCCCGCGATCTCGATGCCTCCGCCCGCTTCATGCGCGAGCTCGAACGAAAAGCCGCACTCGATCGAGACGTGGAATATCTTCCTTCGGACGAGGCGATCCGGTCCCATGCTCGCGCCAACCAGGGCCTCTCGCGGCCCGAGCTGGCGGTGCTGCTGGCCTATGCGAAGCTCGATCTGTCCCACGCCATCGAGCAAAGCGAGCTCGCCGGCGATCCCCATTTCGATGCTTTGCTCACGGATTATTTTCCCCCGCTCGCTGCGCAGCGTTTCGCAAGCGAAGTGAAAAAGCATCGCCTCGCGCGCGAAATCGTGGCGACAGAACTTGCAAACAAGACGGTGAATCTCGCGGGGCCGCTTTTCTCCCATCGTATGCGCGAGCTTTCCAACGCGCCGCTATGGTGCGCCGCCCGCGCTTTCGCCCTTGCCGAAGGCGTGTTCGATCTTTCGGGCCTCAAGGCGCGGATCTGCGCGCTCGATCTCAAAATACCGGCGCAAACCCAAAACGCCATGATGGCCGACATTGCCGAGCTGCTGCGCCGGATCGGCCTCTGGTTCATCGTGCAAATGCCGACAGGCGATATGAACGAGACGGTGAGAACCTATGGCGCGGGTTTTGCCGCGCTCAAGGGGCGTTTCTCAACGCTGGTTTCACCCTTGGAAGCGGAAGCCGCGGAAACACGCATCGCAGCGCTCCAAAAAGCCGGGGTCCCGCTCGATGTCGCCGAGGATGCGGCCGTTCTTCCGCTTCTCGGTGCCGTCCCGGAGATCGTGCTTCTGGCGCAGACAAGGGGCGTTTCCGCCGCCGACGCCGCGCGGGTTTATTTCGCCATGGGGGCGCTTGTTGGTTTGGACCGTTTGCGCGTGCTGGCGGGCCGCATCGTGACGGCCGATCATTGGGACCGGCTGGCCCTGCGCCGTATCACCGATGATCTTTATTCGGCGCAGCGTCTGCTTGCCGGCGATGCGCTTCTGCATGCGGCGCGCCTGCCTGCAGGCACGGACGCCGTGGATGCCTGGGCGGAGCTCCGCCATCAAGAAATCGAACGTACGGCGAGTTTTCTTTCCGAGCTTGCCGAGGGCGGGGATGCTTCGATTGCGAAATTGGCCCTGGCCAACAGCCAAGTTCAGAAACTGGCGACGACAAGCGAGCCCTAGGCACTAGTACGTAACGGGAACAAGCGCCGCGATTGCTAGCGGGTGCCGATTGCGGCAATCATCTCCTTCCCTTGCGCGTTTCCCCTCCATGTCCCAAGAAATTGAAATCCGTTTTGCCGGCCCCGAGCGCGATCTCGCACGCGTCGCGAAAAGCTCGGCACTGCATGGATTCGTGGTGGGTCGCGCTGCGACACGTCGGCTTAATGCGATCTATTACGACACGCCGAAGCTCGCATTTGCGAAAGCGGGGCTTTCACTCCGCGTGCGCAAGAATGGCCGCGGCTACATCCAGACGGTCAAGGACGAGGATTTCGGCGCGCTGGTGTCGCAGCGCCACGAATATGAATGCAAGGTTCCCTCACCGCAGCCCGATCTCGATTCCATTCCGGACGCCGACGTTCGGGAACGGATCCAGGCGCTGGTGGACGGGGGCGAAATCAACCCCGTGATCGAAACCGACATTCTGCGCACCACGCGCCATGTCAAAAGCCCTGCCGGCGATGAAATCGAGCTTGCGGTGGACCGCGGCCAAATCCGCACGCTCGTCAACGGCCATGCTGCGCTCCCGATAAGCGAACTCGAGCTCGAGCTGAAACAGGGCACGACGGCGGCGTTGTTCGACGTCGCGCGCCGGCTTTCGCGCAAGGCGCCGCTCGCGGTCAATCCCGAAAGCAAATCGGAGCGCGGGATGCGGGCGCTCGAAGGCCAGGAGATTTCGGCCCACAAAGCGGGCCGCACGGAGCTATCGCCAGATTGCACCGCGGAAGAAGCCTTCCGCGCCACGCTGCTGCATTGCCTGCGCCACATCGCGCGCAACGTGCCCGCTGTCGCCCAGGCAAGGCTGCCCGAGGGCGTGCATCAGATCCGGGTGGGACTGCGGCGCCTGCGCGCGGCGCTCTCCGCTTCGGGCGGCGAGTTTCGCGTCCGCGCGCTGGAATCCTTGCGCGAACGCGCCAAGACGCTGGCCGATGTCTTCGGCGACACGCGCGAACTCGACGTCTTTGCCACCGAACTGCTCGCGCCGGTGGAAGAGGCGGCGAACAAACCTGGACTGCCGCAGGTCCGCCTGATCCTCGAAGAGCTCCGCCGGGAATCCTGGGACCGGACGGCCGAGCTTGTTCATTCCGACGATTTCACCGGGTTCCTGCTGGACTTGGCCACCGCCATCGAAACTCGCGTCTGGCGGGAATCGGCTTCGCACGAGCAATTGTTCGCCTTCTTCAGGCCCGCGCATGATCTTGCGGCGGTGACTCTCGACAAGCGGCTCAAACAGGCGGGCAAACGCGCCAAGCATCTTTCCTCGCTCAACGTGCAGCAACGCCATCGCCTGCGCATCGCGCTCAAGAAGCTTCGCTACTCGGCGGAGTTCTTCGCGCCGATCTTTCCGGCCAAGGCGGTTTCGGAATTTCTCGAGCGGCTCAGCAAATTGCAGGATCTGTTCGGCGCGCTGAACGATGCGGCGATGGCCGAAACGATATTACGCCGCATCAACGAGCATGCAGGCGAGCGCGGCGGAATGGAATTGCTGGAAGCTTCAGCCTTCGTCGATGGCTGGCATCAGAGCCGCATCGAGCCCACTTGGGAAAAAGCGAAAAAACGCTGGAAGCGTTTCATAAAGACCGATTTGTTCTGGCAGAAATAGACCAACCCTGCATCGTTCAAAAATTGATCGTCGCGATCACCGGCACATGATCGGACGGACGCAGCCAACCGCGCGCATCTTTCAGGATCGCATGTTCCGAGACGCTATCGCGCAAGGGACGGCTTACCCAGATATGGTCCAGCCTGCGGCCGCGGTCGGAAGCCGCCCAATCGCGTGCGCGATAGCTCCACCAAGAATAGATCTTCTCGTCATGCGGCACGAAGCCTCGCGTCACGTCATGCCACTCGAAGGCTTCTTTCGCGGCTGAGAGAAGTTCGGTCTCTATCGGAGTGTGGCTGACGACATCGAGGAGCTGTTTGTGACTCCAGACGTCGTTCTCAAGCGGCGCGACGTTCAAATCTCCGACCAGGGCGATGGGATCGCTTTTCTGGCTGCCATGCCTGGCAAAACAGGTTTCCATCTCGCGCAGGAAATCGAGCTTGTGCGCGAATTTTGGATTCTTCGCCGGGTCGGGAATGTCGCCACCGGCCGGGACATAGAAATTGTGCAGCTCCAGCCCCGCCTCGAAATGCGCGGAGACATGCCTCGTGTCGTCCTTGCCGCAGAAGGCGATGGCATCGGTCTTGCGAAACGGCAGCCGCGAAAGGATGGCCACGCCGTGATAGCCTTTCTGGCCATTGATGGCCTGATGCACATATCCGAGCGTGTGGAACACCTCGGCCGGGAAGAGTTCGTCCCGCACCTTGGTCTCCTGAAGGCAAAGCACGTCGGGGGCATGGTTTTTCAGAAATTGACCGACCAGCTCGGCGCGCAGGCGAACCGAGTTGATGTTCCAGGTGGCGAGTTTGATGGAAGCCATGCGTTCTTATTGTTTCCTTAAGCATCTATCCCCATATTGCAGGTGCACAGCAAATGGTGCGGTGCAATATGGAGCACAAAATGACTGAGTTGAGTTTGCGTAGTATCCGACCGTTTCCTCCCAGAGAAACAGCTTCTTTGAGCGCACGTGTCCTAACATCGTTCGTCATTGCCTTTGCGGGAATTCTCTGCCTCCTGCCCTTCGTGGTCTATTTCGGCGGCTAACGCCCCGTTCCGGCACCCCGAACCCGATTGTCGTGGGATTCCAATGGCCAACGGGCTCGCGGCGCAGTATCCATAGGATCGGACACCCCCAGGGCTAGCCGTTCCAACCCGGCCCAGGCCACCATGGCGCCATTGTCCGTGCAAAGTGCCGGGGGGGCGAGTGACAGCACAAATCCCTCCTCTTCGGCAAGGGTCCCTAGGCTCCGTCTAATGGGCTCGTTTGCCGCCACACCGCCGGCAGCCACGAAATTTAACCGGTCGTTCACGTTGCTGAACGACGTTCGGAATTGCTGCATTGCAGCACGAACACGGTCGACAAGCACGTCGACCACGGCGGACTGGAAGGATGCGGCGAGGTCCGCTTTGTCCTGATCGGTCAGGGGCGCCTGGCCTCTGACGATTTGGCGTACCGCGGTCTTCAGTCCGGAGAAGGAAAAATCGGACCCTTCCCGACCGAGCATCGGGCGCGGCAAGGCGAAGCGCTTGGCCCGGCCCTGGCACGCCAGGCGCTCGATCTCAGGCCCGCCCGGATAGGGAAGACCCAGAAGCTTCGCGGTCTTGTCGAAGGCCTCCCCAACCGCATCGTCGATGGTCGAGCCATAGAGCCGAAAGGAGCCCACCCCCTGCGCCGCCATCAACTGACAATGGCCCCCGGAAATCAGCAACAGCAGGAACGGGAACTCCGTGCCGGAGGAAAGCCGTGCGGAAAGCGCATGGGCTTCGAGATGATTGACCGCAATCAAAGGTTTGCCGCAAGCCAGCGCCAGGGCCTTGGCGGAGACCAGGCCTACCATCACGCCGCCGATGAGACCCGGTCCTGCAGTCGCCGCCACCGCATCGACATCGCCTAGCCCAAGGCCTGCCTCGCCAAGCGAGCGCGCAATGACACCGTCCAAAAGCTCGACATGGGCACGGGCGGCGATCTCCGGCACCACGCCGCCATAGGGGCGATGCTCCGCCACTTGGCTGAACATCACATTGGAAAGGATCTCGCCCGGGCCGGGAGGGATCCCGCGCACGATGGCAGCCGCGGTCTCGTCGCAGCTCGTTTCCAGACCAAGGACAATCAAAGGCTTTGGCGACATGGTTGCGATCTATGATAGAGGGCGTACCAAAGTCCAACCCCAATGCTGCCTATGAGCACACCGATCCTCCGTCTGGCCACTCGCGGCTCGCCCCTCGCGCTTGCGCAAGCGCATCTTGTGAGAGCCTCGCTGGCCGATGCCCATGGCTGGGATGAGAGCGAGCTCGACGACATCTGCCCGATCATGACCTTTCGCACCACCGGTGACCGCATTCAGGATCGCCCGCTTGTGGAAGCCGGAGGCAAAGGGCTGTTCGTCAAGGAAATCGAGGAGGCCTTGCTCGGCGGCGACGCGGACATCGCGGTCCATTCGATGAAAGACATGCCGGCCCGGCAGCCCGCCGGACTTTCCGTCGCCGCGGTGCTGCCGCGCGAAGATCCGCACGACCTTTTCATCGCCAAGGACGGGGCGCCCTTCGACAAGCTCGACGAGAATTCCCGGCTCGGCACCAGTTCTGTGCGCCGTCAGGCCCAGGCCTTGAGGCTGCGGCCCGATCTCAAAATCGTGTCCTTGCGGGGCAATGTCGAGACGCGGCTTTTGAAGCTCGCCCGTGGTGAAGCCGATGCGATCATGCTCGCGCGCGCCGGCGTGGCGCGGCTGAAGCTCGCCCTTCCTGACAGTGAAATTCTGGATTCTCAACAATGGCTCCCGGCGCTCTGTCAGGGCGCCATCGGCATCGAAATCCGCAGTGAGGATGATGCGGCCCATCGGCTTGTCGCGGCGATAGACGATGCGGAAACGCATTTCGCCATTGCCTGTGAGCGCGGCTTCCTCGCGGCATTGGACGGCTCCTGCCGCACGCCCATCGCAGGTCTGGCCGAAGTCGAAGGCTCCGATCTTTTCTTTCGCGGCGAAGTGCTGACACCAGACGGGCGAAATTCCTGGACCGCTTCGCGCCAGGTCCGTTGCGAAGACCCCGCGAGCGAACATTCACTCGGTCGCGCTTTCGCCGCTGGCGAAGATGCCGCCCGCGAAATTCGCGACCGCGCAGGCAGCAAGCTTCCACGCTTCTAGGGGCATAGGATCATGCGCCTTCTGGTGACCCGGCCTCGCGACGACGCGGAAGCATTCGCGAAAGCCTTACGTGCACGCGGCCATATCCCGATCGTCGCGCCGCTCATGGAGGTGCACATCATGGCCGGTGCACCGATCGCGCTCGAGGGCGTGCAAGCCGTGCTTACGACAAGCGCCAATGGTGTGCGTGCGCTCGCCGCTGGGACAAAGCGACGCGACTTGACGATTTATGCCGTCGGCCCACAAACGGCGGAGCGCGCGCGCGAGGCGGGCTTTACGGTCGTCATCAGCGCGGAGGGCGATTCGGCGGATTTGGTGGAGATGGTGGCGCGCGAAGCGGACCCTGCCAAGGGCCTTTTGCTGCACGCAGCGGGCGCAGAGACGGCAGGACGCCTGCAGCATGCTTTACAGACCCGCGGGTTCAGAGTGGAAACCGCCATGCTCTACGAAGCCGCCCCCGTTGCCAAATTGCCCATCGAAGCAGATGAGGCTCTTCGTGACGGGTCCATCGACGGCGTATTCCTGTTCTCGCCGCGTAGCGCCAAGATTTTTGCCACGCTTGTCGGCGATGCGGGATTGGCGGAACCGTGCGCGAAGCTGGCCGCGTTCTGTATCAGCCCCGCGACAGCAGCCGCGCTGAGCCCCTTGAGTTTCGTGCGGGTCGCGATTGCAGGCATGCCCAATCAGGACGCCATCTTGGACCTCGTTCCGTCACAGGATACGGTGCAACAAAATGACGGATAAGCGTGACGCCGCACTCCCTTGAACGAAATTCGGTGCTAAGAGGTCTTTTGTCGCCACTTTCTTCCGGCTGCTAAACTTGTTCCTCCAGTCAAGATTCGGGTCTTCATGAACATTCACGAATATCAGGCGAAAGAGGTCCTGCGCGCCTATGGGGCGCCGACCCCACGTGGCTTTGCGGCTTTCTCCGTCGAAGAAGCGGTTACGGCCGCACGCCAGCTCCCCGGTCCCGTGTGGGTGGTGAAAGCACAGATCCACGCGGGCGGGCGCGGCAAGGGCGGCGGCGTCAAAGTCGTGCGCTCGGTCGAGGACGTTCAGCGTGAAGCGACGCGGATGCTGGGCATGACTCTGGTGACTCACCAGACGGGCCCCCAGGGACGCGTGGTGCGCCGGCTTTACATCGAGGAAGGCTCGGACATCGCGCGCGAGCTTTATCTCTCCGCCCTTGTCGATCGCGAGACCTCGCGCGTCGCCTTCATCGCGTCGACCGAAGGGGGTATGGACATCGAAGAGGTGGCGAAGAAAACGCCGGAGAAGATCCAGACCTTCCGGATCGATCCTGCCGCCGGCTACAGCGCGCACACCGGACGTGCCATCGCCACCGCGCTGAACCTTTCCGGTGATCAAGCCAAGCAGATCGGCGCGGTGATCGAGAGCCTCAACAAGGCCTTCGTCGACAAGGATATGAGCCTGCTCGAGATCAACCCGCTGGTTGTCACCAAAGCCGGCCAAGTGGTCTGCCTCGATGCCAAAGTCAATTTCGATGACAATGCGCTTTACCGCCACGCCGATGTCCAGTCGCTTCGCGATCCGGACGAGGAAGACCCGACCGAACGGGAAGCCGCCAAATATGACCTCAATTACATCAAGCTCGACGGTTCGATCGGCTGCATGGTCAACGGCGCTGGGCTTGCCATGGCGACGATGGACATCATCAAGCTCTATGGCTCGGCGCCTGCGAATTTCCTCGATGTCGGTGGCGGCGCCTCGAAAGAAAAAGTGACCGCGGCGCTGAAGATCATCCTCTCCGATCCGAACGTGAAAGGAATCCTGGTCAACATCTTCGGCGGCATCATGCGTTGCGACATCATCGCCAACGGTATCGTCGCGGCGGCGAAGGAAGTCTCGCTTTCGGTGCCCGTGGTGGTGCGTCTGGAAGGCACCAATGTCGAACAGGGCAAGGAGATCTTGGCCAAGTCCGGCCTCTCGATCATCTCCGCCAGCGACCTCGCGGACGCCGCCCAAAAAATCGTCGCTGCGGTGAAAACGAAATGATCGCCTTCGGGTCGTCAGTTTTCCTTCCCCTCCCCCTGAAAGGGGGAGGTCGAATGCGGTCGTTACCGCATTCGGGTGGGGGTCGAATCGCAATCGCCTCTCAACGTTGCAAATCGAAGGCTATGCCGGACCCCCACCCTACCCTCCCCCTTTCAGGGGGAGGCGGAACAAAGCGATGACGCACTTCAATCGCACGCCACTCAAGACGAATCGCGCACGACAGTTGCGGGCGGACGCGACGGTCTTCGAGCGCAAATTGTGGGCGCATCTGCGTGGCGCCCAAATGAATGGCTTTGCTTTTCGCCGCCAGCACCCGGTTGGCCCATATGTTCTGGACTTTTATTGCGCTGCGGCGAAATTGGCAGTTGAGCTCGACGGCGATCAACATGGCACGGACGCAGGCCTCGCCTACGATGCCGCGCGAACGCGATTTCTGAAGCAAAAGCACATTCGAGTGATCCGCTTCGGAAATCATGAGTTGAACGAGAATCTTGTCGGTGTCCGCGACGAGATATGTCGCGCGCTGCAATTAAACCCAACCGATCTGCCTTCCACGATGAATCAGAGCTGAAACATGTCCATTCTTGTCGACAAGAATACCAAGGTCATCTGCCAAGGCTTCACCGGCGCCCAAGGCACGTTCCATTCCGAGCAGGCGATCGCCTACGGCACCAAGATGGTCGGCGGCGTTTCGCCCGGCAAAGGTGGGCGCACGCATCTGAACCTGCCGGTGTTCGAAACCGTGCGCGAGGCGAAGGAAACAACCGGTGCCACCGCGAGCGCGATCTATGTGCCGCCGCCCTTTGCCGCCGACGCCATATTGGAAGCGATTGATGCCGGGATCTCGTTGATCGTCTGCATCACCGAAGGAATCCCAGTGCTCGACATGGTGCGGGTCAAGCGGGCGCTGTGCGGCTCGGCCTCGCGTCTGATCGGACCGAATTGTCCCGGAGTGATCACGCCGAACGAATGCAAGATCGGCATCATGCCAGGACACATCCATCGCCGGGGTTCGGTCGGAATCGTGTCGCGCTCCGGCACGCTGACCTACGAAGCGGTCGCGCAGACGACGGCGGTAGGGCTCGG
>DATHDZ010000165.1:0-2502 GCA_035318785.1 Micropepsaceae bacterium
TCTATCGATAGTCCGAGACCCCTCACCCGTCGCGAATTCGCTGCACTCATTCGCGCCACCCTCTCCCACAAGGGGCTAGCATGAGCACACATTTGCTTCGAGGAAATAGCCTTGGACGATGGCATTAAAGCGCTGCAGTCCGTCGCGCATGGTGATCGGTCCTGTGGATCGTTCGCTTTCGTAGCCGGACCATCCGCCGAGACGGGCAATGGTCCAGGCGGCCCAGGCGAGACTTTTGACCGGATAGGGATTTTTCTGTTTGCTGGTGCGTCCTTGCAGTTGCGCCTGCAGCGCCTCGATGACTTCGATCTGTCTTTCGTCGAAGACATGTTCGGCCGGCTGATCGTGATTGGGAGCGGCGCGAGCGAGCACGAGCTGCATCGTCATCGTCGCACCGATCAGAGCGATGACGGCAAGTTTTTCAAGGGCTTCGCCGTCTTCGACGACGCTCTCCTCGATACCCAGTCCGTGGCTCTTCAAAGTTCGAAACAGCTGCTCGATATGCCAACGCTGACGGTACCAGCCGATCACCGTCAGGGCTTGTTCGACGCTCTCGACTTTATGGGTGGTCAGCAAACGCCAGTGAATCGGCTCCTCGCCGGCAGGCGTGTTGCGCTCGATGACTTCAATGGCGAAGAGTTCGACCTGATCGGGAGCCTCGGGATCGGAGCAGGATTTGGGACGACATATTCCCACCCGCCCGTAACCCACGCTCAAGCAAGCCTGCCGCGCCTGGCGCTTGCCCGGCCGCTTCGGCAGATCGAGCTTGAAGCGGTGCATTTCTGCAAATCCCGCCATGATTGTAAACAAAGTGCCGCCGCCGGCCACCGTGCGGTCGCGGCAGGCCCGCGTCAAAAGGTGCGTACGCCTGTCCGGCAGCCGGGCCCATTTTTCGTAGATGTCGCCCTCACGATCATCGATAACCGTGACCATGGCGGCCTTCGTCAGTGTCGCTTTGGCGCGCTGAGGACCTTTGATCCAGCGATAAGATTCCTTCTCCTCGATCGGTTGCTTGCGGTAGTCCTTGCTCTTCGACTTGAAGCGTCGCCACACCTGCACGTCGAGCAAGCCGAGGCAGTGCTTGGTCTCGGCGTCCACGGTCAGCATCGGATGCACGAACAGGCCGACATCGCTGCCATTGCCTACCGTGCCGAGGCCGCGCTTGCGCCCGCGTTGGCTCTCGTAGTTGATCTCGCTGGTGTCCTGAATCACCAACACATGCCGCCCGACCGCCGCCTTGGCTATGCGCGATCTCTGGCTGGCCGCTATCTTCGCGGCCGTGACACGGTCGTTCAACACGAAGCGCAGGAATTTTACCTTCTCAGCGCGATTGTTCCCAAGCTTGCGCAGACAAATCGTCTGTCGATCGCATATGCGTTGCAGCAACCGCGCGCCATTTTTTTTAGCCGCTCGTCGCCAAAAAAACCGATGTTCATCTCCGCCATCGCCCGCTCCCTCGAATCGCGACGGCAAAGACAGAATCACACCAGATTCGCCCAATGCAAGGCCAACACCATGAAAATCCATGGAAAGATCTGTGCTCATGCTAGCCTCCAGGGGAGGGTAAGAGAAAGGGGCGTCCATTCAATTCGCAAGCGCGGTGAGCAGCGCACTCTCAGCTCTTCAGCACCTTGTCCCACCATTCCTTGAATGGGACGTCGTTCTTGTTCATGTGGTCGTAGTCGAGATCGACGAGTTTCTTGACCTCGTCGGGGGTGAAGCCGATGCGTTGGTTGAGATCGGGCGCGACCACGGCGTTGCTGACGGTGGGATTGTAGCCCATGTCCACGGCAAATGCTTCCTGCGCGCTCTTGTCCAGCATGGCGTCCAGATAGGCGTAGGCGCCGTCCTTGTCCGGCGAGTTCTTCGGGATGACGAAGCCCGAGACGTAGGCCAGCGCGCCTTCCGCAGGCGCGACGGCGGTCACGGGAATACCCGCGTTCTGCCACTGCACGACGCGCGCCTTCCACATCACGCCGACGCCTAATTCCTCCGACTTCAGGCCCTGGGCGAATGCCTCGTTGGTCGGATAAATCCGCATGCCGGCGTTCTTGCATTCCAGCAGCAGTTTCTTGCCGGGCTCGATATCGTTGACCTTGCCGCCGGCGGCGAGCGCCGCGCAGACCAGCGTGTATTGGTACTGGATGTCGATGATGCCGAGCTTGTTGCCGTGTTTGGGATCGAACACGTCCTTGTAACTGACGGGCGCGGTCGTGATCACCTTCGGATTGTAGACGCCGACCTTGCCCGAATAGATGTGGCCGACGCCGTAGGGATACTTCATCGCCGGCAGCAGATTGCCGGCGTTCTTGAGCTTGCCGTAGTCGATCGGCAGGACGGTGCCGGCGTCCTCCATCTGGTACATGTTGAGCGCCGAAAGACCTTGCACATCCGAAGTGCCGCGCGGCAGTCGCTTTTCGGCGAGCATTTTCGAGCGCCGTTCGGGGTCGCCGGCCTGATCCTGCACCACCTCCCAGCCGTCCTTGATGAGCAGCGGCGCCT
>DATHDZ010000166.1:0-32542 GCA_035318785.1 Micropepsaceae bacterium
CTGTCGCTGATTGCCGCCGGCTTTCTCGTCGTCGCGGCCACAGTGCGTTTCGTCAGTCCTGACCAGCAGGACGTCGCCGAGCTGGTCGCGGGCATTGCCGCCATCCTTGTTGCCGTGCCGGCCCTCACCGCTGCCTGGCGAAGCCTTCGCCATCCGAATTTGCACGGCATCATGGATCAGCTCATTGCGCTGGCGCTCTTGGCGGCATGGGCGGCGGGTGATCTGATCATCGCCGCGCTTCTGCCTCTGGTCATGACACTCGGCCATGTCCTCGAAGAGCGTTCGCTTCTCGGTTCGCAGGAAGCGATACGCGCGCTCAGCCGTCTCACTCAGACCAAGGCTCGCCGGTTCTTGCCCTATGGCGGGATCGAGGAAATTTCCGCGCAGGCGTTGCGCATTGGCGATCGCATCGAGGTGCGCGCCGGCGATCTCGTTCCCGCCGACGGGCTGGTCGAAACCGGACTGTCCAGCGTCGACACGGCCTCCATCACCGGAGAATCGGTGCCCATCGAGGTTCAGCCGGGCGCTGAGGTTTTCAACGGCTCGATCAATCTCGATGGCCATCTGGTGGTCAGGATCATCAGAGTGGGCGCCCAGACGACTCTCGGCCGCGTGGTCTCGCTGTTGCGGGAAGCCGAGCAGGCTAAGCCCCCGGTGACGCGTCTTCTGGAACGTTACTCTGAACGTTATCTGATCCTCGTGCTGCTTCTCGCGGCGGGAACCTGGTTTATCAGCGGCAGCACCGCCATCATGCTTACGGTGCTCGTGGCCTCCTGTCCCTGCGCTCTCGTTCTGGCTGCTCCGGCGACATCGATTGCGGCGATCTCGGTGGCGAGCCGCCATGGAATTCTCGTCAAGGGCGCCGCGTTCCTGGAAACGCTTGCGACTGTGGACGCCGTGGCATTCGACAAGACGGGAACGGTGACCGTCGGTCATTTGCACCTGATCGATGCCAAGGCCGAACCCGGTGTTGCGAAACAGAAATTGATCGAACTGGCCGCCGCGCTCGGCAGCACCAGTAATCATCCCATAAGCCGGGCGCTTGCGCTTCGCGCCGAGGAAGGCCAGCGATTGATCATCGAGGACATCAAGGAAACGCGGGGCCTCGGCGTCATCGCCCGCGAGGGTCACGACACCGTAGCGATGGGCAGAGCTGCGCTCTTCGAACAGCTCGGGATTCCGGTCTCCGCGCCGCCGAATCACGATGGCCCGATCACCGGCGTTTCGCGCGGCTCCAAATTCCTCGGCTGGCTGCTCTTTGCGGACGAGCCGCGCCCCGAAGCGAAGGATGCTATCGCCGATTTGAAAAAACTTGGGCTGCAGCGCCAGATGCTCATCACCGGAGATAGATGGCCGGCAGCGCGCCGTATCGCGAGTGTGCTCAATATCCCCGAAGTCCATGCCGAGCTACTCCCCGCACAGAAGATGCAGTGCGTACTCGATGAAGTCGCCGCCGGATACCGTCCGTTGGTAGTCGGGGATGGAATCAACGATGCGCTCGCGCTCAAGGCCGGTGCCGTCGGGATCGCCATGGGCGGACAGGGTACCGACGTAGCGCTCGCCTCGGCCGATCTCGTTTTGATGACCAACGATCTTAGGCGACTGGGTACTTGCATCCGCTTGAGCAGGCGTTGCCGGCGCACGATCTACGCCAATGTGACGCTTGGCCTCATCTGGACCATCGCCATCGTCGCTCTTGCCCTCACCGGCGCTCTGGGCGCGAGCGGCGCGCTTGTGGCCGCGCTGCTCCAGAATTTCAGCAGCATCCTCGTGATGATCAACGCTGGACGGCTCCTGAAATTTCAGGAGGCTCTGACATAGGAGTTGGTTGGTGAGTTGGACTGCAACGCCGTGAGGCAAAGGAGGAGACGATCATGCGTAAGACAGCAATGCTTTCAGCCATTGGTTTGACCCTGCTGGGCTCGGCCGCCGTTCTGGCGCAAGGCCAACCTGCAGGTCCCCAAAAGCCGATGACGTTTTTCATCGCCAGCACTGTTCCCGGAACCGGGAATCTTGGTGGGCTCGCGGGCGCCGATCGCATTTGCCAGAACCTCGCCATGGCGGTGGGCGCCGGCAGTCATACTTGGCACGCCTATCTCAGCCAGCAGCAGCAAGGCAATGAGCCTGCCGTCAATGCTCGCGGCCGCATCGGACCGGGACCTTGGTACAATGCCAAGGGCGCTCTGGTCGCCTCGAATGTCGCCGAACTTCATGGTGATCAGCTGCGCGATCGCAACAACATCCAGAAGGGCAATTCTTTGGATGATAAGGGCAACGTCGTGAAGGGCTTCGGCGATATGCCCAACGAGCACGACATGCTGACGGGCTCCGATTCCGACGGGCGAGCCTTCCCGGCCGGCTTCGACACGACTTGCAACAATTGGACCTCGGACGGCACCGACCACAAGGCGATGCTCGGCCATTCGGATCGCGCGGGCGGCAACAACACATCGTGGAATTCGGCGCATCTCAGCCGCGATTGCACGAAAGCCGGCCTGATTGCGACCGGCGGCGCGGGACATTTTTATTGCTTCGCCATAAACTGACGCGGAAAAGCACCCTTCGCGTCTCACTTGGAGGCTCGCGACTTTGCGGGCCTTCTTTTTGCCAGGAGACCTGTTGATGTCAGCGAGCACGTTTACGGGCAATGTGAGCCGGAGCCAGAGTTCTATAAATCGGCCGTTGTAGGCACGCTTTGTGGTGCAATGGCCGCGCCGCGCGCGAGCACGGTCGCCACGGCGAATGCAACCACCAAAGTCACAACGATGACCGCACCGGTCGGTAGATCAAATAAAGATGACGCGACAAGGCCCGTGATATAGCCGGCGATCCCCACCGAGTAGCCAACGACGAGTCTCAGTCTCTCCATATAGAGTCGCGCCGCCAATGCCGGAACGATCAGGCTCGCAAAGACCAGATATATGCCGACGAGCTGCACCGATTGTGTAACCACCAATGCGAACAGCACATAGAATCCAATTTGACCCAATCGCGCGCGATAGCGGAACCAAATTGCCAAAGCCGCGGCATAGAGCAAGGCGGTGGGCCAGAGACTTGCGGGCTGCACATAGAGAATTTGTCCAACGAGCAGATCCTTGAGATGCTCGCCCCCGTGCGGATTGTTCGCAAGAATGAGGAGTTCGACGCTGGCGGAGAGAACGAACAGCACGCCAATGAGAGCTTCCTGGACCTCCGGCCATTTCTTTTCGGTCCAGGTGAGGGTAAGCGCTCCCAACAGTGCCGCCGCCCCGGCCGCGGCTTGAACGCGCCAACCTTGCGGTTCGAAACCGAATGCATCGGCGGCTGTCACGCCCAGTCCCGCCACCTGCGCGATGGCGAGGTCTATGAACACAATGCCACGCGCCAGAACCTGTTGGCCCAACGGCACATGGGTCGCAAGAACCAGCATCCCCGCCAGGAACGCCGGAAACAGAATGCCATATTCGATCTGAGCCATGGTCAGCCTTTCGCCGCGGCAAGAAGCCGGTTGAGCGTGTCGTCATACAGACTGAAAAGGTTCTTCGCTCCGTCGGTACCACCAACCGTGTAGGGCAGCGTGACCGAAGGGATGTGCGCCTTGTCGGAAATGAACAGTGACGGCCGCTCGTCTTCATAGGCCGCGCGGATCACCATCTTGGCCGGAGTCTTTTGCAGCGTATCCACCACTTGAGCGAGATATCCGGCAGACGGCGGAACGCCAGGCTTCGGTTCCAAGGCAATCACGCGTTTAAGACCAAGCCAATTCTCCAGATAGATCCAGCTTTGATGTTCGACCGCGATGGGCACGCCCTTCAGCGGTGCAGCCTGCGTCTGCCATTTCGCCATGGCGGCCTGCCAACGCGTGGTGAAATCGGCCAGCCGGGCGGAATAGGTTTGCGCATTCGCCGGATCGAGTTCGGCAAAGCGAGCGGCCAAAGGTTTCGCGACCGCCAGGATATTGTTGGGGTTCGTCTGGATATGCGGATTGCCCGCTGCGTGAATGTCGCCTTCGGCACGGTCGAGCCGGCTCGGCACTTCGAGGAGGTTCACAAAACTGGATGCCTCGAACGCGCCAGGCGCACCGGGGCGAATCTTCTGACTGGCCGACTGTTGTATGATCGCAGGAAGCCAGCCGATCTCGAGCTCGGCACCGGTGCAGACTGAGATATCCGCGCTGCGGGCCTTGGCGATGAGACTGGGACGGGCTTGCACCTGATGGGGGTCCTGTCCACCGGTTGTGGCGGAGTAAACCGAGACCTTGTCCCCGCCGATCTCCGTCGCCAGCGCCGCCCATTCTGGCTCGCAGGCAAACACGTTCAGATTGGCGTAAGCGGGTGAAGCTGCGCCGGACGCCAAGAGCAACGCGGCGATGATCGATTTGCGCATGATGGTCTCCTCAATAGCGATGTGCGGGGTGTGGCCCGTAGATGACGGTGTATTGGAATAGAACCTGGTCCAACGGTCTCACGTCGGAATCGTCGTGCGTGTACTGCAAACGCAGGCGACCGAATTCACTGGTATCGAATTCGAGCAATGCCGTTTCGGCGCGCGGTGTGCGACCCAAATCGTCCAACGCCGTGCCCATCAGCGCTACGCCGACGCGGCCCGCTTCGAGCTCGGCGTAACGCAGGCCGAAGCTCCAACGCGGCATGAATTGATAGACGCCCTGCACGTACCAGCCGGAATGGTCGTAATCGACGCCGATGCCGTTGAACAAGCCGTTCTCGTGACCAAAGAAATATTCACCTGAGAGGATCAGATTCTGTACGACGGGATTTCCCCCCGGCGCCCATTTGTAGACGAGCGAGGCAATGCCGATATCGTTCGTGCCGCTAAACAGATCACCTCCGGTATCGCGTTTGTCGCTGCGTGCGTGCAGATAAGACAGTCCCGCCAACCACGAACTGGAGTCGTTGATGTCATCGCCGGCATGGGCGAAAGCCGTCACCGTGCCCGCCCCATGATCCGCAGCCCCGCCGGCAGGAAATGAATCGCCACGAAACCATTCGGCGCCGAGTTCGAGGAAGATGCTCGTCGGCGCGAGCCAGCGGGCTTGTACGCCATCGTCGCCATATTGGCCGTTCAGAAAGGCCCGATAGGGAAGGGACGCGTCCGAGAACGACCAGTCATGCGCATGTCGCTCATTGAGATAAGCGATGCCGGAAAACATGCGTCCGGCTCTGAGCGTAATCCCCTCTCCAAGACTCGTGGTTTGGATATAGGCCTCCTCGACGCCGACCGAGTTGTCGTTACCGAACGAAAGGTTCAGCCAGCCGAGAAAATAGGGATCGATATTGGCGGTGAGGTTGACCTCCGATTCTCCGAGAGAAAATCCGCGCGAAGGTCCTTGGGCCGCATCGCCAAGGGCAAATCCGGGTATGCGAGAGGCGGAAGGGTCGTGCGATGCCGCGACGAAGAAGCCATTCAGCACCGCCGCGATGCCCGGATTGAAGGCGTTGTTGGAGGTGGGCGTACGCGGTGCTTGCGGTTCGGGCGCCGCAGCCAGTGCGACGGCGCTTTTCTGTGCCTCCTGGGCGGCGGCCTGCGCGGAGTCAGCCGAAGCCTTGGCGGCCTCGGCTTCGGCTTGGGCCTTCTGCAGGCGGTCTTCCAAATCCTTGATCTTGGCTTCGTAATCCTGGCGGAGATTGGTGATCGCCTCGCGGATGGCGGCAAGATCGTCAGCGGGCGCAGCGAATGCGCTGCTTCCCCCGGACAAAACCGTCATCGCCGCGAGGACACAGATGGGAATCGTGGCGGAATGGGTGATAGGGAACATTCTCAACGCTCCAAAACAAAGAAGTTCGAGAAGTGGCGAGATGCGCAGCAAAACAGCGGAACACGCCTTCCCGTTGAAAATAATCGGATGCGGCGACGCCGCTCCTCTCATTTCAACGGTTCAGGAACCTGCGGAGCGGGGAGGCGGAGCACGGCCGTGCCAATTGTGCGAAACCGCCAAGAACGAGGGCAGAGCCTCGCTGAAGATGATGAAGTGGACGGAAATGGAAGCGGGGAGGACGGCCAGCGCTGCGGCGCTCTGGACGAATTGTCCCGAATGGGCGAATTCCTGGCAGAGCGGGCAATTCGAGGGGTCTTCGTTGATCGGATATTTGTCGCGTGGAGTCACAGAATCGGTGCCCGCCGACGGCGCCGCAAACGCTCCGATGCTCTTGGCGATCGTGACGATGGACATCGTCTGAACGCTGCCGGAGCCTTGGCGCATATGGATGTGGGTCTGGACGACGAAACTCTGCATCGCGATGGCGAAAAGAGCGAGCAGTCCCATCACCACCCGTGCCATGGAGGGCGCCCGCGCAATCGCCACGCGGACGCGTTCGCGCGCGAGCTGCCGTTTTCTGTGACGGTTTGCGGTCATGTCCCGCGCCGAAGATCGGTTCCACCCGGAATCTAGCGCGGGACGGGCTTTATAGCCAGCCGGCCCGGCCGGCGGGTTAGGATGCGGGGCCGAAGACGCGCGTGAAAATCCGGTCCACCTCTTTCAAGTGGTAGCCCAGGTCGAAAAGCTCCTCGAGCTCGCCGGCGGAAAGAAGCCGGGTAACCTTGGGATTCGCCTTCAACAGATCGATCAGAGCGCCCTCTCCCTGCCAGGAGCGCATGGCATTTTCCTGGACCAACCGGTAGGCGTCCTCGCGCGCCATGCCTTTCTGGGTCAAGGCCAGAAGCACCCGTCCGCTGTGGACGATGCCCCCGGTGCGGTCGAGATTGGCCTGCATGCGCTCGGGATAGACGACCAGCCGCTCCACCAGATTGGTGGCGCGGGCCAGCGCGAAATCCAACGTGATGGTGGCGTCGGGCGCGATGTAACGCTCGACTGAGGAATGGGAGATGTCGCGCTCATGCCAGAGGGCGACGTTTTCGAGCGCCGGGGTGACATAGGCCCGCACCATGCGGGATAGCCCGACCAGGTTCTCCGACAAAACGGGGTTGCGCTTATGGGGCATCGCCGACGAACCCTTCTGCGTCGGCGAGAAATATTCCTCGGCCTCGGCAATCTCGGTGCGCTGCAAATGGCGGATTTCCGTGGCCAGCCGTTCGAGCGAGCTCGCGATCACGCCAAGCGTCGCGAAGAACATCGCATGGCGGTCGCGCGGGATCACTTGTGTCGAGACGGGCTCGATGCTCAGGCCCAATTTCTGCGCGACATAGGCTTCAACCGCCGGGCTGACATTGGCAAAAGTGCCGACGGCGCCGGAGATCGCGCAAGTTGCGATCTCGCTCTTCGCGGCAACCATGCGCGACCGGGCGCGCGAAAATTCCGCATAGAACCCCGCAAGTTTGATGCCGAACGTAGTGGGCTCGGCATGGATGCCGTGGCTGCGGCCGATCGTCGGCGTCATTTTGTATTCGAAGGCGCGGCGCTTGAGCGCGGCTAGAAGTCCATCGATATCGGCGATCAGGACATCGCTCGCGCGCGAAAGCTGAACCGCCAGCGTCGTGTCGAGTACGTCCGACGAGGTCATGCCCTGATGCACGAAGCGCGCTTCGGGGCCGACGAATTCCGCCAGATGGGTGAGGAAGGCGATCACATCATGCTTCACTTCGCGCTCGATCTCATCGATGCGCTCGGCGTCCAACTTCGCGTCGCGGCCCTTTTCCCAGATCACGCGCGCGGCTTCTTTGGGAATGATGCCCAGATCGGCCATCGCATCGGCGGCATGGGCCTCGATCTCGAACCAGATGCGGTATTTCGTTTCGGGCGACCAGATCGCCGTCATCATCTCGCGGGCGTAACGGGGAATCATGTCGATCTCATCATGGAATTGGGACTCATGCGCCTAGGCCACCGATTGCGGCATATTTGATTTCGAGGAAGCCTTCGATGCCGTATTTCGAACCCTCGCGGCCGATACCGGATTGTTTCATGCCGCCGAAGGGCGCCACCTCGGTGGAGATGATGCCCTCATTGATGCCGATGATGCCGTATTCCAGACCTTCCATGATCCGGAAGATGCGTCCGACATCGCGCGCATAGAAATAGGCGGCGAGGCCATATTCGGTGTCGTTGGCCATGCGGATCGCGTCCACATCGTCGCTGAACCGGAACAGGGTGACCACAGGTCCGAAGATTTCCTCGCGCGCGACGGCCATATCGGTGGTGACATCGCGCACAATGGTGGGCTCGAAGAAAGTGCCGCCCAGAGGATGGCGCTTGCCGCCCATCGCGATGGCGGCGCCCTTGCTCGTGGCGTCGCCGATCAGCTCCTCGACCTTTTCGACCGCCGCCATGTTGATCAGCGGTCCCTGCTCGATGCCGGGCATCATGCCGTTGCCGACCTTCAGCGCGGAGACGGCAGCGGCCAGCTTTTCCGCAAACGCCTCATAGATGCCATCCTGGACCAGGAAGCGGTTCGCGCAGACGCAGGTCTGCCCCATGTTCCGGAATTTGGACGCCATCGCTCCCTTCACGGCGGCATCGAGATCGGCGTCGTCGAAAACGATGAAAGGCGCATTGCCGCCAAGCTCCAATGAGAGCTTCTTCACGGTGGAGGCGCATTGCCGCATCAATTGTTTGCCGACCTCCGTCGAACCCGTGAAGGAGAATTTCCGCACCAGCGGATTTTCGGTCAGCTCCTTTCCGACCCGCGAGGATTTCGTCGAGGGCACGACGTTGACCACGCCCTTGGGAATGCCGGCGCGGTGGGCGAGCTCGGCGAGCGCGAGTGCGGAAAGCGGCGTCAACTGCGCCGGCTTGATCACAATGGGGCAGCCGGCGGCGAGGGCCGGCCCCACCTTGCGGGTGATCATGGCATTGGGAAAATTCCAGGGCGTGATCGCAGCCACCACGCCCACGGGCTCCTTCATCACGATGATGCGGCGGCCCGCTGCGTTGGTGGGAATGACATCGCCATAGATGCGCTTACCCTCTTCGGCAAACCATTCGATAAAGGAAGCGCCATAGGCAACTTCACCACGGCTTTCGGCGAGGGGTTTGCCCTGTTCGGCCGTCATGAGCTGCGCCAGGTCTTCCTGCGCCGCCATCATCAGCTCGTACCATTTGCGCATCAGCACGGCGCGTTCCTTGGCGGTCTTGGCGCGCCAAGGCCCCCAGGCGCGATTGGCCGCTTCGATGGCGTCCCTCACGTCTGTTTCGTCGAGATCGGCCACTTCGGCGATGACCTCGCCGGTAGCGGGATTCTTCACCGCGAAGCGGGCGCCCGAGCGGGCCCCGCGCCATTCGCCGTCGATATAGGCGGCGTCACGAAGCAGCGCGTTGTTGTCCAGTTTCAACATCGGAACCTCCGATTTTGATTTGTTCTAGACCCCGATGGCGCCTCGGGAAAGGGCGATCAGGCAGTCCGATTCGGCTTGTCCAAAAGGACCCTGGGAGGCGGCTTGACGGCCGATGTGCTATCACTGTATATATCCAAATAGTTATATAACCTACGAGCTATCAATATGACCTCTAACCACCTCAACGCGACGTTTGCGGCACTCGCCGATCCGACGCGGCGGGCCATCCTGGCCCGGCTCGCTTCGGGCGAGGCGTCGGTGATGGAGCTGGCCGCCCCGTTTGCGATGAGCCAACCGGCCATCTCCAAGCACCTGAAAGTGCTGCAAGGCGCCGGCCTGATTTCTCGCGGTCGTGACGCGCAGCGACGGCCGTGTCGGCTCGAGGCGCAGCCGCTCGCGGAAGCCACCGGATGGCTGGTGAAGTACCGCGAGCTCTGGGAGGGGAACTTCCAGCGTCTCGATGCGCTGCTGGATGAATTGAAGGCCGGCCCGAAAAAACCTGCATCCACCAAACGATAGAGGAGACGAGCGATGGCGAACGCCAGAACACTGCAAGTGACGACGCCGACCGACCGAGAAATCATGATCACGCGCAGCTTCGACGCGCCACGCCGTCTGGTTTTCGACGCCTGGACCAAGCCCGAACTGATCAAGCGCTGGCTGGTGGGACCGGAGGGCTGGACCATGCCCGTCTGCGAGATCGACCTGAGAGTGGGCGGCGCCTATCGTTTCGTATGGCGCAAAACCGACGGCGCCGAAATGGGAATGCGCGGCGTCTATCGCGAGATCGTCGCTCCGGAGCGGATCGTCGGCACCGAATTGTTCGATATGGATTGGACCGGCGGCGAGACCGTATCGACGATCGTTCTCGCCGAGCAAGGTGGCAAGACCACGCTCACCCAAACGGTGCTCTATTCGTCGAAGGAAGCTCGCGACGGCGCGCTGCGCTCCAATATGACCGAAGGCATGGAATCGAGCTACGCCCGCCTCGATGCGGTGCTGGTGACGGCGCGAGACACCAAAGGCGCAGCCTGAACACAGCGGCGCGTTCCACTCTCACAATGCTAGGTGATTCATGTTCAAGAAAGTTGCGTTCACGATGTACCCGGTCACGGATGTGCCGCGGGCTCGGAAATTCTACGAAGAAACACTAGGGCTCAAAGTCAGCAAGGCTTCCAGTCATGGCGCAGGATCATGGGTGGAATACGACCTTCCCGGCGGCGGCTGCTTTTGCATCACCAATTTCGTGAAGGACATTCCAAGCACTGCGGGCGGAACGATCGCTTTCGAGGTGGAGGATCTTGAGCGTCTCGTGGACGATCTCAAAGAGAAGGGAGTCACCTTCAAATCCGACATGATCCACAGCCCCGTCTGCAGAATGGCGGTGTGCTTGGACTCGGAGGGCAATTCTCTGCTTCTGCATCAACTCAAGCCGAAATAGAGAAGGGCTTTTGCGCCTTCGTCTTACAGCAACCCGAGCGCCTTGAAGCTGGCGTGCTTGCCCCGGCCGATCACCAGATGATCGTGCAGCTCGATCTTGAGTGTCTTGGCCGCAGCCTGGATCTCGCGCGTCATGGCGATGTCGGCGCGGCTCGGCGTGGGATCGCCGCTCGGATGGTTGTGCACAAGGATCAGCGCTGAGGCGCCGAGCTCCAATGCGCGCTTCACCACTTCGCGCGGATAAACCGGTGTGTGATCCACGGTGCCGCGCTGATGCCGCTCCTCGGCGAGCAGCACATTCTTGCGGTCGAGAAAGAGCACGTGGAATTCCTCGGTCTGCGCGCGGCTCATGGAGGCGGCGCAGTAATCGAGCAGCGCTTCCCATGAAGAGAGGGCCGGCTTGCCGATGACCCTCGCTTTGGCCAGGCGCAGCGCCGCGGCCTCGACGATCTTCAGCACCGCGACCGTTCCTTCTTTCACCCCATCCACTTCCATCAGCCGTTCGGCAGGCGCGGCGATGACATCGGCGAAGCTTCCGAAATGATCGATCAGACTCTTCGCCAGCGGTTTCGTGTCGCGCTGGGGAATCGCCATGAAGAGCAGAAGCTCCAGCAGCTCGTAATCGGGGAGCGCGTCGGCGCCGCCGGCGACAAAGCGCTGCCGCAGCCTCTGACGATGGCCGTGATAGTGTGGAACTTCGCTGCCCCCCTGGACGGCGTCAGATGCCGCGCCGTCAGCTATAGGGCGGCGCGTGCCAACCTTTGGGGGAGAGCGTGAAGATTTCGAAGCCATCCTGCGTCACGCCGATGCTGTGCTCGAACTGCGCCGACATCGAGCGGTCGCGCGTGACCGCTGTCCAGCCATCGCTCAACACTTTCACCGCGTAACCCCCGAGGTTGATCATCGGTTCGACGGTGAAGAACATGCCCGGCTTCAAGACCACGCCCTGGCCGGGCCGCCCGTAATGCACAATGTTGGGAAGCGCATGGAAGATGCGCCCGAGGCCATGGCCGCAGAAGTCGCGCACGACAGCGCAGCGTTCCTGCTCTTCGGCGAAGGACTGGATGGCGTAGCCGATATCGCCGGTGGTGGCGCCCGGCTTCACGGCGGCGATGCCGCGCATCATGGATTCATAGGTGATCTCGACCAGGCGTTGGGCTTTGCGCTTCACTTCGCCGACGTAATACATGCGGCTGGTATCGCCATGCCAGCCGTCCAAGATGACCGTCACGTCGATATTCAGGATATCGCCCTCTTTGAGCGATCGGTCGCTGGGAATGCCGTGGCAGACGACATGATTGATCGAGGTGCAGAGCGTATGGCGGTAGCCGCGATAGCCCAGGCAGGCGGGCAGGGCGCTGTGATCGAGCGTGTATTCGAAGGCCAATTTGTCTAGCGCCGCCGTGGTCACGCCGGGCTTTACCTCGGGGACCAGAAGGTCGAGCACTTCCGCCGCAAGCCGGCCCGCCCGGCGCATGCCCTCGAAATCCTCCGGCCGGTGCGTCGCCACCGCGAAGGCGGAACGGCGCGCGACTTCGATGGCATCGCGGTCGAGGACCATATCGGCGGAAAGATCGGAGTCGGGTTCGGACATTTGCTTCGTTTCTCACCGCGCGGGCCTTGCCGGCCCAGCGGCTTCTAGACTTATTACGACGAATAGATTGCGGTTCGTTTTACACTTGCCCACCCCAGGGCGCCAGCTTGAAGGATCAACTTCCAGGGATAAGCATGAATGAGGCCCATTTGATCACAGCCGCCGTACTGGTCATTGGCGATGAGATCCTGTCGGGACGGACCCAGGACGTAAACGTCGCGACCATCGCGAGGTTCTTGGTGCCTTTTGGCATCGACCTCGCGGAGGCGCGCTTCGTGCCTGATGTCGAAGGTGAGATTGTGGCCGCGGTCAACGCGCTGCGCACGCGCTACAGCTATGTTTTCACCACGGGGGGCATCGGTCCGACCCATGACGACATCACCGCCGATTCCATCGGCGCCGCCTTCGGCCTGGCCGTCGAACATCATCCCGAGGCCATGGCGTTGCTCGCGGCCCGCTACAAACCGGGCGATTTCAATGAGAGGCGGCAGCGCATGGCGCGGGTGCCCAAAGGTGCTAGCCTGATCAAGAATCCCATATCGGTCGCGCCTGGCTTCCAGATCGGCAATGTGTTCGTGCTGGCCGGCGTGCCCAAGATCATGACGGCGATGCTTGAGGATATAGGGCCTCGATTGGCTCAAGGTGTGCCCGTTGTCGTCCGAAACGTGACGGTCAGGCTGGTCGAGGGCCGGATCGCCGAAGCCCTCGCCGCCATACAAAAGACGCACCCGAGGATCAGCATTGGAAGCTATCCCTTCTTCGCCGACGCGGGGGGCCCTGCAGGTACCACACTTGTGATCAGGGGAAGGGACGCGTTCGAGGTGGAGGCGGCAGAGCATGAAATCGTGGACTTGGCGTTGTCGCTTGGGGTTCAGCCGGAAAACACGAAGGATTCCCGCTAACCTTAGGCATCAAGACGGTGCCTCGGCATTTAACCAAACTTCATTCAATTTGCCTCATAATTTGAATGAGATAATTTCGTCACAGCGGAACAGATTAAGGGTTGCCGCGTAGCGGCGCCTATGTCAGCTTAACCATTGTTGGACCCGTCTAACCGGAACTGAGGAGCAGGAGCGATGATCGTAAAACGCGTCTTGGCCGCGGCTCTAGGGGGAGTACTTTTTGCGGCGGCAGGGGTTGCTGCGGCCGGCAATTTCTCCTCGGATCGTCAAGTCGATTTCTTCGCCAAAGGCACGCACCAATTCTATGTTTGGTGTTCAGGAACAGGCGATTACGTTGCGACCGCCGAAGGCATGAATGCCGAAGAGGCGCAGATGAAGCTCTACCAGGCGGCCAAGGGCGCAGGTAAAACCTCGTGCTGGCCGGTGTGGCAGGGGCGCGTCGCGGGCAGCTAGCTGTTTTGGAGCTTTGGGTTTTGAAAACGGCGGCCTCTGGCCGCCGTTTTCCGTTTCGCGGCTGCCGTTTTTCAGTTCAGCGAATTGTCCTGGGCGGCTTTGGCGAGGGCAGCCTGAGCCGGGGCTTCCTTGGCAAAGACATCGCGCGCCCGCGTCAGGGCCGCCACCGCTTTGGGCTTGTCGCCCAGCACCGAATAGGCGCGGATCAATCTCAGCCAGCCTTCGAGGTCGTTCGGGTTCGTCTCCAGCCGCTGGGCCAATTGCTGGACCATGGCCATCGGGTTGGGAGCGGCGCCCCCGCTCTGCGCCTTCAGCGCTGCCACCTGATCGACCAGCGCGTCGCGCCAAGGCGTCTGGGGCGGTGCATCGGCCAGTAGACCTTCCCAGAGTTGGAGCGCGGCGTCCTTTTGGCCACGGGCCGAGAGCGCCAGCCCCATATAATAGCGCCCCAGCAGGTTTCGGGGGTCTTCCTCCAAGACCTGGCTGAAGACGGCCTCGGCCTCCTTGGTCACCTGCCCGGCCGCTTCCGACATCGCTTCGCCATAACTCGACAGCAATTCCGGTGGCGCGAATCCCTGCCGTTCTTTGGCGATCGCGACGGCATGGGAGAGCGCCTTTTCCGCCTGGACCGCGTTGCCGAGCGAAAGATAACCACGTCCCAGAAGCGTCCAGCCTTCGATGTCGCCTGGGCGATCGGGCATGCGCCGCGCCAGCATGGTGATCAAGGCGGCATAATCCGTCCGTGACGGGCCGGTGAGCGATGAGAGGGCAATGGCCGGCTGCCCCAGCACGGCATAGGTGCCGAGACCCAGCGCCATGGTGACCAGCCCCGCTATGGCGGCCATCCACGGGCGGCGGCTTTTGGTCTCGCCGACCTCCGGCGTCACGCGCAAGAACGGCAGCACGACGAAAGCCGCTGCGGCAAGCGCGACCAGGCTGAAGATGAGGACGAGCACCACTATCATGGGGCGAAACGCCTAGCACGGAGCGGGGGCTTCGTCACTCGTCTGCGTCCATCACGAATACAACATCCCAGAGCTGACACGTTGTCCGCAACGCCCTTAAAACTCCCGCCCGTCTCGGTTATACGTGGCGGCGCAAGCGGGCGTGGCGGAATGGTAGACGCAACGGACTTAATCGGTTGAGTGCTCGGCGGGAAACCGCCGATGCAGAACTGCTCAAATTCGGGGAAACCTTTCACATGGCAATCCCGAGCCAAGCCCGTAAGGGAAGGCGTAGAGACTAGACGGGCAGCACCTAAGGCCAACGCTATGGTGAAGGGATAGTCCAGACCACAAACCGCGCCTTCCCCCGATAGGGCTACGGCGCGGGCGGCGAAAGTCGTAGTTGGTAAGAAAATCCGTAGGGCCGAAAGGCCTGTGGGGGTTCGAGTCCCTCCGCCCGCACCACATTAGATTTTCTTGCCGAGCGGAGCGCGGCTTAGAAAATCTTATGCCCTGCCGGAGCGTCAGCGAAGACAGGTGGGCGGCAAATATCTGCCCTTCGCCAAAATAATTTCGCCCGGATGTCGATCTCGCGGACCCTCGTTCGACGTGTCAGTAGAGCGAGGGTTCGGATCCGGCCAAGGCCGCTGCCAACTCCGCTCCCAACAGAAGGAGAAAGACAATGCGGTTCATGATCATCGTCAAGGCGGACAAGGATTCCGAGGCGGGCGTACTGCCGAGCACGGAACTCCTGACGGAGATGGGAAAGTACAATGAAGAGCTGGTGAAAGCCGGCGTGCTGCTGGCGGGCGAGGGCCTCCAGCCAAGTTCGAAAGGCGCGCGCGTCAAATTCTCGGGCTCCAAGCGCACCGTTATCGATGGACCCTTTGCCGAAACCAAGGAACTGGTCGCCGGCTTCTGGTTGATCCAAGTGAAGTCGAAAGCAGAAGCCATCGAATGGGTGAAGCGCGCCCCCAATCCGATGCCCGGCACGGAAACCGAAATCGAAATTCGCCAGGTGTTCGAAGCGGATGATTTCGGCGAGGCGCTGACGCCGGAGCTTAAGCAGGCCGAAGAGAAGCTTCGCGCGCAAGTGTCCGCGACCCATTAATTGGAACCAGAAGGAAACACGACAATGCGTTTTTTATCGATCTACAAGACCAAAGAGACAAACGAACCTCCAAGCCAGGAGCACATGGCCCAAATGGGCAAGCTCGAGGAGATGACCAAGGCCGGAACACTGCTCGCGACCGAGGGTTGTTTGCCAAGCTTCAAGGGCGCGCGCGTCCGCCGTTCCGGGAAGCAACTGACCGTGACCGACGGGCCCTTCACCGAAGCGAAGGAAGTGATCGGCGGCTTCGCGCTCCTGCAAGCCAAGTCCAAGGCCGAAGCGATCGAACTCACCAAGCGGTTCCTGAATGTGGCAGGCGACGGTGAATGCGAGCTTCGCCAGGTGTTCGACGCGGCGGACTTCGCCTAAAGCGCGATCAACGAAGGAGAAGTACGATGCAACTCAATCCCTATCTGATATTCGATGGGCAATGCGAGGCCGCGTTCAGGTTTTACGAACAGGTTCTCGGTGGCAAGATCGTCGCGATGATCACCCACGCCGGCTCGCCGGCAGAGAATAGCGTGCCCGCGGAATGGGGCCCGAAGATCATGCATGCGCGCCTGATCGTGGGCGACCAGGTGCTGATGGGTTCCGACGCACCGCCCGCTCACTTTCAAAAGCCGCAAGGCTTTTCCGTCTCGATCGGCATCGAAAAACCGGAAGACGCGGAACGCATCTTTCATGCGCTCGCGGAAAGCGGGAAAGTGAATATGCCGCTCCAAAAGACCTTCTGGGCCATTCGCTTCGGCATGCTTGTCGATCGCTTTGGCATCCCGTGGATGGTCAATTGCGAGGAAACCGCCAGCTGACCTTGGTACCAGGGGGCGCTAACCGGCGTCCCTTGGATCAGGCTCTCGCTTGGCGGCGCCGATGACACGGCGTTATCGTCACGACCGGCCACCGAAGAGAGGGTGTCATGGCATACATGCTGTTGATCTTGGAACCGGGAGAAAAAAGACGAACCCGACCGCCGGAAGAAGGGCGTCTGGCCTATGAGCGCATGCTCAGCTTCGCAGAAGATCTCAAGGCCCGCGGCATACACAAGGCCAGCAACGCGCTTAAGTCCGATGCCGAGGGTGTGCGGATCGAAAGCCGGGGTGGCAAGCGCACCATCCTCGATGGACCCTTCGCAGAATCCAAGGAGATCGTCGGCGGTTTTTTCCTCATCGATTGCCGGACCAAAGAACAAGCGATCCGCATCGCCAGTGAATGCCCCGCAGCTGAGTGGGCAACCGTCGAGGTGCGCGAAGTCGGAGTTTGCTTTGACGATAACGGCTAAATGGGCTCGATCAAAAAATCCGCCCCCGTGTCGATCCGGTGAGCCGTCATTCGTCGTCGCAGTAGAGCAGGTTCAATCCGGTCAACATCGACCCTAGGCCCGGCTCACAAACCAGAAGGCAGAAGGAGATAGGACCATGCGTTTCATGATGCTGATGATTCCCAAGGGGTACGAAAGTGCGGCACCCGGTACCATGCCCGATCCCAAGGCCGTCGAGGCAATGATGAAATACAATCAGTCCCTGCAAGAAGCCGGCGTGCTGCTTGCGCTCGATGGCCTTCACCCGCCTTCGATGGGCGTGCGCGTCACCTTTGCCGGCGGCAAACCCAAGGTGACGGACGGGCCCTTCAGCGAGGCGAAGGAAGTCCTTGGCGGCTACTGGATGATCGACGTGACGTCGAAGGATGATGCGATCGAATGGGCCAAACGCATCCCTGGCTCGGAAAACGAAATCGTCGAGGTGCGCCAGGTTCAGGAGATGTCGGACTTCCCTGCCGACGTTCAAAAGGCTGCGGCTGGGTTTTCTGATATCCAGGACAAGGCCAAGCAGCGCAAACAGGCATGACGCCGTCGCCGCGGCTTCGCGCGTCAGCTTGCGCGAGCGGAGGAAGATGCTCTAGTCGGTAGCCGTGACGGCTACCGACACAAATCGCGCCATAGACGCAGTCTGGAGGATCGAATCCGCCCGGCTCATCGCCGGCTTGGCGCGCATTGTGCGCGACATCGGCCTCGCCGAGGAACTGGCACAAGACGCGCTCGTCGCTGCGCTCAAGCAATGGCCGGAATCCGGCGTACCGAACAATCCGGGCGCCTGGCTCATGGCTGCGGCGAAGAATCGGGCGTTCGACCTGCTGCGCCGGAGAAAGCGGCTTGAGCGCAAGCACGAAGAGCTTGGCCGCGAAATCGAAGCCCAACACGAGATGGCCACGCCAGATCCCGATGCCGCACTCGACGATGATGTAGGCGACGACCTCCTGCGTCTGATGTTCACGTCCTGTCATCCGGTGCTCTCGACCGAAGCGCGCTTGGCGCTCACGCTTCGCTTGATCGGCGGTCTGACGACCGACGAGATCGCGCGCGCCTTCCTCGTCCCCGAGCCGACCATCGCCCAGCGCATTGTTCGGGCGAAGCGGACCCTCGCCAAGGAGGGGGTCCCGTTCGAGGTGCCGCGTGGGGCGGAGCTCGCCGCCCGCCTGTCGTCCGTGCTCGAGGTGCTCTACCTCGTCTTCAACGAAGGCTATTCGGCGACCATGGGCGATGATTGGATGCGGCCCCAGCTCTGCGAAGAGGCGCTGCGTTTGGGGCGCATCCTTGCCGGCCTCGCTCCGAACGAGCCTGAGGTCCACGGCCTTGTCGCGCTGATGGAGATTCAGGCGTCGCGCGCGCGGGCGCGGATCGGCCCGTCGGGAGAACCCGTGCTGCTGCTCGATCAGAATCGCGCTCGCTGGGATCAGATGCTCATTCGCCGCGGCCTCGCCGCGCTGAGCCGTGCCGAGGCGCTGGGTGGGGAAGAGGGTCCCTATGCGCTGCAAGGCGCGATCGCCGCCTGTCACGCCCGCGCCCGCACGGCTTCGGAAACCGATTGGCGGCGCATCGCAGCGCTCTACGAAGCGCTTGCCCACCTCCTACCGTCGCCCGTCGTGGAGCTCAATCGTGCGGTTGCGCTGGCGATGGCATTCGGTCCGGCGGTAGGCCTCGAGCTCGTCGATGCGCTGACCGGCGAACCCTCTCTCAAGGCCTATCATCTCTTGCCGAGTGTGCGCGGCGATCTGCTCTTCAAGCTCACCCGATTCGAGGAAGCACGCGCGGAGTTCGAACGCGCCGCATCGCTTACACGCAACGCGCGGGAGCGCGATTTCCTGCTCGCTCGCGCCGCGGCTTGCGCGCGGGAGACGTCTCAGCTGCCGCCGTGACGCCTCGCGCATCGCATAATGTCTAGGTCGTGCGTATGCAGCGCCCGGTGGAGGAGGACCAGCGCACACAGCGGTGATAGACGCCGGCCTGCCGCCGCCACGGCGGGTTGCCGAGATTGACCTGATTGGGACTCGTCAAAGCACCAACGGCCGCGCCGCCAAGGCCGCCGATCAGCGCGCCGCGTCCGACGCTTCCCGTCACTGACCCGATCGCTGCACCGGCGCCCGCTCCCAGGAGGCCGCCCGACACCGCGCGGTCGCCCGGTGTCGTGCCGCAGGCCGATACCACCAGAGCCGTCGCCAGAACCGCCGAGGTGGCCGAACGCTTGAGCGTTGTTTTTGCGAACATGGATCCTCTCCTTTTTCACTGAGGAGTCGGAATCCTAACGTTCGCCAATATCGTAAGTTTCAAGCGGGAACTCGGCACTCTCAGGAACGCGCCGACTCTTGGAGGGAAATGCGCCGCCGGGCGTGGACCCGACGGCGCGAGGCGTGATGGGAAATGCTAGGGCAAGAGCGCCTTTGTGCGGTTCAGCAAATCCTTGCCTTGGGCGATCATCTGATTGGCTTGCGCGACATTGATCGCGTGCCCGTTGAGTGCTCCGTCGAGCATGGTCTTCATCCGCAGAGCGAGCACGTCCCGTTCGGCGATCAGCGCCTGCATCTGGCTTTCCATCGAGACATAGGTGCTGTCATCCGAATCCGATCCGCTGACGAGGGCAGTGGTCGACGCGGCCGCTGCGGTCAAGGAGAAATTCCCAAACGGCGCGTTGATCTGCTTATAGACCTCTCCAAGATTTTTCAGCACCCCGGCGTGGGTGCGCAAGGTCGGAGGGACCGCCGAAGGAAAGAGCGCCTCCACGACAACCCGGCCGTCATGGAGATAGCTGTCGTTCAAGCCGAGAAGCGCGAGCATTGTCGGCCGGACATCCACATGGTCGGTCCACACGTCGGAGGCCGCTTTGTGCATGACGCCGGGCCCCACCATGCCGAGCCAAGTCTGGCCGATCTCCTGCTGGATGTCGCCATGATTCCAGGCGAATAAGGGATTGATGCAGGTCTCGCACGTGCTCGCCGGGAAATCGGTGATGAAATAGTCGGGATTGGCAAAGAATACGAATGTCGGATTGCGGTTGGGATCGCCCGTCGTGAACATGTGCATCGCCTTCATTCCGGTCTGGTCGGCCATGCGCTCCATCAGAATATCCGTCTGGGTCGTGTAGGGATTCACCGCCGTCAGCCCGGCGATTGTGCGTTCGAAGTTGCGGGTGATGGGATCGGTCTGGGACAAAGGGCCGGCGCCCTTCTTGGCGAGGTAGAACGTCGGGGCTGAATCGCCGTGCACGGTGAATGTGTTTGGCGCCGGTGCGCCGAGGAAGGATGACGCAAGCGTGGGAAACTGATGCGTGATGAGGGTGTCGATATTGGCGTTGATTTCGCCCACCTCGTTCGGACCGTAAACGCAAGGAACGGAGACGCCGTTGCAATTGGTCTTCTGCACGCCGGCGAAATGGTCTCCTTCATCCACCGTGAACACGAACAGGGTATTGTCTTTGTTGAGCCCGTCGGCCGCCAGGCGTTTGAAGAACGCATCGAAGGCGGCGTCATAATCGCGCAACTGCTGGACATAACCCGGATCGCCAGGGCCGAACGCGACATGCTGGTTGCCGGATACGCCATGGAAATCATGAGCATCTGAAATATACGCAAAGGTTACCGGGACTCCGCTTTCCTGCATCGCCGCGACATAAGCCAATGTCACCGCGGCGGACATTCCATCGAAACCGGGGAAGCCTGGCTGGCCGAAAGGATCGGCAATCGGCTGGCCGAGGAGATCGTTGAGCACCGGGCCGCCCGCAACCAGCGGATTGATCGCTTTTGCTCCGAACAGACCTTTGAACCCGGTATATCCGCCGGGCTCCTCCGGCAGAAGATCGTCATGTCCGCTCGCGCACATGGACGCGGCTTGAGCGCAATGAATGGCGAAGCCGACGAAGTCGGTTTGCGCCAGGGCGCGCGCCGCCGTGCCGAAAGCCGCGGCATTCGAAGATTGAGCCTCGATGAATTCCGGGGAGCCGCTGCCGAACACCTTGGTGATATCGCCGGTTGCGCCCGTGCCGGTGTTCTCCAGCACGGCGTTCGCGGTCGCGACGCCGCCAACATTGCAACCCGCGCGCGTGAACGCGACCCAAGGCGCCGGTACGGTTTTGCCGTCCGGTCCGACCATGAGAGGCACGGTCGGTGTGCCGGTGGCCGCGACCGGGTCCGTCCAGTAGCCGAACGAGCTCGGGAAAGAAAACGTGCCGGTGCTGGAAATGCGCACATTGCTGTTCGACACGATTTGGCCATGACGGTCGGGATAGAGTCCGGTCAATGACGACAGGATGCCGCCCGCGGTGTGCGAGATCAGAATCGTATGGTCATTGTTGAACAGCGTGCCGTTGTTTTTGATGAAGTTCAGCAGATGCGGCATCTGCGTCAGATCGGACGGCACCTTGGGATTGTCGCGGAGAAGATGGGTATTGTCGAATTGGATGTAGACGACGTGCCGGATGCCGCCGCTGAAGCCGCATGCCGAACCGGCATCTGCGGCGCTGGCAGCGGACGGTGTCGCAGCGACCGCAATCGCCGCAAGCGCGATGGCCCCGCCCATGGCGCGGAAACATGTCTTCGTAAGCAAGTTGATGCTCATCTCGGTCCCCTTTGATGATTGGAAAGAAAATCGGGCACACACCCACGTCCGCTTGGCGCGTTGGGTAGGTCTTAAGTCGCGTGTGGATGCCGCATGAGCTGCCGGTCGCGACCCGGTCAGCTCAAATGTTCAGCATCACCCGCGCGCAGACGGTAAAGTTCTCACATGTAAATCGTTTGCAGAATCTATGATCTTTGCGTGAATGTTCGCGGCGGTAATGTTCCACCTGCTGACTCGTCGCATGATGGAACGCGCAATGGGATGCGCGCGGCTTGGGAGCCGGCCGTCGCGGGGGCCGACGGCTGGACGATGTGAAAGAGAAACGACGGCGCCTTCAGGCGATCAGACGGAAATCCAGTCCAGCGTCTTTTCGTTTTCCAGCCCCTGCAGCCGGTCGAACAACCGGCCCATATCGGCGGCGGGAAAACGTTTGGTCAGCAGCATGAATTTCTCGCGCATGCCGGCCCGGTCGAGCGGCCGTGACGGCGTTCCCATGAAGGCGGTGACGCGCCGCGTGACAACGCGGCCACCTTTCAACGTAACGGCGACGGTGCTGGTGAGATTTTCCCGTGCCTGACCCGGCTCGATCACCATCTTCACGCGCGCGGCCATTGCCAGGATTTGCGGATCGCGCATGACGTTCTCGTCGAACGAGTCCGGATCGATGGGATTGCGGTAGAGCGAGAGGGCGACCGAGAACGGAATGCTGTATTGGGCCAGCAGTACGTCCGGCGGCGCGGGGATATTGTTGGTGGTCGCCATGCGTTGATTGCCGGTGATGGCGATCGATTCCACGTCGGCGGCGGAGAATTTGTATTCATTCTTGAGATCGAGCATGGCTTCTACGGGCCGGTGCGCCGTGATGTGACAGGCGAAGCGCTTCATCATGATGGATATCGCGGCATAGTCCTGGCCCAGGCCGCGCGTCAGCTCGGTTGTGTCGCGATCGTTGCAGAAGGCGTGCAGATATCCCGCCTCGCCTTCCAGAACCGTGTCGGGTCCGGTGAATCCTTCCGACGCGAGGCTCGCCGCGAGCACGCCGGATTCTGCGGCGCGCCCGAGATGCAGCTTCTTCACCATGGCGCCGGTGTTGGAATGCGCGAATTCCAGCAATCCGCCGGAAAGCGATCCGGCGATGCCGAGCGCATTGGTCATTTTGCCGGCGTCGAATTGCAGGAGCTTGCCCACGGTCACGGCGCCGCCGAATGGGCCCGTCGTGCCCGGCGCGTGAAAGCCGCGCGGTTCCAGCGTGCCTTTTGCCGCGTGCCCGATGCGGATCATCACCTCGGCGCCGGCTGTCATTCCGGTGATGAGCGCAGCGCCGCCGAGCCCGCGCTCCTGCGCCACGGCAAGGCCGGACGAGAACATGGCCGCGCCGGGGTGCGAACCCGAATCCGGATCGGTGAGATTGTCGAGTTCGAAGGCATGGGTCATGGCGCCGTGCGCCAGCGCGGCCGACGGCGCCTGCACCATCATTCCGCCCGTGCCGAGGATGTGGCTCTTGCCGCCAGGGCCGGTGCGCTTCGCATAGGCGATGACCATCTGGCTCCAGGGCAGCTTGCCTCCATAGAGGATCACCGCGACCGTATCGGTGATGCAGTCCTTGACGCGCTGCTTCACCTCGGCGGGAATCTCTTCATAGAGCAGTGCCGCTGCATAGGCGGCAAGCTTAGGGGTGTAGCCGCTTTCGCCCTTGGGAGCGGCCGTCTCGGCGGCTTCAGCGGGTATGGCGAGAGTGGCCGGGACCGCTGCGGCGAGAAGCGCCGGCGAGAACCGCGCGGCGCCGGCCGTCAGCGCCATCCGGTTGAGAAAGCTGCGCCGCTCTAACCGATCCGACTTTTCGTCCGACATGATGGCCTCCCAATTCTCGGAACGTTCCCGCTCGTTGCCTCAAACTAGCGAAAAAGAGGGCTTCTGCCGATAGCGTAACGGCGGGATATTGCGCAAAACCGCGTCAGCGGAACGGAAACTATGGCCTCGCGTTCTTGCGAAGCTGTCGCCGCCAGGGATCTTGCCGATGAATCAGTTCTCTCAGGAAACGCGCCATTGCATAGAACAATGTCTGCGCTGCCATGCGATCTGCCTCGCCTCGGCGATGACCGAATGCCTCGAAATGGGCGGTGAGCATGTCCGGTCCCAACATTTCCGGCTGATGATGGATTGCGTTGCGGTCTGCCAATTGGCCGCGGATCTGATGGCGCATAAGAGCCAATTCCACCGCCAGACCTGTGCGCTCTGCGTCGAGGTGTGCGAAGCGTGCGCCAATGATTGCGAGAGACTCAAAGGCATGGAGGAATGCGTTATAGCCTGCCGCTCTTGCGCCGAAGCCTGCCGCGCGATGGTATGATTCATCCCGACGTCAAAAAGGCGACAGCCTGGCCTCCGCCCCACCCCTAGAGACCAAACGGACGTGCTGCTGCATCGCGGGCGGCGGCCCGGCCGGCATGGTGCTGGGGTTCTTGCTCGCGCGCGCCGGCGTGGATGTGATCGTGCTCGAAAAGCATGCCGACTTCCTGCGCGATTTTCGCGGCGACACGGTGCACCCCTCTACGTTGGAAATCATCCACGAGCTTGGGTTGCTCGACGAATTCCTCAAACGTCCGCATCAGGAACTGAAGGAGCTCTCGGGCATGATCGGTGGTGTGCCGATCCGACTCGCGGATTTTTCCCACGTACCGGCGCATTGCAAATTCATCGCCCTGATGCCGCAATGGGATTTTCTCGATTTTCTCGCCGCTCACGCGCGGCGCTACGCCAATTTTTCCTTGCTGATGCAAGCCGAAGTCACCGGCCTTCTCACCGAGGGGAAACGCGTCACCGGCGTTCAAGCGAATACGCAGCAAGGACCGCTGCGAGTTGAGGCTGCCCTTGTGGTCGGCGCGGACGGCAGGCATTCCCTTGTGCGCGAACAGGCGCAGCTTGCGCGTAAGGAATTTGGCGTTCCCATCGACGTCTTCTGGATGCGGCTCTCCAAAAGGCCGAGCGATCCCTCCACGACGCTCGGGCGCATCGCGGCAGGCGCGATCTTCGTCACCCTGGACCGCGGCGATTATTGGCAATGCGCCTTCGTGATTTCCAAAGGTAGCGCGGAAGCCGCGCGCCAAGCCGGACTCGAGTCTTTCCGCAAGCTGATCGTGCATGTGGCGCCGGAATTTGCCGACCGCGTGACAGAACTGACGGATTGGAATCAGATCAAGCTGCTGACGGTCGCGGTCGACCGCTTGGAAGAATGGTGCAGGCCCGGGCTTCTCTGCATCGGCGACTGCGCGCATGCCATGTCGCCGGTCGCCGGCGTCGGCATCAATCTCGCGGTGCAGGATGCGGTGGCGGCGGCCAACATCCTGGCCGCCCCGCTGCTGAACGGCGCGCCCTCGTTTTCCGACCTGCAAAAGGTTCAGAAGCGCCGGGAGCTGCCGACCCGGCTGACACAAAAACTGCAGATGATCGTGCAGGATCGCGTCATGGCTCGCGTGCTCACGTTGAAACGAAATCCCAAACCGCCCTTCTTCCTGAACCTGCTCGATCGTTTTGTCGTCTTGCGGCGCATGACGGCGCGTCTGATCGGCATGGGTTTCCGGCCCGAACATGTCCGCACGCCTGAGCGTATCCCCGCAGGGCCGAATTAATTCAAGGAGCACCTCCATGGCCGAGCTCGCCAAGAACACGCGATGCACCACGATCACTACGATGCGCTACCTTGACGCGCCGGCAGCGATCGAATTTCTCGTGCACGCGTTCGGCTTCGACAAACATCTCGTCGTGCCTGGACCGGACAACACCATCGTGCATGCCCAACTTGTTTTCGGCAACGGCATGATCATGCTCGGCTCTCATCCTCATGAAGGAGAGTTCGGCCAATGGATGCAGCCACCGCGGGGCCCGCAGCACACGAATACCCACAGCGTGTATGTTGTGGTGACCGACCCGGATGCGCATCACGCGCGCGCGAAAAAAGCCGGCGCGGAAATCTTGCGGCCTCCCACCGATGAGGATTACGGCGGCCGCGCTTATTCCTGCCGCGATCCGGAAGGCTATATCTGGACTTTCGGCACCTATGACCCGTGGGTGACAGGATAGTAACAGTATCCCGGGAACCGGAACCACCGCCTCACGCGTACGTTTCCTCCGCAGTGCCGGACGTGCTTTGCGTCGCGGCGCATGAATTTCGACTGTTCCTTCGTTAACGGGAACCAGGAGGCTAAAATGTCGAAGAAAATTGGCATGACGATTGGCGTAGCCGTATTTGCGGCGAGCGCTTGGCTTGCGGTCCCGGCTGAAGCGGCCGGCGTCAAGATTGGTGTCTTGACCTGCAACGTCGACAGCGGCTGGGGTTACATTCTAGGTTCGTCCAAGGAAGTGCGCTGCAATTACGTTCCGAATAAGGGCTTCGGCGAACATTACGTCGGCAGCATTTCCAAGGTCGGCGTGGATGTCGGCTACACCAAGGGCGGCGTCCTCATCTGGGACGTGGTCGCTCCGTCCTCTGACATGAAGCCGGGTGCGCTGGAAGGCGGATATGGCGGCGTGTCCGCGAGCGCGACCGTGGGCGTTGGCGCCGGCGCCAATATACTGCTGGGCGGCTTCGATAAGTCGATCGCCCTGCAGCCGATCAGCATCGAAGGCAACACCGGCTTGAACGTGGCAGCCGGGATTGGCGCTCTGAATCTGAAATTCGACAAGGGCTGAGTGCGAAATTGAGAGGGGCTTCCTGCGAAGGACCGATGGCCTCTCTCTTGGAAGGCCCCGCGAGGCGACTCGCGGGGCTTTTCGCATGTCGGAGCGGCAGTTACATCTGCATGGCCCAGCCATCGACAGCCATCGCGGCCTGACGGATGGCTTCGGTTAGCGTCGGATGCGCGTGGCTGGTCCGCGCGATGTCTTCGGATGAGGCGGAGAATTCGATCGCAAGCGAGGCTTCGCCGATCATGTTGCCGACGTCGGGTCCGATCATGTGCACCCCGAGCACGCGGTCGGTGGCCGCGTCCGCGAGAATCTTCACGAAACCCTCGGTGGAGAGATTGGTCTTGGCGCGGGCGTTCGCGGTGAACGGGAACTTGCCGACCTTGTAAGCAATGCCCGCCGTCTTCAATTCCTCTTCGGTTTTTCCCAGCACCGCCACTTCGGGATAGGTGTAGATCACCGATGGAATGGCGTCGTAATTCACATGGCCCGCGCGGCCTGCAATGCGTTCGGCGCAGGCGACCGCTTCGTCTTCGGCTTTGTGGGCCAGCATGGCGCCTTCGCGCACATCGCCGATGGCCCAGATGCCGTCCACATTGGTGCGGAAATGGTCGTCGGTCACGACACGCCCGCGCGAATCGCGCTTGACGCCGGCCTCGTCCAGCCCGAGCCCATCCGTATAGGGACGGCGTCCGATGGCGACCAGCATCACGTCAGCGTCGAAATTTTCTCTCTCGCCACCCTTCGCAGGCTCGACGGCAACGCTGAGCGAATCGCTCTTCGTCTCGACTCCCACCACTTTGCTGGACAGCTTGAATTTCATGCCCTGGCGTTCCAGCAGGCGCTGAAATTGTTTGGCGACCTCTCCATCCACGCCTGGCACGATGCGGTCGAGGAATTCGATCACCAGCACCTCGGAGCCGAGCCGGCGCCAGACCGAGCCGAGCTCAAGCCCGATCACCCCCGCGCCCACCACAAGCAACCGTTTGGGAATGGGATTGAGCGAAAGCGCGCCGGTGGATGACACGATCCGTTTCTCGTCGATGGCGATGCCGGGGAGCGGCGCGACGTCGGAGCCGGTGGCGATGACGATGTGTTTGGCGGAGATTTCCCGCCCGCCGGTCTTGGTCTGCACGGCGACCTTGCCGGGCGCCACGATCTTCGCCTCGCCGACGATGCCTTCGACCTTATTCTTCTTGAATAGGAATTCGACGCCCCTGGTGAGCTCGCCGACCACTTTGTCCTTGTGCGCCATCATGGCGGGCAGATCGATGCCGGGCGTGCCGGTGATGCCGAAGCGGGCAAAATCATGCTTCGCGAGTTCATAGAGATCGCTCGCATGCAGCAGGGCTTTGGAGGGGATGCAGCCGATATTCAGGCAAGTGCCGCCGAATGACCCACGCTTGTCGACGCAGGCTACGGAAAGCCCGAGTTGGCCCAGCCTTATGGCGCAATTGTAGCCGCCGGGGCCGCCCCCGATAACGACGACGTCGAAATTGTCGGCCATGGAATTATAGATCCAGCAACAGGCGCTGCGGGTCCTCGATATTTTCCTTCACGCGCACCAGGAACGTGACGGCCTCGCGTCCATCCACCAACCGGTGATCGTAGGACAGCGCCAGATACATCATCGGGCGGATCTCGATCTTATCGCCAACCGCAACCGGGCGGCTTTGAATCTTGTGCATGCCCAGGATGCCGGTCTGCGGCAGGTTGAGAATGGGCGTCGACATCAGCGAGCCGAATACCCCGCCATTGGTGATCGTGAAGGTGCCGCCCAGCAATTCCTCGAGCTTCAATTTGTTGTCGCGCGCGCGCACCGCGAAGTCGCCGATTTGTTTTTCAATATCGGCTAACGACAGTTGATCGGCGTTGCGCACCACCGGGACCACCAGCCCGCGCTCGGTCGAGACCGCGACGCCGATGTCGTAATAATTCTTATAGACGATGTCGTCGCCGTCGATCTCGGCATTCACCGAGGGAATCTCCTTCAGGGCCGCGACACAAGCCTTCACGAAGAAACCCATGAAGCCCAGTTTGACGCCGTGCTTCTTTTCGAAATTGTCCTTATAGGACGCGCGCGCCGCGATCACCTTGGACATGTCGGCTTCGTTGAAGGTGGTGAGCTGGGCGGCGATTTCCTGGCTTTCCTTGAGACGCAGCGCGATGGTCTTGCGCAGCCGCGACATCGGCACGCGCTCCTCGCGCTCGGCTCGTGTGCGCCGACCCGATGGTGCGGGCGCGGGCCGCGCGATGGGCGCCGGCTTCACTGCTTCAAGCGCGGCGAGCGCATCGGCTTTTGTCACCTGACCGCGCTTGCCGGAGCCTTGGATGGCGCCGGTGTCGAGCTTCTCCTCTTCGGCGATGCGCCGTACCGAAGGCGGCGGCGCGGGAACCGGAGCGGCGGCCGGCACCGAAGCTTTCGCCTCGGTCTTTTCGATCTTGGGTGCCGGCGTTGTCGCGGGCTTGGGTTCGGGTTTCGTCGGCTTCGCTGCAACCGCCCCTTCGCTGACTTGGCCGATCACCGTGCCGACATTCACCGTGCCACCCTGCGGAACCTCGATATGTTCGAGCACGCCGGCCGCGGGCGAGGGCACCTCGACGCTGACTTTGTCGGTTTCGAGCTCGACGATGGTTTCGTCCTGCTTGACGGCATCGCCTTCCTTCTTCAGCCAACGGGCAATGGTGGCTTCGGTGACGGATTCGCCCATCGCCGGCACTTTGATTTCAATGCTCATCTTGGATCTCTTCTGCCCGTTGATTACAGCGACAGCGCGTCGTTGAGGAAGTCTTTGAGTTCGGCTTGATGCTTGCTCATCTGCCCGACGGCGGGAGAGGCGGAGGCTTTGCGGCCCGTATAGCGCAGTGGTCCTTTGCGCCCCAATTCTTCGATCACGCTTTCGATAAAGGGCGCGATGAATGTCCAGGCGCCCTGATTCTTAGGCTCTTCCTGGCACCAGATGATCTCGGCATTGGGAAAACGCGTCAGCTCGTCGGTGAGCGCCAGCCCCGGGAACGGATAAAGCTGCTCGATGCGCAAAAGCTGGATGCGGTTCTCGCCGCGTTTCTCGCGCTCTTCGAACAGGTCGTAATAGACCTTGCCGCTGCACAGGACGACGCGTGCGACCTCTTCATTGGGAACCGGCTTGATCGTCGTCGAATCGGGAGCCGACACGGCATCGTCCCAAAGCACCCGGTGAAACGAAGAACCCGGTCCGAACTCGGACAATTTGGACACCGCGCGCTTATGTCTGAGAAGCGATTTGGGCGTCATCAACACCAGCGGCTTGCGGAAATTGCGCTGCATCTGCCGCCGCAGCACGTGGAAGTAATTCGCCGGCGTGGTGCAGCAGGCAACCTGCATGTTGTCGTCCGCGCAAAGCTGCAGATAACGCTCGAGCCTGGCGGAGGAGTGTTCCGGTCCCTGGCCCTCATAGCCATGGGGCAGCAGCAAGACGAGGCCCGACATGCGCAGCCATTTCATCTCGCCCGAGGCGATGAACTGATCGATGATGACCTGCGCGCTGTTGGCGAAATCGCCGAACTGCGCCTCCCAGAGCACCAATGTCTGTGGCTCGGCGAGGCTATAGCCATATTCGAAGCCGACCACCGCTTCTTCCGAAAGCAGCGAGTCGACCACTTCGAATTCGGGCTGTCCGCCGCGGATGTGGTTGAGCGGCACATAGCGCTCTTCGGTTTCCTGATCGACGAGCACCGAATGGCGCTGCGAGAAGGTCCCGCGCGAGGAATCCTGGCCCGAAAGCCGCACGGGAAATCCATCGTCGAGCAGCGTCCCGAATGCGAGCGCTTCGCCGGTCGACCAGTCAATTCCCTCGCCGGTCTCGATCATCTTGCGCTTGGCCTGCATCAGGCGCGCGATGGTTTTGTGAACGCCCAGGTTTTCGGGAACGTGCGAGATGGCAAACCCGACATTTTTCAGCGACTCAAGATCGACCTCGGTCGTTCCGCGGCGGTCGCCTCTGGGTGCCGTCTCCAGCCCCGCCCAAGCGCCGTCGAGCCAATCGGCCTTATTCGGCAGATGCGATTGTGCGACTTCGAGCTCGTCCGATAGCCGCTTCTGGAAGGCGGCGATCATGTCGGCCAATTCGGTTTCGGTGACGACGCCTTCCTGGATGAGCCTCTTCGAATAAAGCTCCAGCGTGGAGGGATGATCCTTGATGGCGCGGTACATCAAAGGCTGTGTGAAGAACGGCTCGTCGCTTTCGTTATGACCGAAGCGGCGATAGCAGAACATGTCGATGACGACGTCCTTGTGGAACAATTGCCGGTACTCGGTCGCGATGCGGGCGCAATGCACCACCGCTTCGGGGTCATCGCCGTTCACGTGGAAGATCGGCGCCTGCACCATCAAGGCAACGTCGGACGGGTAGGGCGAGGAGCGCGCATAGGCGGGCGCAGTGGTGAAGCCGATCTGGTTGTTGACGATGAAATGGATCGTGCCGCCGGTGCGGAAGCCTTTGACGCCGGACATGGCGAAGCATTCTGCCACCACGCCTTGCCCGGCGAATGCAGCATCGCCGTGCAGCAGCAGCGGCATCACCGATGTGCGCGTGACCTTGTCGCCATATTGGAATTGCTTGGCGCGCGATTTGCCCAAGACCACGGGGTCCACCGCTTCGAGATGCGAGGGGTTTGCGGTCAGGGAGAGATGGACATTGTTGCCGTCGAAGGCGCGATCCGACGAAGCGCCGAGATGATATTTGACGTCGCCTGAGCCCTGCACATCCGAGGGCTTGGCAGAGCCGCCTTGGAATTCATGGAAGAGCTGGCGATAAGGCTTGGCCATCACATTGGCCAGCACATTGAGCCGGCCGCGATGCGGCATGCCGAGCACGATATCTTTGACGCCGAGTTGGCCGCCGCGCTTGATGATCTGCTCCATGCCCGGGATCATCGACTCGCCGCCGTCGAGGCCGAAGCGTTTGGTGCCGACGAATTTCACGGCGCAGAATTTCTCGAAGGCCTCGGCTTCGATGAGCTTGTTCAGGATCGCGCGCTTGCCTTGGGGCGTGAAGCTGATGGCCTTGTCCGGTCCTTCGATGCGCCGCTGAAGCCAGTCGCGCTGCTCGGGATCGTTGATATGCATGAACTCGTAGCCGATCGGGCCGCAATAGATGCGCCGCAAGATCTGAACGAGTTGGCGAGGCGTGGCGGTTTCCATCCCCATCGTGACGCCGTCGATGAAAATGGGGCGGTCGAGGTCGGACTCGTGGAAGCCATAGAACGAGGGCTGCAATTGCGGCAGCGATTTTCTCTTCTCCAGGCCCAAAGGATCGAGATTGGCTTCGAGATGACCGATGACGCGATAGGCACGCACGAGTTGGATGGCTCGGATGGAGGCCTGGGCTTCGGCTTCGGCCGCTTCGGGACGGACAGCGGGCGGTATCGGCGTGGGGACGGGTTTCTTCGCCGCGGGACCGGGATCGCCGGTCAGGGCGGAGAGGAACTCGCTGTTCTCCGTCGCAAGTTTGCCGTCGCGGCGCCAGGATGGCCCACGGCCCAATTGGGTCGGGCTCAGCCCGCGGTCGCCGAGCGCCTCGAAAAAGGCCCGCCAGGTGCCGTCGACGGAATTGGGATCATCCAGATATTGCGCGTAAAGGCCTTCGATGAAGGCGGCATTGGTGCCGAACAGAAAGGATGTGGCGTCGAGAACCTCGTTGGGCGAGGTCCCCTTCGGGGTCCGGTTTTCTTTTGATTCCGCAGTCATTTCAAATACTTGCTAGTTCTAAGTTGCGGGGGACAATGTCGGGCGCGCCCCCCTGCGCCCTGCTCGTGAAGAAGAACGCTTCAATGAGCCAAAGGCGTAGCGCAGTTTGCTTAAAATACCATGCTCTACGGCCTGGCAGCCACGCCGGCAGCCAGCGTCCATGAGTTAGGTACTCTTGAGCAGTTCTGCCAGGGTAGTGCCGAGCGCTGCAGGGTTTGGCGACACGCGAATGCCGGCCGATTTCATCGCCTCGATCTTGGACGCGGCGTCGCCCTTGCCCCCGGAGATGATGGCCCCGGCATGGCCCATGCGACGCCCCGGCGGCGCGGTCACGCCGGCGATGAAACCGACCGTGGGCTTCTTCACTTTGGAGCGCTTCAGGAAATCGGCCGCGTCTTCCTCGGCAGCCCCGCCGATCTCGCCGATCATGATCAGGGATTTGGTTTCGGAATCGGCGAGGAACAGTTCCAGCACGTCGATGAACTCGGTCCCTTTGACCGGATCGCCGCCGATGCCGACGCAGGTGGTCTGGCCGAGCCCTACCGCCGTCGTCTGCGCGACCGCTTCGTAGGTCAGCG
>DATHDZ010000167.1:0-3028 GCA_035318785.1 Micropepsaceae bacterium
CATTGACCGGAGGCTGAATCCGAAAGGTAAGAGCCTGGCCAATCGCCAGCGCTTCCTGCGCCGCGCACGTGCGCAAATTCGGGAGGCCGTACAGAAGAGCCTGAAGGATTCGGGCGTCGCGGATGTCGCGAAAGGGCGCAAGATCCGCATCTCCACCCAGGGGACCAAAGAGCCGCGCTTTCGGCTCGATCCCAAGAAAGGCGGTAAGCGCGATTTCGTGCTTCCCGGCAATAAGGAATTCGTCCCTGGCGATCAGATCAAGAAACCGCCGCCGGGCCAAGGCGGAGGATCGGGCAAAGATGCCGCGACCTCCGGCGAAATGGACGACGATTTCGAGTTCACGATGAGCGAGGAGGAGATCCTCGACATCTTCTTCGAGGACCTCGAGCTTCCAAATCTGGTGCGTACCACGCTTTCCGAAGTGCCCTCGCAGCATTGGAAGCGGGCCGGCATCACGACGGCGGGCTCGCCGAACCAAATCAATCTGATCCGCACCATGCGCAATTCCTTCGGTCGCCGGCTGGCGCTCAAGCGTCCGAGCCTCGCGGAAATCAAGGCGCTCGAAGAAGAGATAGTGCTGCTGGAGGGAGATGCCGCGGAGGCGAGAGACGATGCGCGGCTTTTGGCGCTGAAAACCGAGCTGGAGCGGCTGAACGCGCGCCGAAAATGGGTGGCGTTCATCGATCCGCTGGACGTGCGCTTCAATGCGTTCAGCGAGCAGCCGCAGCCCACCAGTCAGGCGGTTATGTTTTGCCTGATGGATGTGTCCGGTTCGATGGGTGAGCGCGAGAAGGACCTAGCCAAACGATTTTTCGTGCTGCTTCACCTCTTTCTGAATCGCCGATACGAGAAAGTGGACATCGTTTTCATCCGCCATACCCACGATGCGCAGGAAGTGGACGAACAGACCTTCTTCTACTCGCGCCAATCGGGGGGCACGATCGTTTCCACGGCGCTGGAGAAAATGCTGGAAATCCAAAGGGAGCGTTACGCGACGGCCGATTGGAATATCTATGCGGCGCAAGCTTCAGATGGGTATACGCAATCGGGCAATGCCAAGCGCTGTGCGGAGCTTCTGGAAACAGAACTGATGCCGATCTGCCAATATTACGCCTACATCGAGATTTTGGACGAACGTGAGATGGAAGTGTTCTCGAGCGAAGAGGCAGGCGCCGAATTGTGGCGTGCCTATCGTATGGTCGCCGAGAATTGGAAGAATTTCGCGACCAAGCGCATCGCAAAACCGGCCGACATTTTCCCGGTGTTTCACGAGCTGTTCAGGAAGCAGGAGACGGCGTGACTACGCCGCTCTTCACCGAACCGGAATGGACTTTCGAGACACTCGACCGCGTCCTGAAGGCGGTGGAGGAAATCGCGATTCAGGAACTTAAGCTCGAGGTTTATCCCAACCAGATCGAAATCATCTCCACCGAGCAGATGCTGGATGCCTATTCGGCGATGGGCATGCCGCTGATGTACCATCACTGGTCGTTCGGCAAGCTCTTTGCGCGCGAGGAGGGCCTTTATCGCGCCGGTCATATCGGCTTGGCGTATGAGATGGTGATCAATTCCAACCCATGCATCTCATATTTGCTCGAGGAGAACTCGATGACGATGCAGACCATCGTCATCGCGCACGCAGCCTTCGGTCACAATCATTTCTTCAAGAACAATTATCTGTTCCAACAATGGACCAACGCAGAAAGCATTCTGGAATATCTCGCCTTCGCCAAGCGCTATATCGCCGCCTGCGAGGAACGCTATGGTCACGCCGAAGTCGAAGCCGTGATCGATTCCGCGCACGCGCTGATGGATCAGGGTGTGTTCCGTTACCGCCGGCCGCCGCGCCCATCGCGCGCGCGCGTGCTTGAGAAGCAGCGCCGTCGCGCCGAACATGCCGAAGAGGATTACAGCGAGTTGTGGCGCACGCTGCCGCAAGGGGCCGAGCCGCCGCCGCCGGACCGCAATAGCTGGGAAATCGACGAAGACGAACAGGGCGTCAACCCGAAGCTACCCGAAGAAAACCTGCTCTACTTTCTGGAGAAATATTCGCCCGCGCTGAAATCTTGGCAGCGCGAGATCCTGCGCATCGTGCGTCACCTCGCTCAATATTTCTATCCGCAACGCCAGACCAAGGTGATGAACGAGGGTGCCGCCACTTTCGTGCATCACACCATCATGCATATGCTCTATGCCAAGGGTCTTCTCACCGAAGGGGCGATCTTCGAGTTTCTGGCAAGCCACACCGCCGTTGTTTTCCAGCCCGAGTTCGACGATCCCCGATATTCCGGGCTGAATCCCTATGCGCTCGGTTTTGCCATGATGTCTGACATTAAGCGCATTTGCGAGGAACCGACCGAGGAAGATCGCCTCTGGTTTCCGGCCTTCGCCGGAACCAGCGATTGGCGCGTCGTGCTGAAGAATGCTTGGGCAAACTATCGCGACGAAAGTTTCATCGAACAATTCCTATCGCCCAAGCTGATACGCGATTTTCGGCTGTTTGCCCTCGCCGACCAGGCGGACGCGACTGTTCTCAGCGTTTCGGCCATCCACGACGAGGCGGGCTACCGGCGTGTTCGTTCTACTCTCGCGCGCCAATACGATATCGGCGAAGCCGATCCCAACATCCAGGTCACCGGGGCCAATCTCAGGGGCAACAGGAAGCTTTTCCTGGAACACCGCATGCATCGCGGCGTGCCGCTTCACGCGCAGCTCAAGGCTCAAATGATGCCGCATATCGAGCGCCTCTGGGGGCATGACGTGGGGTTGGAGGAAGTCTCCGGCGATTGAATCGCGGACTCGGTGTGCGCCCGTGTAGCGCCACGCAAGATAAAGGGCGGGAGCCTTTCGGCTGCCCGCCCTTTATCAATCGGATCGTTCGTTAGTTCGCCGCGCCGGCGTTCGCGTTGGCTGCTCCGTTCGGGTTGCCCTTCACGGTGCCGTCCGGAAGCGTGACCGCCATGTACTGGCCGCCATGCGTGCCGTCCTTGAGGGGATGGATCACAGCCGTGACCTTCATGCCCGGGGT
>DATHDZ010000168.1:0-4513 GCA_035318785.1 Micropepsaceae bacterium
GCGCGGGAACTTGCGACTTCTGTAAAACCCCCCGACGCCGAGGCATTCGGAAACGCGTCATAAAATGTCGCGAGGGAGGACTCTTCGCGGGAAAATGCCTAACGCATGTTTCCCGTGTGCCCTAGCGAATAGCGGCCGGGCTGGGGCCAGATGGTGAGGCCGTGCGGCTCCGTGCCGACTGGGATCGTCTTGACGTCGCCGGTTGCGATTTCGATGGCATAAACCAGTCTGTCGAAGCGCCCGGACAGCCAGAGATATTTTCCGTCGGCGCTGACATTACCCATGTCGGGACTGCCGCCGCCGGGAATGGGAATGTTCCGCTCGATCTTGCGCGTGGCGAAGTCGAGCACCGAGATGCTGCCCTGCCCTTTGGGCTTCGTGTCGCCCATATGGGTGCCGCGATTGGTGATGTAGAGCTTCTTGCCGTCGCGGCTGGGATAAAGCCCGTGCGTTCCGCGGCCTGTCGGGATGAAGCCGATTTCCTGGAACGCATCGCCGTCGATCAGATGGATGCCGTCGGCATCCATGTCGGCGACATAAAACAACTTGCCGTCCGGGGCGATGCGGATGTCCTGCGGCATGGAGTTCATCGGCATGCCGGGCATGCCGGGCATGTTCGGCCTGGTGAGCTTCATGTAGCCCACGACCTTGCGCGCGACCATGTCGATCTTGGCAAGGCCGCCGCCCGCGAATTCACAGGTGAAAATCGCGTAGCGGCCATCGATGGAGAAATCGGCATGATTGACGCCCGAGCATTGCGGGGTCGCCAGATTTGTCTGCAAAGCCATCGTATGGGGATCGCGGAATTCCAGCCGTTTCAACGCTTCGGCAACGACAATCGCCGAGCTGCCGTCCGGCGTGAAATAGAGATTGTACGCGTCTTGGACATTCACCGTGGTTCCGGGCTTGCCCGTTGTCGGATCGATCGGCGTTAGGATTCCGGGAAGCTTGCGCTCGGCCGACCCGGCCACCCACAAAGTCTTCAAATCCCAGGAGGGAATGATGTGCTGCGGGTTGCCGCCGACTTGATAATGGTCGACCACCTGAAACGTGGCGGGATCGATCACATAGACATCGCCCGACTTCACGTTCGGGACATAGACGCGCGATAGCGCGCCCGCAGTGGCCGGGCTGAACTTTCCCGCGCCTGCTTCGCCGTAGAGGTTGGCGGGGTCGATCACGGGCGGCATGCCCGGAACGGTCTGGACCGGAGCTCGCGTCACGGTTTGGGCCGAGACGGCGGACAGACCTAAAAGCACGAGAGCGGTACTGAGAGACAAACGATAAAGACGCACTGCGATTCTTCCCGATGGATGATTCAAGATTCTATCACGCCTGATACGCATCGGCACCTTCCACCCGCGATTGCAAATATTTCGTTCACTCACGATCCGGCGAGGCCCAGCTCGGCGGGAACCAGATGGAACCCACTTGTGCGCTCGGCGGCGGCGACGGTATTTTCCAGCAGCATCGTCACGGTCATCGGGCCCACCCCGCCCGGAACCGGCGTAATGTAGGACGCTTTTTCCTTCACGCCCTCGAAATCGACGTCGCCGACCAGACGGCCGCCGGGAAGGAAGTTAATGCCGACATCGATCACGACGGCTCCGGTGCGAATCATGGGGGCCACGATCAGGTTCGGGCGGCCGGCGGCGACCACCACGATATCGGCAAGGATCGTATATTGGGCCAGATCGCGGGTCTTGGCGTGGCAGATGGCCACCGTCGCCTCACGCTGCATCAGCATCAGCGCGAGCGGCTTGCCGACGATATTGCTGGCGCCCACGACCGTCACGTTCTTACCCTCCAGCTCGATTCCCTCATATTCGAGAATCTTCTGAACGCCATAGGGCGTGCAGGGCGGGAAAACCGTGCGGCCAATCACCAAGCCGCCGACATTGTAAAGATGGAACCCGTCGACATCCTTGGCGACGGAGATCGTCTGCAGCACGCTCTGCGGCGAAATATGGGCCGGCAGCGGAAGCTGCACCAGGATGCCGTGGACATCGGGATTCACGTTGAGCTTGCGGATGCAATCGAGCAGATGGCTTTCGCTGGTCTCTGCCGGCAGGCGCAACACGTTCGAATGGATGCCGACTTCGGCGCAAGCGCGAACCTTGTTGCGCACGTAAACCGCCGAGGCAGGATTATCGCCCACCATGATCATGGTCAGGGCCGGAGACACGCCCTTGTGGCGCAACAAGGCCGCACGCTCTGCGATGCCGACGCGAACCGATCTCGCGATGGCGAGCCCGTCGATGATCTTTGCCGTCATGCGCTATGGACTATCAGACCTGATTGAGCTTCGCCACCGCCTGAAGGAAGCGGAGCTTGATCTCGTTCCCGTCGCGCGACGGGAGCACGCGGGGAGCCTCGTCAGACTTGACCTGGGCCTGGATGAAAAGGGGGCCCCTGCCGGAATGCAGCAGGCGCCGCGCGGCATCGAGTTCGCTCTCCTGCGAGATGGCGCGCGCTTCGGGAAAGCGGCAGGCCTTCGCGATGCCGATCATGTCGATTCCGTAATGTGTGTGGCTCGCCTGCATGCCGGTCTCGCCGTAATGCCGGTTGTCCAGCACGAGAACCGCGAGATTTTGCGGCTGCTTGACGCCGATGGTGGCAAGGCTTCCCAAGCCCATCAGCATCTCGCCGTCGCCGGTGATCACCGCGATTCTGGCTTGCGGCCGCGCGAGAGCCAAACCCAGCCCGATCATGGCGGCGCCGCCCATCGCGCCCCACAAATAGAAGTTGAGCGGATGATCGCCGGCCGCGGCGACATCATAGGTCGGCGCGCCAAGCCCGCTGATGACCAGAAGGTCACCCCGATCCGCAAGGAGATGCTGCACGCATTCGCGCCGATCGAGCATCATTTGCTCCAAACCTTCCGGCCGATCAACCGCTGTGGGAGGAGCACCGCAATCGGAATGTTGCTTGCGAACGCCATGTCGCAGGCGGCGCCCACGACGTCGTCGACATCTCCCGGATCATCGATGCGATAGGTGAGGAAGCCGCACAGGCGAAAGCAATCCTCGGTGATGGAGCCCATTGGGACTTGCCACGGATTGAACTCGGCGAATTCGCCCCGCATCGTCACCAGCACCAGGCAAGGAAATCCGCAAGTACGGATGAGCGAGAACATGTTGATGCAATTGCCGACGCCGCTGCTCTGCATGAGGAGCGCGGCGCGTTCTCCGCCAAGCGCTGCACCCGCGACCAGGCCCACCCCCTCCTCTTCGGTGGTCAGCACAACATCGGTGATATCCGGGTCTTCGATGCAGCGCTGGATCAGACGGCTGTGGCCGGCATCGGGCACATAGCCCACCTGTCGGATGCACGCCCGGCGGAAATGGGCGTGGATCGCGTCGGGCCATGTCGCTCGTTGGTCTACCGCCGGGTCCATGTCAGGCACTTTTCTGCAGCATGAATTCGGCGATTTCGAGCCGAGTCGCCGCCGTTCGACCACGCCTCCAGGCAGATGTTGAAGATCACGGCAATGGGCTTGCCGCCCGGCCATTGCCACCCGCCCTGTTGCATCCCCAGGCCTCCTTGATCGTGGAGATTTAGCCTATTTCGCGCCCCTTTCCGCAAGCGCCCAAAGGGTGCTTGCAACCGCCTCCGGCAACCCGCATTTTTCGCCTATGCCGCGCCCGTTGAAGGTCTTCCAAGCCCATCTCGGTTTTTACGACACGGCGGTCGCCGCGCCCTCGCGCGCGGCGGCGCTGAAGGCGTGGGGCTCTCGGCAGAATCTGTTCCGTGAAGGCGTGGCGTCGGAAACCAAGGATGCGCAGGCGGTCACTGCCGCTTTGGCGAAACCTGGCGTCGTTCTGCGCCGGCCCGTGGGCACCAACGCCCCGTTCAGCGAAAATCCCGATTTGCCGAAAGTCCCCAACGTTCCGAAGAAGGAACCTCCCACGACGGCGCAGGCCAAATCGCCGCCGCCGCCCAAGCCTCCGCCGCGCCATGATCCGCCCCAATTGCGGCTGGTGCCGCCACAATCGAAACCACAGCCGGCGTCAAAACCGCGGCCGGCGCCGCGGCCGCAGGCGGCGGCCCGCCCGCGAGCCGACCGCGCACCGGTCGAGGCGGCGGAGAAGGCGCTTGCCGACATCAAACGCGAAGAGCAGCGCGCCCTGGCCGCGATCGATAAGCGCAAAGCGGCGCTCGACGAAGAAGCGCGACAACAGCGCGCCGATTTCCGCGAGCGTCGCGAGAGGTGCGAGAAAAAATTGTCGGATGCACGCAAGGCCTACCAACAGGCGCTCACCCGCAGGTGACGGTTCTATCTGAGCTGTTCCAATTCGGAATTCAGTTCGGCGCCGAACAGAATGACCATCTGTCCGAGCCAGATCCACATCAGGAAGCCGATCATGGTGCCGAGCGAGCCATAGGTCCTGTCGTCATGCGCAAAGTTCGCGACGTACCAAGAAAATCCCCAGGACACGAGCAGCCATACGGTGCTTGCGAATACGGCGCCCAGCATCACCCGCCGCCTTGCGTGCCGTTTGTGATTGGGTCC
>DATHDZ010000169.1:0-11227 GCA_035318785.1 Micropepsaceae bacterium
GGGCAGTAAGTGAAAAGAAACGCTAAGAGTTCCCTATCGCATCTTTTTATCAGTATACGGAGCGACTGGCGGTTGGCTTGGCCGACAATATCGGCACGTGCCGATATTGATGGCTGAGTTAAGTGGGGCCATCCCAGGGGAGCAAACGACAACAACAAGTGAATTTCGATTACTGGGGGCTCAATTGCATGACGAAAGTTCCATGCCGCAAGAGTAACTTGGCGATGACAGCAGACGATCATCGCGCCATTGGAAGTACGCCGCCGAAAATCTTGCGCGAGAATCCGTGCAAGACCTTGGCGGAGACGATGGACGATCAAGCGCTGCACGCGTATGTGTGTAATGAAGTTGACGCTATGACCGAGATATATCTGAACGCGAGGGACGGCAACACGAGAACAGTCGCTCGCTTTAGGGAGCTTCGAGATCGATTTCTTGGCCGAGACTTGGTCTACCTGCGTGAGATTCGTCGACTCCCTCCGGAATTTTCCGGCTTTGACGAGATACCGACGTTTCTGCTGCCCGAGGAAACAACACGCGGCAAACTGTATCGCATTGACCGCGCGCTAAATGTCGGCCTTGGACGTTGCCTACCCATCGGAGGAGAGGACTGCGGAGACGTAGGGCCGAGCGAGAGCTAGGACCGGAAGTCCACCAAGGCACGTGCGGCCCTGAGAAAGTAGACGAGACAACGAAACGTCCGCAAAGAGTCAGAACCAGCCCATCACGGCGGCGGGCGGGAACGTGCGGTTTTCTGCAAACAGACGTCCATTTCGAAAGGTGATAACGACCGGGTTTCGTCAACAGCAGATGATCGACTCATCTGCGCCGGGTACCTTGTGTTCCCCACCTGCCAGCACGCGCTGGCGTTTTGGGTTCGCGATCATGCCGACTCTGGCGCGGTTGGTATAAGGGCCATAGATGAATCCACGAGACGTTCCCAGTCCCATCGATTTTCACGATCCGGAGCAGGCTCGCGCCTGGATGGAACGAACAGCTATAAACCGGCCCTGGCGACCGGAATTTTTCCGTGCTTTTTCGGCCGCCCTCAACGCCCGTTCATCCCATCCGCTCCGGATTCTGGAGCTGGGGTCTGGTCCCGGGCAGTTGGCAACGCCTATCCTGAAGAATTGCGGCGTATTCCAATACGTCGCGCTCGATTTCTCTGGGGCGATGCACGACTTAGCGCGCGAGCAGCTCGGTCCGCTTGCGGCGAAAGTCAAATTCGTCAAACGTGATTTCCGCAAGCCGGAGTGGAACGCGGCACTCGGGAAATTTGATGCCGTGCTTACGCTGCAAGCTGCGCACGAAACGCGTCATCGGGACAGACTACCTGACCTTCTTCGCCGGACGCGGGCGTGCCTCAAAGCTGGTGGACTCTTGCTGTATTGCGACCACTATCGCGGGACCCTGAAGAACCCAATTCTTTATCTTGAACGGCAACAGCAGCCGCATACGCTCCGAGCCGCCGGCTTCGTCCATATCGAATGCCTTCTCGATAGGGGAGGAATGGCGCTCTACGGCGCGATATCGCCCTAGTTTGTCGTAAAGAATTTCAACCCACAAAGGCGTCATGCCGGTTGGGCGCATGATCTAATTTAGCGGTACCTCGAAATTAAAGTTGTTGCCGCCGGTAAAGCCGCGCACGTCGATGTTCAGCAATCCCGAACCGGGGTTCCGCCATCAACGCAAGGCGACCTGTTCGCATCCGCGTTAAGTGCCGATGGCGAGAGATACGGATGGGTTAAGGCAGATAGACGCCGCCGCTGATGTGGATGGTTTGTCCGGTGATGTAACGGCCATTGGGTCCTGCAAGATGCCGGACCATGGACGATATGTCCTTGGGTTGACCGCGGCGAGGCGCGAGGATCGTGCGGGTCTTGCGATGAACCGGTTCTTCGCCGTCCCGTTTGGTTTCGATCATGCCGGGGGCCACGAGATTGACTGTGATCTTGCGCGGCGCGAGCTCGACCGCCAGCGCCTTGGTCATGCCGTCGAGTCCGGCTTTGGCGGTGATGACATGCACGCGATGGGAGGCCCCGGTGTAGGCTGTCAATCCGCCGATATTGATGATGACGCCTTTGCCGCTTCTCTCCAGATGCGGCAGAGCGGCCTGACAGCACAGGAAGGTGCCGTCGAGAATCACCGCCAGCACCTCGTCCCAGGCTTCCAATGTCAGGGTCTCGAACGCGCCTTCCGGCCGGATGCCCGCATTGTTGACGAGGATGTCGAGCCGGCCGAACGCTTTGATGGTTTCGTCCACGATGCGTTGCGCATCCTCGGGCTTGGTGATGTCCGCCTGGAGCGCCAGCGCGCGCCCGCCGCGCGACTCGATCTCGGCGGCGACCGCCTTCACGTTTGCCATATCCGCACGCGTGAGCACCGTGACCGCCGCGCCGCCTTCGGCGAGATCAAGCGCGATGGCGCGCCCGATATTGCGGGCCGAGCCCGTGACGATCGCAACCGAACCTTCCAATTCCTGCATGCTCATCCTCTTGCAATCGTGAGATCGGCGCTTGAGCCCGCGGCGATGCGGTCCAAGGCTTCCGCGAGGGACACGGCCCGGTTGCGCGACCAACCGCCGAACCTCGCATTGTCGTAGAATTTTTCGAGGATGTCGCCTCCCGACAAAGGCTCGTGCGCGCCGCCGCGCATATGGGCTTTGCGGACCTCGCGGACCGTGCCGTCCTTCAGGGTCGCGCGGATATGGCCGGTGAAATTCTTCGGATATTCGCTTTCCGGATCGATCACATAGGAGACCGTGCCGGCGAGTTTGCGCAAATTTGGATCGGCGACGCGCGCATCGGTAAATTCCTCAAAGCCGGCTTTACGATCGATGAATCCTACCGCGATGCAGTAGGGCGTGGAGAATTTCGCGGCATAGCCATTGGGCGGCGATTGCTTCTGTTTCAGCGGCGCCCACAGACGGTGCACGGTCCCCTCGCCCACTTCGCACACCATGCTGACCACATCGTCCGCTTTCACGCCCGAACGCGCCAGCTCGATCGCACAATCGATGAAGGGTTGAGTCATGGTGCCGCAGGCATAGGGTTTGAATGCTACGGTTTCGAGAACCCAGCTCAGCCCCAAGCGGTCGAGCAGCGGCGTGAAGTCCGGCGCTTTGGAGGGCGCGAAGGCTTTGTAGAATCCGTGTTGGCCCTCGAGCACGGTTGCGGGGCCGGTGAATCCGCCCTCGGCGAGGAGCGCCGCCCGGATTCCCGCTTGCGCGGCGGCGCCGGCGTGCAACCGCTTGGTCCAGCTGCCGTCGGCGAGATATTCAATGATGCCCGAGGCAAGGCTTCCCGCGACGCCGATGGCATGGGCGATTTTTTCCGCGGGTAGGCCGAGCGCAGCGGCAACACCTGCCGCAGCCGCGGGCGCACCGAACACCGCGGTCGGATGAAACGAGGCTTTGTGCGTGGCTTGCGGCGCGACCAGGCTCATGCGGCACATGATCTCGACGCCGACCGCGATACCCTTCACGACAGAAGCGCCGTGCAGCCGGCGATGTTCGGCGACCGCCAACACGGCGGGCACGATGACCGCGCCAGCGTGAACCGGGCCGCCTTCGAAGGTGTCGTCGTAATCCTCGCCGTGGGCCGCGGTGCCGTTGATCAACGCCGCATCATAGGGGCCGAACCCACCGCCATGGCCGAAGGCGGTGGCGAGACCCGTGGAAGCGGCACTCGCGCGCGCCGCGGCGATATAGTCGTTGTTGCGCGCCGCGACGCAGAGGCCGGCGACATCGAGCATCAGAAGCCGGATGGTTTCGCGCGCGCGATCGGGCAGTTTGTTTGCGTCGACTTGCGCGGCAAATCGCGCCAGTTCTCCGGAGATCGTCATGCGAGACTCGCTTTACGTGCGCGCGCCGCGCGCCATTCATTCACCAGCGATCCGATCATGATGATCGCCGCCAGCGCAAAGAACGCGATGGCGATGGGATCTTCGAGGAAGATGCCGAAATCGCCGCCCGATAGCACCAGCGAGCGGCGGTAATTCGATTCGATGAGCTTGACGCCCAAGACCACGCCCAGCACGGCGGGAAGGAAGGGCAGACCGAAATATTTCATGAAATAGCCAAGCAAGCCCGCCGACAGCACGATGCCGACGTCGAACAGCGACATGTGCACCGTGTAAACGCCGGAAAGGACGAGCGCGAAAATGAACGCGGAGAGATAGGGCTTCGGCCGGTTTACCAGCCAGATGCAGAGGGGCAGAACAAGGATTCCGATGATCACTTGCGCGATGTCCGCGACGAAGGAGCCGACATAGAGTCCGGTGATCACATCGGCGTTCTGTTCGAACAGGCGCGGCCCCGGCAACAGACCGTGGATAAGGAGGCCGCCCAACAGCACCGCACCGGAGTTGGATGCCGGGATTCCGAAACTCAGAAGCGGGATCAAGGATGCGCTTGCGACCGTATTGTTGGCGGCTTCCGGCCCGGCAACGCCTTCTTCGGAGCCGTGACCGAATTTTTCCGGATGCTTCGACCAACGCTTGGCCTCGTTATAGGCGATGAAGGAGGCGATCGTACCGCCCGCGCCCGGCATCAATCCTTCGAGCGTGCCGACGGTGCAGCCGATGGCTTGGGAGCGCGCGATCTTCTTCATCATGGGAAAGCGCGGCAGCCGCACGCGAATGGAGGCGTTGGGCTTCATGATCTTGCTGGCGACGCCCGACCGCATCATCAGTTCGGTGACGGCGTAGAGTCCCACCATGATGAAAAGCGGCTGGATCCCGTCGAGAAGATCGGGGGTGCCGAAGGTGAACCGGCTGACGCCGGAGATGGGATCGGTGCCAATGGTCGCGATCATCAGGCCGAGAAGCGCCGCGGCAAGTCCTTTGAGCAGCGATTTGCTCGACAGCGAGGCAATGACCGAAAGGCCGAGAATGCCCAGACCGAAATAGGTCGTCGGCTTGAACAGGAGCGCGAGGCGCGACAGAGGTTCGGTCAACATGATCAACATGGTCAGGCCGAACAGCCCGCCCACCACGCCGGACCACAAGGAAATGCCAAGCGCCTCGCCGGCGCGGCCCTGGCGGTTCATTTCGTAACCGTCGAGCACGGTCGCCGCGGCGGCATTGGTGCCCGGCGTGCGGATCAGGATCGCCGGAATCGAGCCGCCATATTCGGCGCCGATATAACAGGTGGCGAGCATCACGATCGCCGGCATCGGCGCAAGCGTGTAGGTGAAGGGCAGAAGCAGCGCCATGGTGATGGAGGCGGAGAGGCCCGGCATCGCGCCGCCCAAAATGCCCCAGATCAAACCGGCCAGCGCCGCGGGCACGACGGGTGTCGTGACGAGCATCGTCAGCGCTTGCGCGAACTGGTCCATGCTGTTTTTGGTCCTAGAAGAGGATGCCTTCGGGCTGTCTTACGCCGAGCACGACGTCAAACAAGAGCCAGAAGAAGGTGGCACCGCCGGCGGCGACCGCGAACATGCGCCAGGAGGGTTTCATGCGTTCATAGGCCGGCACGGCAAGAATCAGCAGCGCGAGCGCCAGCCAATAGCCGAGAACGGATGCGACAGGGATATAGAGCGCTCCGATCGCGAGCATGCCAATGGCGCGCAGCCAATGCGCTTCGGCCTCCGTCTCATCTCCCGCGCCTGCCGGTGACGAGACCAAAGCGCGCACGCCGATGATAATCGCAACCATGGCCAGAAGCGCGGCAAGCACCGTGGGAAGGCCGCGCGGTCCGACCTCGTCCTCCAACGTGCTCACCTGAATGCCGGTCGTCGCGACATAGTAAAGCGCGGCGATGCACAACAGGATCGCGCTGCAAACGAGATCTCTGCGCATCAACGAATGACGCCCGTCGATTTCAGGAAGTTGCCGGTATCGGCGGCGAATTTCGTGATGAACGGCCCATATTGGTCGTGGGACATGAAATTCGGAATGAGGCTTTCCGCGCCATAGGTCTTTTTAAATTCCGGGTCGGCGAGGATTTTTTGGGCCACATCGTCCCAGATCTTGGTGATGGCGGGCGGCAACCCTTTAGGGCCGGCCACGCCACGGAACTTCTTGACCGTCACATTGTAGCCGAGCTCTTCCACGGTGGGCACATCGGGAAAATTTGCCATCCGCTTCTCGTTGAACGTCGCGAGAACGCGAATCTTGCGCCCTTCGAGCTGCGCGCGAATTTCTTCGATCTCGCCCACCCCCATATCGAGCGTGCCGTTCAACACATTGATCATGAGATCGCCGCCGCCTTCATGCGACACGACGGCGGCATTCACCTTCGCCGCGGTCTTCAATTGCTCCGCCGCCTGGCGCTCCAAGGATGCGGGATTGGCGGCGCCCCAGCGGCCGCGCGAAGCTTTGGCGTGATCCAGGACATCCTTGAGCGTTTTGTACGGCCCGTCGCTGCGCGTGTAGACGACTTCCGAATCGGTGAAGAAATTCACCACCGGTTCGAGGTCGCGATAGGTGTTGGTGGGCTTGCTTAGAAGAGAAGTCAGAATGAAGGTCGGGGTCGTGGCATAAAACATGCTGCCATCCGGTTTGGCCGCCGCAACCCGCGAGACGGCCTTTGCGCCGGAACCTCCCTCGTCATTCTCCACGATGAACGTGGCGGCGATATAGCGCTGCAGATATTTCACCAGCTCGCGCAGAAAGACATCGCTGCCGGCGCCCGGACTCGAATGCGTGACAAGGGTTACGACTCTCTGCGGATAGGGGACGCGCGCATTCGTCTGCGCCCCCGCCGGCCAGGCGGCAAGGACAGAAGCTGCGGCAAGCCAGGCTACCGGAAGCAGTTTTCTCATTCTACTCATATACTTAGCTATCCCCCTAGCCGCGGCCCGCGCACTCTATCAGGGCGCGGTGAGTTCGGCGACAAGCGCGTTGCGGCCATAGACCTTGATGAGGGCTTCGGTCATGGCGGCGGTCGAAACCGAAACCGTGCGGTTCACCTTCGGGTCAAAGAAATACTCGCCGCCCAGCGAATGGATATTGCCGTCGAAGATGGCGCCGATCACCTCGCCCTTGGCGTTGATCAGAGGCGAGCCGGAATTGCCGCCGATGATGTCGTTGTCGGAGGAGATGTTGAACACGGTCTTGTCGTCGACTTTCCCCTTGGCGTCGACCCAACGCGGCGCGAGCTGGAACGGAGGCTGGCCCGTCGCACGTGCAAAAAGCCCGCCGAAATTGGTGAAGGGCGGAATCGCGCGGCCCGGCTCGGCCCAGCCCGCGACCTTTCCGTAAGACAGCCGCAAGGAGAACGTCGCATCGGGATAGACGCTTGTGCCGTAAACCGCGAAACGCGCCTTGGCGACGCGCTCGGACGCACGGTCCGTGGGTCCCTCGACGCGTTCCTCGAAGGCCTTGCGCACAGCGCGCGCCGCATCATCGATTCGCAACACGAAGCGGATCATCGGATCGTTCGAGGCGCGAATGGCCGCGGCGCCGCCTTCCCACAATTGTTTGCGCAGCGTGGGGTCCGCGAGTTTGGACGCGATGAGTGCGCGCGACAAATTCTCCGGCGAATCCTTGCCCAGGACCAAAGCGGTCTCGGGCGCGTCCGCCGTCATCTCCTCGCGCAATTTGGTGAACCAGAATTCCAGCTTCAGCTGTTCGAGATCGGTTTCCACGGGCTGGCGGTCGAGCAAGGTCTTCTCGACCAGCGGCAGGCGCGCATCGGCATATTCACGAAAGCGCTCGCCATTGGGCTTGGCGCGCTCTTGCGCGGCCCGAACGAGGGTGCGCGCGTAACGAAAAAGCGTCGACCCATATCCGGCGCGCCCTTCAAGGAAATTGTAAGGCTTGGCCAGCGCGATGCGTTCGGTTTGCGCGCGCGCGATCTCGGCCCAGGGATCGCCAATTTCCGCTTTGAGCTTCGGGTCGGAATCGACCTTGGCTTTCAGCGCCGCATCGGCCTTGCGCTTGTCGTCAAAAAGCGAAGGCTGCAGCAGCGCTTCATGTTGGCCGCGCAGCGACTTCAAGCCGTTTTCGAGGCCGAACAGATCGCGATTGGCGATACGCGCGTGCTCGGCGCTTTCCTCAGCGAAGCGCGTATAACGGCCGCGCAGCTCCGAGCCCAGGATCAATGAAAACGGCTGCGTGACATCGCGCAGCGTCGTGAGTTGCGCTTCGGTCAATTGCCGGTCGGTGCCGCCCGGATTGCCTGCGACGAAGACGGGCTCGCCGTCCTTGGGCGCCGAGGCGTTCCAGGTGAGATGCTCGGGCGTCGCCACTGGCTTGCCGTTCTCGTAAAGCCGGAGGAAGGAAAAATCGAGGTCATAGCGCGGGAAATTGAAATTGTCGGGATCGCCGCCGAAGAAGGCGGTGTCGAATTCCACCGCGAAGGCCAGCCGCACGTCCGAATATTTGCGATAAGTGTAAAGCTTGTACTGGCCGCCATCGTAAAGCGTGATCACCTGGCAGCGATGCGTCGCCTCGCGTCCGGTGCAGGCCTGCTTCTCCACATTGGCGATGGCCCCATTGCGGGCGCGGGCGAAATCCGCATCCGACTTTCCTTTTGTGGCGGCGCTGATCGTGGTCGTGACGTCGCCGATGGTCTGCAGGATTTCCGCCTGCGTGCCCGGGCATTGCTGCTCGTCCTCGAGACGCGCCGTGAAGAAACCATTCTTGACGTAATCATGCTCGGGCGCGGAGAGGTTCTGTGCGCAGCCCGCGATGCAATGATGGTTGGTCAGCACCAGCCCGTTGGGTGAGACGACCGACGCCGAACAGCCACCGGCAAGTCTGACTGCGCTGGCCCGCACATGATTGAGCCATTTCTGGTCGACGGTGACGCCGTATTTCTGTTTCACGGCGGCAGCGGGAAAATTGTCGAAGGTCCACATGCCCTCATCGGCGAGCGCAGGCACGCTCGCGCAGGCAAGCAAAGCGGCTAACAGAATTTTCACGCGCATGATCCGTTTCTCATTCGGCTGCGGGGACAGGCTCGCGTTGGGTGGCCCGGCCCCGGTTCTTGGTGAAGACTTCGATCAGTTCATCGACGATGGGGGAGAAATTCGACATTTGCCTGCGCAATTGGCTGACGAAGCCGTCGGAATACATGTCCTTTCCCCTCTCGCGCGGCAAGGGGATGACGGTGTTTTTTGCAGCATCGCGGACGAGCCCGATAGGGTCTTCGCCGCGTTCGACTTTCTCCATCTCACGCTTGAGCAATTTGCGATACATCACAAGACCGCGATCCGACGCGCCGAGCTTTTCCTTGGTGCGGTCGGCTATGGGGCCTTGGGTCACCCAGGCCATGATGTCCTGGGCGTGGATGTAATCGAGCAGATATTCGCCGTTCTCGTCCTTCACCGGCGGTTCGTAGACGGGCACGCGGTTGAGAAGGTGCGCCGGCACATCGGCGTCCGCGGGCGGGATATAGGCGTGATACCAAAAATGCATGGTGTGGGTGTCGTCCATCGGCACACGGATCTGGAAGATCTGCTGCGTCCAGAGGCCGCCGCCGCTGCCGCCCGCGAGCACATTGGGAAAAACCAGCGGATGGCCTACGCGCCAATCGTCGGACTCCTCGGATTGGTTCTCCAAAAGCCGGCGCTTGATGATACCGAATTCGAATTCGTCGAAGGCGATTTTCGCGTGGTGCTTGGAGATGGCGACCTTGGTGCCCTTGCGGAATTCGTAGAGCGCGCCGTGCAGCCATTCGGTGTGCACGGGATCGACTGAGTTCTCCATGATCTGCAGCCAATTGCAGGGGATCATGCGCTTGCCGATATGGCGGATGGCACGCGGGCTGACATAGCCGTCGAAGCGGGGCAGCAACGGCGCGGGCTCGGGCCCGAGATAGGCGAACAGCAGACCGCCCAATTCCTGGACCGGATAGGCGCTGGTGACCACTTTGCCTTTGAGCGCATGGGTGTCGCTCTCATTGGGCTGTTCGAGGCAGCGCCCCTCAGCGTCCAGCCGCCAGCCATGATAGGCGCAGCGGATGCCGTCCTCGGTCGGGATGCCATAGGCGAGCGAGGCGGCGCGATGGGGGCAGGCTTCGGCGATCAGGCCAAATGTGCCGCCGCGGGTTTTGAACAGCACGAGGTTCTCGCCGAAGATCTGGACCTTCAAGGTCCAGCGGTTCTCCATGTCGGCGAGGCCCGTCACGGGCTGCCAATAGCGCCGCAGCAGGTTTCCCATGCGGGTGCCCGGCCCCACACGGGTCAGGAGCTCGTTTTCTTCCGCCGTCAGCATGGTTTTCCGTTTCAGGGCTGATCGGATCATTATTATGTCAGGCGGCGGAAATGGTCCATTAGGGGCGGGCTTGGTTTGGCGGAACTGAGGATCGGCATTGCGGGCCTGGGGGCGGCGTCCCGGCTCGTGTTGCCTTATATGGACAAGGTTAAGGGCGTGCGGCTTGCCGCGGCGGCCGATATCCGCGAGGACGCGCGCGTCGGGTTCGCCCGCGTGTCCGGGCTTCCCGTGTTCGCGTCGGTTGAGGAATTGTGCGGGTCGGCCGCGGTGGATGCAGTGTGGATCGAGACGCCCAACCATCTGCATTGCGCGCAAGTCATCGCCGCCGCCGAGCGCGGCAAGCATGTGATCTGTGCCAAGCCGCTGGCCGCGACGCTGGACGAGTGCGATCGCATGATCGCGGCCTGCCGCTTAAGCGGTGTGCGGCTGCTCCAAGGCCATTCCAAGATTTTCGATTCGCCGGTGCGGGCGATGGCGGATGTGGCGCGCAGCGGGCGATTGGGGCGCGTTATCGGCATCGATAGCTGGTGGTACAATGATTGGCTGCGGCGGCCGCGTCTTGCCTCCGAGTTAGACGAGAATTTTGGGGCGGGATTCATTTTGCGCCAGGCGCCGCATCTGGTGGACATTGTGACTTACGTCGCGGGCTCGCGCGCCGTGCGGGTGCGCGCGATGGCGGGACGATGGGACGGGAATGTGCCGACGGAGGGCAATTGCGCCGCGCTGATCCAGTTTGAATCGGGCGCGGTGGCGAATCTGAGCCTCAATGGCTACGGCTATTTCGGCAGCAGCGAGCTGACTTGGGACATCGGCATCTTCGGCGAACGCAAGGCGTGCGGCAAGCCGGCATCAAGAAAAACTCCGCTCAGCGAAGCCAAAAAATACGCGGATGGTCCGAGACTCGAACGCAAGACTGGCGATGCGATGCCGTTTGTCGGGCTGACAATTGTCTCCTGCGAGCGCGGCGTGATGCGTCAATCGCCGGACGGGATTTATCTTTATACGGATGAAGGACGGGAAGAGATCGCGGTACCGCCTTATCAGGGGCGCGCGGCGGAGCTGA
>DATHDZ010000170.1:0-15439 GCA_035318785.1 Micropepsaceae bacterium
AATGAAGGCGTGATCACGGTGGAAGAGGCCAAGAGCCTCGAGACCGAGCTCGAAGTCGTCGAAGGCATGCAGTTCGACCGCGGCTACAACTCACCCTATTTCATCACCAATGCCGAAAAGATGATCTGCGAGCTGGAAGAGCCCTACATCCTCATTCACGAGAAGAAGCTCTCCTCGCTGCAACAGATGCTGCCCATTCTTGAAGCGGTAGTGCAGGCGGGCCGTTCGCTCGTCATCATCGCCGAAGAGATCGAGGGCGAAGCGCTCGCCACCCTTGTCGTCAATAAGCTGCGCGGCGGTCTCAAAGTCGCGTCGGTCAAGGCGCCAGGCTATGGCGACCGGCGCAAATCCATGTTGGAGGACATTGCCATTATCACCGGCGGCCAGGTGATCAGCGAAGACCTCGGCATCAAGCTCGAGAACGTCAAGCTGAACATGCTGGGCACGGCCAAGCGCGTGCGCATCACCAAGGACGACACCACGATCATCGGCGGCGCCGGCAAGAAGGCCGACATCCAGGCGCGCGTCAGCCAGCTCAAGCAGCAGATCGAGGAAGTCACGTCCGATTACGACAAGGAGAAGCTGCAAGAACGCCTGGCGAAGCTTGCGGGCGGGGTCGCGGTGATCCGCGTCGGCGGCGCCACCGAAATCGAGGTCAAGGAGAAGAAGGACCGCGTCGATGACGCGCTCAACGCCACCAAGGCGGCGGTCGAGGAAGGCATTCTTCCCGGCGGCGGCACGGCGCTGCTCTATGCCACCAAGGCCTTGAACGGTCTTTCGGGTCTGAACGAAGACGAAAATGCCGGTATCGCTATCGTCAAGAAGGCGATCCAGACGCCGTTGCGTCAGATCGTCGAAAACTCCGGTGTCGAGGCTTCCATCGTCGTGGGCAAACTGCTCGAGCAGAAGTCGAGCACCTATGGCTTCGACGCCCAGGGGGAACGCTATGTCGACCTCATCGAGGCCGGCATCGTCGATCCGACCAAGGTCGTGCGCGTGGCGTTACAGAACGCATCGTCCATTGCAGGACTTCTCATCACCACCGAAGCGATGATTGCCGACCATCCGCAGAAGTCGTCCGCCCCCATGGGTGGCGGCGGCGGCGGCGGCGGTATGGGTGGAATGGGCGGAATGGACTTCTGACATCCGAAGAGTCGCCAAAACACGAAGGGCCGGAGTTCGCTCCGGCCCTTTTTTCTTTCAGGAAAACCGATCAGAGGTCGTCGCGGCGGTTTGGAACGTCAAGCAACGCGTACGCTATCTGCTGTCTTGATCAGATAGTCCGGCGTTTCTTTCACTTCCACCGTATCCTTGTCGGCACCGATGAACGCCACCCTCGTCAGACCGGTCCGCTCGAGGGGGACGATGCTGATGGCGACATCGAGATTGATGAAAATCGTCCGCTCCTGAGCGTCCGTGCACTTCACCCAAGCAGCCATTTTGCCTCTCTTATGCTCTCTAAAGGCTCGTTCGAACCTCGGGGCGTAAGCCAGCCGAAGCTCGCAACACATCCGGAATGGGTCCCCTGGTCGAGCCGGGGGACAACAGCTTTCGTAACCTCGCTGCGCTCGGCAACGAAAGCTCGTTGGCTGGGGCGGAAGGGATCGAACCTTCGAATGCCGGAATCAAAATCCGGTGCCTTACCGCTTGGCTACGCCCCAATCCTGTGCCCGTGCGGTGGACTCCCGTCGCGGGGGCGGGACCATACCGGCTGAAAGGAAGAGCGGCAACGGTCGGGCGCAAAGCCGATATTTCTGCGTGCTTGCCGCCCACAGGTGCCATAGCTATAACCGCGCCCTTGCGGCGGAGAGTAGCTCAGCCTGGTAGAGCACCACGTTCGGGACGTGGGGGCCGGAGGTTCAAATCCTCTCTCTCCGACCAGCTTTTCCTTCCACGTCACGATTCCACCCATGATGCCGTTCGCCCTCTATCTCGCGTTTCTGGTGGCGACGACGCTGTTGCTCGCAATTCCCGGTCCAAACGTCGCTCTTATCGTCTCGACCAGCATCGCCTATGGGCGGCGGCATGGCCTGGTCACCGTAGGTGGAACGAGCTCCGCTATGGCGTTGCAGCTCGGCCTCACGATTGCCGGCTTGACCGCGGTGCTGACGATATCCGCTGCCCTGTTCGGCTGGCTTCGCTGGGCGGGCGTAATCTATCTCTGCTATCTCGCCTTTCGCGCCTTATTGGCTCCGGCCGCTGATCCGGCCGCTAAGTCTCGGGTACCGAAATCGCTCGCTGCGACCTATTTGCGGGGCTTCCTCGTTTCTCTCGCCAATCCCAAGACGCTGCTGTTTTTTGGAGCCTTCTTGCCGCAATTTGTGAGCCCAACCGCGCCCCTGCTGCCGCAGCTTCTGTTATTGGCGTCATCCTTTCTCGTGCTCGCCATTCTGTTCGACAGCACATGGGCTGTTCTCGCATCGCGGCTCGGTTCGGTCCTTGCAGCCCAGGGGCGCCTCCGCCATTGGCTCGAGGGCGCCCTCCTGCTGGGCGCGGGGTTGGGTCTGGCTTTGGCTCGCAAGACCTGATTCTGGGCGCGTGTTAGCGTTTCAACTCGGACAGGCTGCGGTTGCAATGGCAATTCCCTTCGAACGAGAATTCGATGCTCCCTATGAGCAGCCCGTTCCTGTCAGCCCGCTCATCCGCCGCCTGTTGGCGCGCAATCCGAGTCCCTTCACTTTCAAAGGCACGGGCGTCGCCATCATCGGCAAAGGCGAGGTTGCGGTGATCGATCCCGGTCCCGACGATCCTGAACATCTCGCGGCGTTGCGCGCCGCGCTGGAGGGCGAGAACGTCACGCATATTTTCGTCACGCACACCCACCGCGATCACTCGCCGGCGGCGCGGGAGCTCAAGAAATGGACGGGCGCGCCGACTTATGGCTTCGGCCCCCATGGCGGCGGCAGATCCGATCATGGGATCGCGGTGGAGGAGGGCGGCGATACGGATTTCGTCCCCGACGTCGCTGTGCGAGACGGCGATGTCATCGCAGGTCCAGGTTTCACCATCGAATGCATCCACACACCCGGACATACATCGAACCATATGTGCTACGCGCTGAAGGAGGAGAAGGCGCTGTTCACCGGCGACCACGTCATGGGTTGGTCGACGACCGTCGTTGCTCCTCCCGATGGCGACATGGGCGACTATCTCGCGAGCTTGCGCAAGCTCCTCGCGCGCGATGATGCGATTCTCTGGCCTACGCATGGCGGACCGGTGCGCGATCCCAAACCGTTCATCGCCGCCTATCTCGCGCACCGTTTGGAGCGCGAGCAGCAAATCCTGGACTCGCTGCGCCAGGGCGCGCTCGTGATTCCGCAAGTGGTGGATCGCATCTATGTCGGCCTCGACCCGCGGCTGAAGCCCGCTGCAGGCCTCTCGGTGCTCGCGCATTTGCTGCTGTTGGCGAAGCAGAACCGCGTCGCGAGTTCCGGCGAGCCGGGCTTTGCCGCACGCTACCGCGTTACGAATTAAGCCTGGGCAGACCGCGACGAAAAGCACGCTGCCGGCGAGCTCGCTGGTGCGTCATCAAGCGGAACGGCTTGAAGCGCGGCGCGTTGCAAATGCAGGCCCTGCCTATCTTCCGCAGCAACCGCCAAGTTGGAGTTATGTGATGAACATCATGACGAAACCCAAGGCTTTCGCGCTTCCGCCGCTTCCTTATGATGAGAACGCGTTGGAACCCGCGATCTCCGCCCGCACCATGGGGTTTCATTACGGAAAGCATCACAAAGCCTATGTCGACAAGCTCAATGAGCTGACCAAGGGCACCGAATATGCCGAAATGAAACTCGACGATGTCGTCAAGGCGACGTTCGGCGATCCCTCAAAGCATGACATCTTCAACAATGCGGCGCAGGCGTGGAATCACACCTTCTTCTGGGCCTGCCTGACGCCGAACAGCGGCAAGCCCAACGGTGAGCTCATGCGCGCGATCGATCGCGACCTTGGAGGCTTTGCCAAGTTCAAGGAAAATTTTGCCAAGGAAGGTGTCGCACAATTCGGCAGCGGCTGGGTGTGGCTGGTGGCTTATGATGACGACCGGGTCGGAATAGAAAAGACCCCGGATGCGGCGACTCCGATGGCCGAGGGCAAGAGATGCCTGCTCACCATTGATGTGTGGGAGCACGCCTACTATCTCGACTACCAGAACCGGCGGCCGGATTTTCTGGCAGCCGTAATCGGTAAGCTGCTGAACTGGGATTTCGCCATGCAGAATTTCCTGCGCTCCGGCTAACCATTTCGGCTCGTGTTTCTATTCGACATAGCGAGCCAGCTTCTCGAGCGACGACCGAGTACCGGCGTCAACCTCGAGGTTCGTGTGCTGGCCGCTGGGGGCGCATCTGTCATGGGCGCGTCCTTTCGTGAATCTCGTCTGGAACGTTCACCAACCCTATATGGGGTATGGACCATGCCTCCGTTTGTTGAAGTGGAGGTTCCCGTGACCTAGGGTTGCACTTGATTCGCTGGGCGTATCCCCGATGAGATGTTTCTATCATCCGCAGGCGGACGCGGTAGGAACCTGCAAGCATTGCCATCGCGGACTTTGCAGCGAATGCGCCTCCGAACGAGAGGGAGGCCTCGCGTGCCGCGGCCGGTGCGAAACGGCGGTGGACACGGTCAACGCCCTGATCCGTCGCAACGTCCAAATTGGCGTCCGGTCACGCCCACTTAATCTGGTGGCGAGCTTCGTCTTCGTGGTCGCGTTGATAACATTGCTTTATCTGGCTTTTAACGAAGAAAACCAGAACGTAAGGACTATGCTTTACATGATAGCGGCGTTTTCCTTTGTGGCTCTCCTCGGACAGATGTCCGTCATCCGAACCTGGTTCAAGCGCAAATCGAGCCAATAGGGCGGCGCGCGCGGAGGTATAAAGAATGGCAGAATGTTTCATCTTCGATGCGGTGCGCTCCCCTCGCGGGCGCGGCAAGAAAGACGGCTTGCTCCACGAAGTGACGGCGCTCGAGCTCGCGACTCAATCCCTTCAGGCGATCCGCGACCGCAACACGCTCGATACGGCCGAGCTCGACGATGTGATCATGGGTTGCGTCGATCCTGTCGGAGAGCAGGGCGCCGATATCGCCCGGGCAGCTGTGTTGAAGGCCGGCTATGCCGAGAGCGTCCCCGGGGTGCAGGTCAACCGTTTCTGTGCCAGCGGTCTTGAAGCCTGCAACATGGCTGCCGGCCAGATCATGGCGGGCCAGTCGGAGCTTGCCATAGGCGGCGGTGTGGAGGCGATGAGCCGGGTTCCGATCGGCTCGTCGGGAGGGGCCTGGCCGGAAGATCCGTCTATCGCAATACCTGCCTATTTCGTGCCGCAGGGAATTTCCGCCGACCTGATCGCCACCCTGGACGGATTCTCACGCGACGATGTCGACGCTTTTGCGGTGGAAAGCCAGAAGCGCGCGGCGAAGGCATGGGCGGGCGGCTATTTCGCCAACTCCGTCGTGCCGGTGAAGGATTCGCAAGGCCTGACGATTCTGGATCGCGATGAGCACATGCGGCCCGACACGACCATGCAGTCGCTCGGCGCTCTCAAGCCCGCCTTCGCGGATTTCGGTGCGATGGGTTTTGATTCCGTTGCTATCCAACGCTATCCCCAAGTCGAAGTGATGAACCATGTGCACCATGCCGGCAACTCGTCCGGCATCGTCGATGGGGCTGCGGCCGTGCTCATGGGTTCGAAAAAGAAAGGCAAGGCCCTCCGTCTGAAGCCCCGCGCGCGGATCAAAGCCTTCGCCTCGATCGGTTCGGAACCTTGCATCATGCTGACCGCGCCGGCCGAGGTGACAAAGAAGGTGCTCGCGCGTGCCGGAATGACGGCCAAGGACATCGACCTGTTCGAAATCAACGAGGCTTTCGCAGCGGTCGTGCTTCGCTTCATCCGTGAGATGAAGCTGTCGCCTAACAAAGTGAATGTGAATGGCGGCGCCATCGCCATGGGTCATCCGCTCGGTGCGACCGGCGCGATGATCTTGGGCTCGGTGCTCGACGAATTGGAAAGGCGCAATCTCACCACCGCGCTGGTCACGCTCTGCATCGGCGCCGGAATGGGCACCGCCACCATCATCGAGAGAGTCTGAGGGCCCCCATGAAACTCGTCAATTTCAAATGGGATCAGGATCAGGACGGAATCGTCACCCTCGTCTGGGACACGCCCGATAAACCGGTGAACGTGCTTTCGATGGCCGCGACGGCCGAGCTCGCCCAAGTGGCGGAAACCATCGCCAAAGATGCGACCATCAAAGGCCTGGTTCTCACCAGCGGCAAATCGGGTGGCTTCAGCGCAGGCGCCGATCTTGACGAGATGAGCGTCTATGCGGGCCGTGGTGGTCCGGATGCGGCGAAGGCCGTCTTCGAAACGATGATGAATATCCATCGCACCTTCCGCAAAATCGAGCTCTGTGGAAAGCCGGTGGTGGCGGCCATAAACGGGACCGCGTTGGGCGGGGGCTTGGAAGTTGCGCTGGCTTGCCATTGCCGGATGATTGCCGAAGATCCACGTATTCGCCTCGGCTTCCCCGAAGCGCAGGTGGGTCTCATTCCCGGCGCCGGCGGGACCCAGCGTCTACCGCGCATGATGGGCGCGATGCAGGCTCTTCCCATGATGCTCGAGGCGCGGCGCGTCGATGGCGCCACGGCGGTGGGCATGGGCTTGGCGCAGAAGGTCGTGCCGGCGGGCGAGCTTCTCGCCGCAGCAAAGGCGTGGGTCAAAGCCAATCCAGGCGCGCAGCAGCCTTGGGATAAGAAGGATTTCCGCATTCCCGGCGGCGGACCGTTCTCGGCCTCGGGCGCACAAGTGTTCACGGTCGGCAACGCCATGCTGCGCCAGAAGACCTATGACAATTATCCCGCGCAACGCTTCATCATGTCGGCGGTCTATGAAGGGCTGCTCGTCGACATCGACACCGCGCTCAAAATCGAGGCGCGCTACTTCGTGCGGATTCTGATGAACCCGGCGAGCCGGAACATGATCCGCACTCTGTTCCAATCGATGCAGGAACTCGGCAAGGGCGCCAGGCGTCCGGCCAAAGAACCTCAAATCGACGTGAAGCGGTTGGGCGTCATTGGCGCCGGCGTGATGGGCGCCGGCATCGCCTATGTCTCCTCACTGGCGGGTATCGACGTAACGCTGATCGACACCACGGAAGAGAAGGCCAAGGGTGGGATGGATCATGCCGCCAAGCTGCTCGATCACGAGATTTCGCGTGGCCGTTCCACGCCCGAACGCAAAGCCGAGATTTTGGCACGCATTCACCCGACCGCCGATTTTGGCGCGCTCAAGGATGTGGACCTGGTCATAGAGGCGGTGTTCGAAGACCGTCAGGTCAAGGCCGACGCCACCAAGAAGGCCGATGCGGTGACGCGCGACACGGCGATCTTCGGCTCCAACACCTCCACGCTGCCGATCACCGGATTGGCCGAGGCCAGCGCGCGGCCGAAAAATTTCATCGGCATCCATTTCTTCTCGCCGGTCGAGCGTATGGGCTTGGTGGAGATCATCGTCGGCAAGCAAACGAGCGATTCCGCCCTCGCCACGGCTATCGATTACGTGCGCAAGATCCGCAAGACGCCCATCGTGGTGAATGATTCCCGCGGCTTCTACACCTCGCGCTGCTTCGGAACCTACACGCTCGAAGGCCTGAGCATGCTGGCCGAACGGATCGCGCCGCCGCTGATCGAGAACGTCGGACGGATGAGCGGAATGCCGATGGGCCCATTGGAGGTGCTCGACTCCGTGGGGGTCGATACCGCGCTGAAGATCGCGCGCCAGGGGCGCAAAGAAGTGACCAAAAGCGAAAAGCCCGATGCGACCGAGGAGATCATGGCTTGGCTTGTCGAGACCTCGGCGCGGCCGGGCGTCAAGGGCGGCAAGGGTTTTTATGATTACGATTCCCGCGGCAAGCGCACGCGGCTATGGCCGAGCCTGTTCGAATACGGCAAGGGCAAATGGCGCAGCGACGCCGATGCCGACGAGCTGAAGCAGCGGCTTCTGACCATCCAGGCCCTGGAAGCCGCGCGCTGCTTTGAGGAAGGCGTCATCACGGACCCCAGAGATGCCGATGTCGGCGCGATCCTGGGCTGGGGCTTCGCGCCTTATACTGGTGGGCCGATCTCAATGATCGACACCATGGGCGCCGCGGAATTCGTCAAACGCTGCGAGGCGCTCGCCGTCAAACATGGGATGCGCTTCCAGCCCAACAAATTGCTGCGCGACATGGCGCGGTCAGGTGAGACGTTCTATGGCCGCTTCACCGCCAAGAAAGCGGCAGCTTGACGGCAGCGAGGACTCCGGAGGTTTCGCCGAAGCGCGCGAAACGGACGTTTTGCGATAAGCCACTGCGACAGGCTCGCGCCGCTCCGGCACCCGGTCAATCAAGAAATCTCGGCTATGATCCTGCTTTTTTGCGGACCGACAGCATAGCGACGAGCCGGGACAACCATCCCTGGCTGGAAGATACCGAAGACGGACGGGGCTGCTCTTCGCCTGCCTCATACCCGTATCGGCCGGTAACCAGACGCGCCAACAACATCGAGGCCTCCTTCTACGCAGGAAGTGCGTCGTGTACGGATTATACGCTCCTTATACGGATGCGCAAGAATCCTGAGAGGACACGATAGCGTGCGAGTGGTTAAGGAAATATTCGACCAAAGGCCAATATCCGCCCCGCCGACCGTCACAAATGGTGACGCGCGTGGTTAAGAAAGTGCGACCACGGACCATTTGGTCTGCACCCGTCATGGTCTGGCTGTCCTCGTAAGGCGCAAACTTCGCATTTCTGACAAAAAACCGACACGTTCAAAACCGCGGCGGGCCGCCTTCGGTTCGGCAGGTCGCCTGACCGGAAATCCAGCCGCCGCGATAATCGGGGTCCTTGGCGAAAAGCGCCTCGTCGCGCTGTGGCTGGCGGGCAGCCGCCGGCCCCACCGCGCTGGCAGTCGCGCATCCGTCTGCGAATCCCGCCGAGTAAGACGGCGACGCCTGATCGCCGGCGGCGGCGCAGGCTGAGAGAAGAAGTGGTAGCGCGGCGGCAACGACGCGCATGGCTAGGCCCTTTAAGCAACCATGACGAAGATGGAAATGACATATGACGGTTTCAAGAAACATCCTCGAAAAGTCCAGGATATGAGCGATTTTATACACGGCTGCATTCGCTAAGCCGCGCGGGCGTTATCCGAACACTCATCGCAACGCGGGCGACAAATCAGGTGCGGCTCGGCAGCAAGCCTAAGATTCTCAGGAACGGCGACATCGTCACTCCCTGCACCACCACCGAAAAGACGACCACGCCAAATGTCGCAATGACGATTTCGTTGCGCAGGGGTAATGACTCCGGAAGCGCCAACGCCAATGCGAGAGCCAGGGCGCCTCTCAGACCTCCCCACCAAAGAAGATGTTGCGCCGGCATAGGAATGGCCCACCGCGACCGCGCGAAGGTCAGGCAAAGCGGATAGACGGTCAGGGCGCGGCCTATCAGAACGAGCACGACAATAATGGAGAGGGCCGTCCAGCCCAGCGCGGTGAAGGGCATTCCGGCGACCGTCACGCCGATGAGGAGGAATATGAGGGAATTGGCGATGAACGCCGCAAATTCCCAAAACGCCATGACAAATTCGCGTCCCTCAGAAGGGGGGGCGTGTTGTTCGCGCGCCGCCAAAGCGCCGAAATTTCCCATCAGCAATCCGGCCGCGACGGTTGCGAGCACGCCCGAGACGTGAAGCTGCTCGGCCAGCAGAAACGAACCATATGCCGCAACCATCGTCAGGGCGGTTTCAACCAAAGGGTCTTTGGTCCGCCCCGCGAGCGCGATACCGACGGCGCCGCAGAAAAGTCCCACCAAACTGCCGCCGCCTGCGGTAAGGACCAATGCCTGCGCGACCTCAGCCGGTGTTGTGGAATCGCCGCTGGCCGCTTGCGCAGAGGCAAGAACGAGCGCGAACAACACGGCCGCAACGCCGTCATTGAGAAGGCTCTCGCTTTCGACCAGCAGGCGAAAACGCCCTTTGACGCCGGTGTCCTTGAACATGGCGATGACGGCAACCGGATCGGTGGCGGCAATCAGGACGCCGAAGACCAGCGCGGAAGACATTGGCCAGTTCAAGAACCCTACCGTGCCTATGGTCACGACGAGCGCCGAGATGACCACGCCCAGCGTCGCAAGTGTCAGCACGGGAACGGCATCGCGGCGAAGCTCGCTCCAGCGAATGTTGAGCGCGGCCTCGAACAGCAAAGGTGGAAGAATTCCATCGAACACGAGCTCATGGGTCAGCACGATGCCAGTGTCGATGCGCGCCAAAACGAGGACGATGCCTGTGATGACGAGCCCTACCGTGTAGGGGAGATGAATGCGCCGAGCGATGATCGCGACAAGGATCGCCACCACCAGCAGGCCTGCGGTACGGAAAAGAATCACATCCATGGAGCGAGCATAGGCTCTCTTTTTGGCGAGCAAAAAATGCAGCCCGTGAACCCCAACCGTCGGAGGGAGACTGACGGTTCGAGGTTGCACGGGCTGCCCCAAGCGCGAGGGGGGGAGAGGGGATCTCGGCTTGGGAGGAGTGATCGAGGCTACAGGCGCTGCGTTTTCCGAGCTCTGAAACCAAAGCGTAAAAGTCGAACCAGTTGGAAAGCGCGCCTTAAGAACGGTTGCACGAAAATTCGGCGCTTTTGCGCGCGCCAACGGTCCCCAACGCCGCGCGGACGCCGGCCTTCGATAAAATTTGAGGCGTATTGCGTGCTGTTCCGCTAGGAAGTGGCCATGGTCCGGCTCAAAAGTGCGATCTATGTCCAAGCACTGATCCGCCGCTGCGAAGTTGCGGGCGCGGCGGCCTATCTCGTACGACGTGGCGCGGAAGAAGCGGGCGCGGTCTTCATCAAGATCAACCGGCTCGATGGTACCTGCGCCGTGCTGAGCCCGGCACGACGCGGCGAAGAACGCATCTGGACACGGCCGATCGGGGAAGCCGCCGATGACGCTCGGGCCGCCGATTATTTCGCCAAGCAGATTCGTATCGACCCAGATATCTGGATCGTGGAAATCGAAGACCGCGAAGGCAGGGTCCTGGTCGACGAGCCGATCCTGTAAGCCCCGCGCTCCCTCTTAGCTGAGCGCTCCCGCCGATGGTGTAGGCTTATCCCGTCGCCAATCGATTCTCTTTCATGCCGTGGCTTCAGTTGCAGAGCGCGCTCGGGCTGCTCGTTCTCGTCCTCGCCGCCTGGGCGCTGTCGGAGAACCGGCGCGCAGCCTTCTCCTGGCGGCTGATTGTGACGGCGATTGGCCTACAGCTCGGCCTCGCGTTTCTTCTTCTCCAAGTTCCGATGGCGCGCGCCGCGCTCTATTCGTTGAACAATGTCGTCGACGCGCTCTCGGCGGCAACGAGAGCCGGAACATCCTTCGTGTTCGGCTTCATCGGCGGGGGGATGCCTCCCTTCGACGTCACGAATCCCAGCAATCTGGGGAGCATCGCATTCCAGGCTCTGCCATTGGTGCTGGTGATCTCGGCGCTGTCGGCCCTGCTTTGGCATTGGCGCGTGCTGCCGGTGATCGTGAGAGGTTTCGCCTATGTGCTGCAGAAGACGCTCTCCATCGGCGGCGCAGTGGGCTTGGGTTCGGCCTCTACGATCTTCCTTGGGATGATCGAAGCCCCGCTTCTGATCCGGCCCTATTTGGCAAAGCTGACGCGGGCCGAGCTGTTCATGCTCTTCACCGTCGGAATGTCGACCGTCGCGGGCACCGTGATGGTGCTCTATGCGAGCGTGCTCGAACGCGCGGTTCCCGGTGCGCTGGGACATATTTTGGTCGCTTCGTTCATCTCGTTGCCGGCGGCTATTCTCACCGCGCGACTCATGGTGCCCGGCGAAAGCACGACCCCCGCCGAAGCCCATATGGCGGTGGAATACCGCTCCAGCATGGATGCGATCGCCCAGGGCACGGAAGACGGGTTGAAGCTCTATCTCGGCATCATCGCGATGCTCATCGTGATGGTGGCGCTCGTCGCGTTGGCGGACATCATTATCGGCCATTTGCCCGATGTGAACGGCGCGCCCATCACGGTTGAGCGCATCTTCGGCTGGCTGTTCTGGCCCGTGGTGTGGCTCTACGGCGTGCCGGCGGCTGAAGCATCCGATGCCGGTGCTCTTCTTGGCACCAAAACAATTCTGAACGAGTTCATCGCCTATCTGAAGCTCGCTTCGCTGCCCGATGGCGTGCTGTCACCACGTTCGCGCCTCATCATGGTCTACGCCATGTGCGGCTTCGCCAATCTCGGCTCGGTCGGGATCTTGATCGCCGGCGTCTCGGGCATGGTCCCGGCGCGCCGCCATGAGGTGGTGGAGCTTGCGCTCAAAGCGCTGGTCTCGGGCACGATTGCGTCGGGCATGACCGGCGCCGTGGTCGGGATGCTGCCCGGACTGTGATGCTTGAAATCGGCCGATCGGTCGTGCTCATTCGTAGGAATGCAGCATCGGCCAAATCTGAACGCCCTCGTTTCCGATATTCGTGCCTGCCGGATCTGCGCCGGCGACCTGCCGCATGGCGTCAGGCCCGTGCTCCGCATGAGCCAAACCGCCAGGCTTTGCATTGCCGGTCAGGCACCGGGCCAGCGCGTTCACGATAGCGGCATCCCCTATGACGACGCTTCCGGCCAACGCCTGCGCGCCTGGCTCGGCATGGCCCCAGATATCTTCTATGACGAAAGCCGGGTCGCCATCGTCCCCATGGGTTTTTGCTTTCCGGGGTATGATGCGGCGGGGGCCGATAAGCCGCCGCGCCCCGAATGTTCGCGCCACTGGCATGAGCGGCTTTTCGCCGCGGCGCCGAAGTTCAGGCTTTTGCTGGCGATTGGGACCTATGCCCAACGCTATCATTTGAACGGTGGAGCCAAGAAAAGCGTCACGGAAACAGTGCGCGCTTGGCGGGAATATGGTCCATTTGTGATACCCCTGCCGCACCCCTCCTGGCGCAACAATGGGTGGTTGAGAAAGAATCCGTGGTTCGAAGCCGAGCTTATCCCGCAACTGCGCGCCCGCGTGGCGCAGGCATTGTCGTCCGAGCGCTGATGTTGGCGTTCGCGGCGCTTATTTCGGCCTGTGCGCCGCGCCTGGCGGTCGAGGGTCCTGAGATGCGCATGCCGGCCATCGAGCGAGGCGAGGGGACGGACTCAACGGAGCGCTACGTCACGCGCGACGGTCTGCGCCTGGGTCTGAAACATTGGGACGCACCCACGCCCTTTGCCGCGGTCGTCGCGCTGCACGGTATGAGCGATTACTCCAACGCCTTCGCGATACCGGCGCCCTGGTGGGCCGAGCACGGCATTACCACCTACGCCTATGACCAACGCGGTTTCGGCCGCTCACCGCAGCTCGGCATCTGGCCAGGCAACAATGTGCTGCGCCGCGACCTCGCCGATTTTGTCGACGTCGTGAGGGCCCGCCATCCCGGGCTGCCGGTCTATGTGCTGGGCGAAAGCATGGGCGGTGCCGTGGCGATGACGGCGTTCGCATCGGACGAGCCGCCCAAGGCCGACGGCGTGATCCTCGTCGCCCCCGCGGTTTGGAGCCGCAAGACCATGCCGCTCTCCTACCGCGTCGCATTGTGGGCGACGTCACGCAGCTTTCGCTGGTGGTCGCTGTCGGGATCGGGACTCAAGATCATGCCGAGTGACAACATCCCGATGCTGATTGCGATTGGTCGCGACCCGTTGTTCCAGAAGCGAGCGCGGGCCGACGCCATCTACGGCTTGGTCTCGCTGATGGACGAAGCCTATGAGTCGCCTGCGCGGCTGAACAAATTGCCGACGATGCTGGCCTATGGCGGAAACGATCAGATCATACCGAAGCGCCCGACCGACGAAGTGGTGGCCAAACTTGGCTCAAACGTGACCGTCAAACGCTATCCTCAAGGATATCACATGCTGCTGCGCGACCTCGATGGCGGCACGCGCTGGGCGGACATCGCCCTTTGGATCGGAGCGCAAGCACAAAAGCGGATGGGCCCGGCGATGGCATCGCGCTGATAGCGCGCCCTGCCGTTTGAGGATAGAACGGCCGAATCGGGGAGGCGACCATGTCGAAGAAAATCGCATCCGTTGCATGTGCAGCGCTGCTTGCATTAGCGACGGCGCCGGCTTTGCCGGCTGAAGGTCCCGCCCTCGAAATCGCCACCCAGGGCTATATTTTCGCGGGCGGAAAATATGTCGATGGCCCCGACGGCAAATACATGTCGGGCCAAGCCTATGTGGAGTACCAGATCCCCAAGAATCGCACTCACCCCTTTCCCATCGTGATGATCGAGGGTGGCGGCCAGAGCGGCTCGAACTTCACCGGCACGCCGGACGGACGCGAGGGCTGGGCGCAATATTTCCTGAAGCGCGGCTATGCAGTTTATGTCGTGGATCAGCCGGGGCGGGGACGCTCCGCATTGCGGCCCGACTATGGCGACACGGTCCAGCGGCCCACGAGCTGGGTGCAGCAGCAATTCACCGCGCCCGAGCGCTCGAAACTATGGCCGCAGGCGAGATTGCACACCCAATGGCCCGGGACCGGAATGGCGGGCGATCCCGTCTTCGATCAATTCTATGCCCAGCAATTGCAGGCGATCGCGAGTTTCCCCAAACAGCAGGAATTGAATCGCGATGCCGGTGCCGCGCTGCTGGATCAAATCGGTCCCGCTATTCTGCTGACCCATTCGCAATCGGGCGCCTTCGGCTGGCCCATTGCCGATGCGCGCCCGAAGCTCGTGAAGGCGATCGTTGCGATCGAGCCTTCCGGTCCGCCGGTCCATGACGGGGTGTTCAAAGGGGCGCCCGATTATTTCGACAACGGGCCGCTGTCCAAACCTTGGGGCATCGCCGCTGTGCCGCTTGCCTATGGCGGCGTGACCAACGCATCGCAGCTCGCCTTTGCCGAGCAGGAGAAAGCGGATTCGCCCGATCTGATGAAATGCTGGCGTCAGAAGGAACCCGCACGGCCATTGACGAATTTGCACGACATTCCGGTCGTCATCATTTCGTCCGAGGCGTCCTATCACGCGTCCTACGATCACTGCACCGCGCAATATCTGGCGCAGGCAGGCGTCAAGAACAGCTTCATCCGTTTGGCCGACCGCGGCATTCGCGGCAATGGCCATATGATGATGCTGGAGAAAAACAATCTTCAGATCGCCGCTGTGATCGAAGATTGGCTCGGCAGCACTCTGCATTGAAGGATTTCATGCGCCATCATCATCTGGGTTATGTCGCCGCGTGTGGCGTGGCGTTTGTCGCGGGCTCCACTCCCGCTTTCGCCAGCGACGGGGTCAAAACCGCGGGAGAGATTCTGCGAATCGCTCTTCCGGTCGCGGCCGGCGGGCTCTCGCTCTACAAAAAGGATTATGACGGCGTACTGCAATTTACCGTCTCGGAAGTGATCGCCGAGGGCACGTCATTGGTGCTGCAGCA
>DATHDZ010000171.1:0-22422 GCA_035318785.1 Micropepsaceae bacterium
GGGCAGGTGTTCTCGTTCTACGGCTTCAAATTCGAGATCCTGCGGCGGCAGCGCAATCAAATCATGGCGCTTCGCATCACGCCGCCCAAGTCCGAACCGTTAGACGACACGGGTTAACTGCGTTGGGCTTCTTCCGGGGTCAGCGTGGTCAGCGCCAACGCGTGCAGGCCTGCCTCGATTTCATCGGCCACGACGGCATAAACCCGCCGCTGCCGTTCGACCCGCGTGAGACCATTGAACGCAGCCGAAACGATACGGACGCGAAAATGGGATTCACCACCTTCTCGCGCCCCGGAATGGCCGGAATGGCGGGCGCTTTCATCCTCTATCGCAAGGGTTTGGGGTGCGAATGCCGTTTCGAGCTTTTCGCGCAGTCTGTTTGCGACGGATCCTGACGGGTTCATGAACAAGCTCTGAGGGAACCGCCAGGCTGGTGTCAAGCCTTTCGTTTCCTTGTCTTTTAGAAGTTGCGCCCCATAATGAGCTTATGAGTTCGGCTACTTACCGCCCGCGTTTTGGCTACGACATCCGCATCAACGCACAGCGGCCGCAACCTATTCCGACCGCTTCGAAACGATGCGCATCACCGGGCTGCCGCGAACCCGGCGAAGTCAGCGTTCCGAAATCCCGGCAAAACATGGACGAGCGCCATTGGCTCTGCCGCCTGCATTTGCGCGAGCACAATGCACATTGGGATTACTTCGCGGGCATGAGCCACGAGGCGATCGAGCGTTTTTGCCTGGACGCGATCACCGGACACCGGCCCACCTGGCCGCTGGGCAAGCGTGCCGCAGGAACCCGGGAAGAGCAGGACTCACCGAAGCGAACCGCTTATTCCAGCTATCATTTCGATGACGGCTTTGCCGTTTTTGAGGAGGCGGCGGAGGCTGCTCAAGCTCGCAGGCGGTCGCGTTTAACCAAAGCGCAGCTTGATGCGCTTGCGGTTCTTAATCTCGAAGAAAACGCCACCTTGCACGAGATAAAAGCCCGGTATAAGGAACTTGTGAAACGCTTTCACCCCGACGCCAACGGCGGAAACCGGGGCACAGAAGAGCGGCTGAGGCAGGTCATCAAGGCCTACGGTCATCTCAGGGCGACAGGTTTCGCGTAAACGTAAAGCGCGACCCACCCGGGGAACGCTGAAGCAGCTCCGCCCGGCCCCACTGTCTGCGCCACAAAACCGATGGAATGAAGCATGCCGATGAATGGTCTTGATGCCGCTGCCGCACCGGACATGACGGTGGACGTGCGCAACACGTTTGGCTTGGACGTGGCCATGAGCGTTCCGGCCTTCTCCAAGCCGAACGAATATGTGCCCGATCTCGACTCGGCCTATGTGTTCGACCGCGAGACGACGCTGGCGATCCTGGCAGGGTTCGCCCACAACCGGCGCGTCCTTATCCAGGGCTATCACGGCACCGGAAAGTCCACCCACATCGAACAAGTCGCCGCGCGTTTGAATTGGCCCTGCGTGCGCGTGAACTTGGATAGCCATATCAGCCGCATCGATCTGGTCGGCAAGGACGCCATCGTGCTGAAGGAGGGCAAGCAGGTTACCGAATTCCGCGAAGGAATTCTGCCTTGGGCCATCCAGCATCCCGTGTGCCTCACCTTCGACGAATATGACGCCGGGCGGCCCGATGTGATGTTCGTCATTCAGCGCGTGCTGGAAGTGCAAGGAAAGCTCACGCTCCTAGACCAGAATCGGGTGATCCGGCCGCATCCTTCCTTTCGCCTGTTCGCGACCGCGAACACGGTCGGTCTCGGCGACACATCGGGGCTCTATCACGGCACACAGCAGATCAATCAGGGCCAGATGGACCGCTGGAACATCGTGGTTACGCTCAATTACCTCACGCACGACACCGAGGTGGATATCGTGCTGGCCAAGTCGCCGGCGTACCAGACCGCCGAAGGCAAGAAGATCATCGGCGCCATGGTTCGCGTCGCGGACATGACCCGGAACGCCTTCATGAATGGCGACATCTCGACCGTGATGAGCCCGCGCACCGTGATCACCTGGTCGGAGAACGCGACCATTTTCGGCGATGTCGGCTTTGCTTTCCGCGTCACCTTCCTGAACAAATGCGACGAGCTGGAGCGCCCGACAGTCGCCGAGTTCTATCAGCGTTGCTTCGGCGTGGAGCTTCCCGAATCCGCGGCGAAGGTCATGGTGGCGTAATCAGGGCTGCCTTTATCCATGAACCCTGAAAATCCGACCGACCCGTTCAAGCGCGCTGTGGCGAGTGCGGTCCGCTCGATGGCCGGCGAATCCGAACTCGAGGTCACGTTCTCGCCCGAGCAGCCGATGTTGCGCGGCAAAAAGGTTCGCCTTCCCCTGCCCTCGCGCAGCCTTCCTCCCGATGAGGTCGCCGCGGTGCGCGGTGCCGGCGACGCCTATGCCTTGAAGCTCGCCTATCACGAAGATTCCATCGACAAGGAGTTGCGCCCCGCAGGCGGCGATGCCAGCGCGATCTTCGAAGCGGCCGAACAAGCCCGTGTCGAAGCGATCGGTTCGCTCGCCATGCCCGGGGTGCGCGCCAATCTCGGCGCGATCCTCAATATGCGCTGCAAGGCCCACGGCCTGGGCGAGGTGAAAGAGCAGATCCAGGCGCCGCTCCTTGACGTGCTGGGGATGATTGTGCGCGAGCGCCTGACGGGCGATCCGCCGCCGGATATCGCCAAACGCGCGGTCGATCTGTGGCGTCCGTTCGTAGAAGCCAAGGTTGGGCTCGAGCTCGACAAACTCAAGGGCACCGTCCGCGATCAACGCGCCTTCGGCAAACTGACGCGCTCCATTCTCACGGGATTGGAGCTTGCCGACGAATATGTCGAAGAGCCCGAAGGCGAGGACGAGACACCGGAGGATTCCAACCAGGATCAATCCGAAAGCGAGGAAAGTTCGGACGGCCAGGACAGCGAACCTTCGACGCTGGAAAGCGAAAAGGAGGATTCGGGTGAAGCCGGTGAAGATGTCGTCGGCGAAATGAAGGCCGATGATTCCGATCGGCAAGACACGCAGGAAACCCGCGAGGGCAAGCGCCCCTTCCGGCCCGATTTGCCATTCTCCGATGTCGAACGTTGGGACTACAAGGTCTTCACCGGGCAGTTCGACGAAGTGGTCAAGGCAGAGGATTTGTGCGACGCGGAAGAGCTTTCGCGGCTGCGCAATTTCCTCGATCAGCAGCTTGCGCCGGTGCAAGGACTCGTGGCGCGGCTTGCCAACAAGTTGCAGCGCCTTTTGATGGCGCAGCAGAACCGGTCCTGGGATTTCGATCTCGAGGAAGGGATTCTGGATTCCGCGCGCCTATCGCGGATCGTCATCGATCCGATGTATCCGCTCTCCTTCAAGATGGAGCGCGAGATGGACTTCCGCGACACGGTGGTGACGCTGCTGTTGGACAATTCGGGGTCCATGCGCGGCCGCCCGATCATGGTGGCGGCGATGTGCGCCGATATCCTCGCACGCACCCTTGAACGCTGCGCCGTGAAGGTGGAGGTGCTGGGCTTCACCACGCGTGCCTGGAAGGGCGGCCAATCTCGCGAGCGCTGGCTGAACGAAGGCAAGCCCGCCCATCCAGGACGGCTCAATGATTTGCGCCACATCATCTACAAATCTGCCGACGTGCCCGGCCGGCGCACACGGCGCAATCTTGGCCTCATGATGCGCGAGGGGTTGCTGAAGGAAAACATCGACGGCGAAGCGTTGATCTGGGCCCATAGCCGGCTGATCGCGCGCCCGGAATCGCGGCGCATCCTGATGGTGATCTCCGACGGTGCGCCGGTGGATGATTCCACGCTCTCTGTGAATGCCGGCAATTATCTCGACAAACATTTGCGGCAGGTGATTGCCGAGATCGAGGAAAAATCGTCGGTGGAACTCGTCGCCATCGGCATCGGTCATGATGTGACGCGCTACTATCGCCGCGCGGTGACGATCCTAGATGCCGAGCAATTGGGCGGGGCCATGACCAATCAGCTGACCGAACTCTTCGCCCAGGATGCGAACCCGCGAAAATCGGCGCGCCGCTCCGCGCGGGCATCAAGAGCGGCATGAACGGGCGCTCCCTTCGCCTGTTTGCGGCCGGGCTTGTCCTGGCGTTTGGCGCCTTCGCCTTCATTGGCGAAAGCAGCGGCAAGCCCGCCGAGGTCCAGAGCGCGCGCATTCCCCTCTATCCGGCTCACCCGAACGAACAGCGCGCCGGGATGCTGATCTATCGTGGCGGTCTGGTGCTGCGCTCGGGGATACGCGAATTCGGCGGCTGGTCGGACATCGCGGTGAATGAAGACGGCAGCGAGATCCTCGCCATCTCCGACGACGCGCATTGGTTGCGCGCGCATCTCAGCTATGACGCCAATGGCGATCTTGCAGGGCTCGCTTCGGGCGAAATCGCACCGATGCTCGACATGCAAGGCCGCCCGATGCAGGGCAAGGAAGGCGACGCGGAAGGTCTTACGCTCGAACATGCCCATGACCTCTATGGCGCGGTGGCGGTGAGCTTCGAACGCAATGTGCGCATCTGGCGCTATGACCTCAGCCACGGGCTGGATGCAAAGCCAACCAATGTGCCGATCGGCCATTGGGTCGATGCGCTTCATGACAATCAGCAGCTCGAGGCGGTGACGCTGTTCAAGCCCGATACGCTGCTCACCTTCGCCGAAACCAAGGTGAATGCCGGCGACGATATTTTAGGTGCCATGGAAGCCTATCCCGGCAATGGCAAGACGCCTGCCACACGGATGCTCTCGGTGGTGCCTCATGATCCCTTCGCCATCACCAGCGCTGCGAACGCGCCCGATGGCGGAATCTATCTGTTGGAACGGCGGTTCTCTCTCATTGGCGGGGTGGGGATGGAACTGCGGCACATTCCCCCGGCGGAAATCCACGAGGGTGCACGGCTGGATGGCGAGGTGCTGGCCGATCTGTCTTTCCAGGATGCCAATATCGACAATATGGAGGGGATCGCGGTGCGCCGCGGTCCGAAGGGTGAAACCCTTCTCTACATCATCTCGGACGACAATTATTCGCCGCTACAGCGCACGCTGCTGCTGATGTTCGAAGTGAAGAGCGGGCAGTAACCGATGTCATTCCCGCGGGAATCCAATTCCTTCAAAGACACTCCGGGGGCGGGCATGACAATCGTGTTTTTAAGGCGGTTCTCGGCGCGCTTAGGCTGCGGCTGCGGAGGCGGCTTCGGCCTTGGCCAGCTTCTTGGCGATCTGGCGCTTGAGGCGCAGCGCCTTGGTCGAGAGGGCCGTGTCGCGCGCCTTGAGCAGGAACACATCCAGGCCGCCATTTCGGTCCACCGTCCGCAAGGCATTCATGCTGATCTTCAAGGATACGGTCTGTCCCAGAGCATCGCTGGCAAGGCTGACCGTCTGGAGATTGGGGCGAAACACCCGCTTCTTGCGGTTGTTCGCATGACTCACCAGGTGCCCGCTCATGACACCTTTTCCGGTTAGTTCGCAGCGGCGTGCCATGGCCCGATCCTTAAATTGGCTCAACATCGAAGAGCGGCTCTCATAGGCAAGGCCCGTTCCGCCGTCAAGCACCCTGACACGTGCGCGAGCTGGCGCAAAAGTCATTTTTCTTTATCGGCTTAGTGCTTATCCTTCAGGGGTGGACACGCCATTTTTTGGCCATAGCGGTCCTTATGCTGGCGCTTTGGAACTCGGGCAATTGTCGTTCGTATTCAGGGGCATTGGAGGGGTTATGAAAACCACCCATTACGGGGCCATCGGCCTGCTCGCCGCAGGGCTCGTCTACACCGCGCCCGCCCTGGGCGTCGGCGGCGAAGGGCCAGCGGACAGTGCCGCACCAGCTTCCACCCTCGATCTTGGCTATGACCTGTTCGTGGGCGGCATTTCGCTTGGCAAGGTTGGCATGTCGGCCCGGTTTCAGGGCGGCGACTACAAGGCGATTTCCACCTTGGAAACCAAGGGCATCGTCAACGCATTCTGGCAGGCCAAGATCGAAGCCTCGTCCAACGGGCTGGTGAGCGCTGGTCGCGTCCAGCCGAGCCTTTATGATTCTTTCTCCCAGAACCGGTCCGCGCCACGGCGGCATGCCACGATGACCTTCGGCCCGGAGGGACCTAAGTCCCTGTCCTCCGACCCACCCTATGCCGACAGCCGCTATCCCGTGAGCGATGATCAGCGCAAGAAGACGCTCGATCCGTTGAGCGCGGCGGTCTTTCTCACCAGCAGCGCAAACCTCACGCAAGAAAAGCCTTGCGACACCTCAGCCCCGGTATTCGACGGGCGCCGCCGCTATGACGTGGCATTCAGCTACGTGAGGAAGATCGATGTTCATATGGACAATGGCCTCTATAGCGGGCCCGCCTTGGTGTGCGAGATCCACTACAAGCAGATCGCCGGATACCAGCAGAGCGTGATCGATCAGAACAAGAAGTTTCCCAAAATGTATGCCTGGGTTGTCGCCGCCAAAAGCAGCGCCGACCCCAAGCGGACCTATCTGCTTCCCGTCCGCGTGTGGGCCGAGACCGATTACGGCATCGTCGTCGCATTGGCCTCGCAGGTGAAACTCGATGGTCAGGCACTCAGCCACGGAAGCTAAGCTCGAATTTTTCCGGTGAATAAGTGTTTTTTCCAGCTCATGATGCGTTAACCCACCAGGAATTGTTTGCTCTGGAGTGGGATTGACGATATATAGTGCGTGAACGAAAAATGATGTATTGTGCAGTTGGTGATTCGGGCACGCTTTGTTCGTGCTCCGTGCTGCCTGCCTATTTTCATCCACAAATCACATCGGGAACTTTTTGCAACTGCGCTCTTGGCGCTTTGCGTGGCTTTCGCACGCGCTTGCATAGGGTGAGTAAAAACCGGAGAGTTTCGTCCTAACAGGTAGAGTCGATGTCTGATCGGCGTTCCCGGCAGGCTTTTGGAAGTTCCAAACCTGCACCTTTCCGCGGTCGAGTCACGGCGGTCCTCGGACCCACGAATACGGGCAAGACCCATTTCGCCATCGAGCGCATGCTGGCCCACCGGTCGGGCATGATCGGCCTGCCGCTGCGGCTTCTGGCACGCGAGGTCTTCGACAAGATCGTTCGCCTGAAGGGGGCCGCCGATGTCGCCCTCATCACCGGCGAAGAACGCATCGTCCCGAAATTCCCGCGGTTTTTCGTTTGTACCGTCGAAGCCATGCCGGTGGACATTCCGGTTGCCTTCCTGGCGGTCGATGAAATCCAGCTCTGCACCGATCCAGAGCGCGGCCACGTCTTCACCGATCGCCTGATCAATGCCCGGGGCGAAGAAGAGACGATGTGGCTCGGCGCAGGGACCATGAGGGGCGCTATCGCGCGCATCGCGCCGGAGACCCATTTCATCACCCGGCCGCGGTTCTCCGATCTCGCTTATACGGGCCCCAGGAAGCTGTCCCGCCTGCCCCGCCGCTCTGCCATCGTCGCCTTTTCGGTGGAGGACGTTTACGGCCTGGCCGACACGGTGCGCAGCCAGCGAGGCGGCGCTGCCGTTGTCTTGGGTGCCCTCAGCCCGCGAACGCGGAACGCGCAGGTGGAGCTCTACCAATCGGGCGAAGTCGATTTCATGATCGCCACCGACGCGATCGGCATGGGCATCAACATGGATGTCGATCATGTCGCTTTCGCCGCCCGCGAAAAATTCGACGGCATGACCATGCGGCTGCTGAAGGCGGAGGAGATCGGCCAGATCGCGGGCCGCGCCGGTCGCTACATGAATGACGGCACGTTCGGGGTGACGGGCGACAGCGAGCCTTTCGATCCCGAATTGGTGCAGCAGATCGAAAACCACCGCTATGACCCGGTCAAAGTCTTGCAATGGCGCAACAGCGCGCTCGATTTCGGCTCGCTGGATGGGCTGCTCGCGAGTCTGGATGCGCCGCCCCCTTCGCGCGGCCTCGTCAAGTCGAGGCCCGTGTCGGACCATTGGACGCTGCAAACCCTCGCGCGCGATGCGGATATCCGTGGCACGGTGTCGGCACCGGCCGCAGTGCGCCTGCTGTGGCAGGCATGCCAGCTTCCCGATTTTCGCAAACTGACGCCCGACGAGCACGCGCGTCTGGTTGGACAGATCTATCGTTATCTGGTGAGTGCAGAGGGCGTGTTGCCGGAAGATTGGCTGGCACGGCAAATCGCCAGGCTCGATATCGTCGATGGCGATGTGGACACGCTTTCCGGCCGTCTGGCGCAAATCCGCACCTGGACCTATGCCGCCCACCGTCAGGGCTGGACCCGCGACCCTTCGTATTGGCAGGAGGAAACGCGCGCCGTCGAGGACCGCTTGTCGGACGCGCTGCACGAAAGGCTGACGCAGCGTTTCATCGACAGGCGCACGGCGCTGCTGATGCGCCATTTGCGAGACGAAGAGCATCTGACCCTGGGGCTCGACGATTCGGGCGCGGTGTCGCTCGGTTCCGAGCATGTGGGCAAGCTGGACGGCTTCCGCTTCGCGCCCGACCCCCGAGCGGAAGGCGTTCACGGGCGAACGTTGCGGGCGGCCGCACTGAGAGGCCTGGACGGCGAGATCGTGGCACGTGCCCGCGCGCTGGCCAATGCACACGACACGGCGATCACGCTCAGCGAACATGCCAGGCTCTGGTGGTCGGGCTCGGTGGTGGCGAAGCTGACCGCGGGCGCACACCCCTTGAGCCCGATTGTGGAATTGCTCGCCGATGATCTTCTCAAAGGCGAATTGCGCGATGCCGTTCAAAGGCGACTTGAAACCTGGGCCACCGATCATATCGCAAAGCTGCTCGAACCGGTGGTTGCCTTACGCAACGCCGCGGAAGCGCGAAGTTCGGAATGGGATCAAGGCGGCTTGCCGGGATCGGCGCGCGGCCTTGCGTTCCGGTTGGCCGAAAATCTCGGTCAGCTCAACGCAGATCACGGGGGCCTTACCGCGGAAATGCGGGCGGCTGCCCAGACCCTGAACCGGTTTGGCGTTCGCGCCGGCCGTCATTCGATCTTCCTGCCCCGCTTGATCAGGCCCGCGCCTTCGGCCCTCGCTGCGATGCTGTGGGCCGTTCATGCACGCATGGCGAATATCCCCTCGCCCCCAGTGCCCGGGCTCACCTCGTTTGCGCTGGACGAGATCGGAGACGAAACGCCCGATCAATTCCTCGCCGCCGCGTTCTTCCGGAAAATCGCCGGCCGGGCTGTGCGCCTCGACATCCTTGAACGGGTCGAGGAAAAGCTCGCCGATGCCAAGCGCCATATCCGCGACGCAGACGAAACATTGACGTCGATTGCCTCGCTTCTGGGCTGCAGCCTGGATGCCGCATTGGCACTGGCCGCCGAGCTCGGCTGGAAGCGCGAAGTCCGTTCGACGGCGGAACCCAAGACCGTCTGGCAACGCATGCGGGTACCAAAACACGCACGCAGAAGCCGGGCGAGAGAGAAGCCCGTCAAGACGAACTCTCCCTTTGCCGGACTTGCCAGGCTGATCGCAGCGGACTGAACGTTGAGCGAATCGCTTCGCATCGACAAATGGCTCTGGCGCGCACGCTTCTGCAAGACGCGCGCCTTGGCGCAAGAGAAAGCCGTCAAAGGACATATAAGGCTCAACGGACACCGCGTCGAAAAGGCAAGCGCGGCGGTCCGTATCGGCGATGTGATGACGCTTCCGGCCGGAGGAAGGGTCGTTTCGCTCAAGGTTTTGGGGTTGGGTTTGCGGCGCGGACCTCCGAGCGAGGCCCACCTACTATATGAAATGATTGAAGGATAAAGTCGCGCTGCGACATTTGGATTCTACATGATCCTTGCGTCTTATTCGCTTATTGCTTGATCGCCGCTGCGCTGGGCCGTATTTCAGCCCTCGCGCCCCCGGAGAAGCCCATGACCTACGTCGTCACGGAAGCTTGCATACGCTGCAAGTATATGGACTGCGTGGAGGTCTGCCCGGTGGACTGTTTCTACGAGGGCGAAAACATGTTGGTCATCCACCCCGACGAATGCATCGATTGCGGGGTCTGCGAGCCCGAATGCCCGGCCGATGCCATCCGGCCCGATACCGAATCGGGTCTTGAGAAGTGGCTGGAGGTGAATGCGGAATTCGCGAGAGTCTGGCCGAATATCACGGTCAAGGGCGATCCGCCGCCGGACGCCAAGGAATGGGACGGCAAACCCGAAAAATTCGAGCAATATTTCAGCCCTAAGCCGGGAACGGGCTCATAAGGCTGGGGCGGTTGGCGCCTGTTTTCTCATACGCGCCAGAGCTTAAGGTCTTGACGTGACACAAAACCGTGAAAGTCAGGATTAATGCGCATCTTCAAATAGTTGTGGCAAGATTTCTCTTCCATTATCGCACCACCTGTGTTATATTTGCACCGATGAAATATTGGATGGCGCGACTTACTTAGCTCACGAGCTAGTCTGAAGGGAGCGCCGCAAATCGGCGCTTGGTACCCGGCGGAGGTTTCCGAGTTTCGGCAGTGAGGACGAGTGCAGGCCCCGTCTGGGCAGCATGCACGCGCGCTTCGTAACTGCTAAAGCTTGGCGGGGTCCCGAAAGATTGGGTCCGAGATCGGCGTAGCCGATAGCGGACGTTCTCGGGCGGAGCGGATCGGCGCCGTAGGAAGGTATTTATGACGACTGCCGTGAAGAAAAAAGCCCCTGCTGTTGCGCTCAAAGCGACTCCCGCGAAGGCAACCCCGATCAAGTCTGCCCCCGTCAAGGTCGCCGCGAAGGTTGGTCCGATCAAGGCGCCGATGCCCACCAAGGCCCCGGTCGCCGTCAAAGCCCCCGTGATCGCCAAGGCGGCACCTGTGGTTGTCAAGGCGATACCTGTGGTCGCCAAGGCGCCCGTCCCGGCGCGGAAGCATGAGTTCAAGGGCGGCGATTTCGTGGTCTATCCCACCCATGGCGTAGGCCGTATCCAGAAGGTCGACGAGCAGGAAGTGGCCGGTCTCAAGCTGGAACTCTTCGTCATCGCGTTCGAGAAGGACAAGATGATCCTCAGGGTTCCGACGGCCAAAGCCAAGGCCGTGGGCATGCGCAAATTGTCGACGCCCGATGTGGTGACGACCGCGCTCAACACGCTCAAGGGCCGGGCTCGCATCAAGCGGACCATGTGGAGCCGCCGCGCCCAGGAATACGAAGCCAAGATCAATTCCGGCGATCTGGTCTCGATCGCAGAGGTCGTGCGCGACCTGCACCGTGCGAGCGGCCAGCCGGAGCAATCCTATAGCGAGCGTCAGCTTTACGAAGCCGCCCTCGCCCGGATGGCGCGCGAGGTTGCGGCCATTGAACGGATCGACGAGCCGACGGCGGTCAAGCGCGTCGAAAGCGCGCTGGTGAAGAAAGCCGCGTAAGCTTCCAGCTTTGCAATCCTTCCGGGTTCTGCACAGTTTCTGTGCGGAGCCCGGAACGATGGCCAGATGATTCCACTGAACGATCGCCTTGCCACGCTCGCGGACATTCCCGAGCTAAGGCTGCTGATGAACGCGGCGATTGGCGAATTGCTCAAGCCGTTCCTGTCGCCTGCTGAAATCGATGCATCGTTCCATGTCATGGGTCTCGATACTCAATTGATCGAGGACCGGACCTATTTCGTGATCGAATCGGGCACAACCGTGGTGGGCTGCGGCGGCTGGAGCCGGCGCGCCACGCTCTTCGGCGGCGATCACTCCGCCGGACGCGATGTGGCTTTGCTCGATCCCCGCAAGGATGCCGCGCGCGTTCGAGCCATGTACACGCATCCCCTATTCGCCCGCAAAGGTGTGGGAAGACTTATCCTGAAGCTCTGCGAAAGCGCGGCGGCACGGGAGGGATTCTCTCGGGCGGAGCTCGCCGCAACCCTCGCGGGCGAACCGCTGTATCGCGCCTGCGGCTATGAAGAACTTGAGCGTTTCGCAGCCGACACGCCGTCGGGTATTCGTGTTCCCCTCATCAGAATGGGCAAGGCGATCTGAACTGCGGTTGCGCAACGCTCACCCGCAGCGACGTGATCAGCTTTAGGGTCATTCGGATTTGGGAGTACTCAATCTCTCACCGTGGCCGGCTCGGGGGCCGGCCATGGTGGGTTGGGATTTATTCGATCTGTTGGATGGCGGCGGGGTTTGCGATTTCCATCTCTGGGCCGTTGTAGAGCTCGACCCATCCCCGCACCCGCACGCGCTGGCCGGCGAGTTTGCGCACATCAAATCGTGCCGCCCGGAAGAGTTTCATATCCTGGGGCGACACCGTAACCGTGAAATCCGTGCGGTAATCGGCGCCGAAATTGATATAGGCGCGCCCCTTGACCAGGGTTGCCGTCTGCACGGTGCCTTCGACGATCTGGAATGTCCCCGTCCGATTGTTGAGCTGTTCAGGGGTGCGCAGGGCGAACAGCCCATCGCGCCAATGCCCAATGCGCTGTGCGGGCGCTTCGTCCTCGGCGGAGATGAACTCCTTCGCGCAAAGAGCGCTCGCGCGGTCCGGGGCGACGCGAACCTCTCCCGCTCGCAGCAGCGCAGATTGGACCGATGCCGCTCCGGCAAAGACTTGAGCAGGAAGGCGCCCATAGCGGTCTCGCGGGCCCTCATCGCCTGCGAGGGTCAGCGGCCCGCTGCGCAACAAAGCGGCAAGGGTAGCGCGCGCGGTATCGGTTTGAGCGGCGGACAAGGACTCGCCGCTTTCACCAGGCGCCACAACGCCGGCCAGCCGAACCTCCATGCCTTCCGGCGTGACGAAACTGGATCCGTCCATCGCTTTGGCGAAGACGACACTCCGCGTTCCCGTGGATGGGCATTGCGGAGCTTGGGGCGAAGTCTTGGCCGTGCGGCTCGTGGCCGGTTTGCGGCTCGCGGCATCGCCAGCATCGGGCACAAACGCCACGGCGATGAGCGAGGCGCCGGCCCAAGCCCAGCACTTGGCAATACGCATGCAAAGCGAGGCCGCGGTCAGTTGTTCCAACGCCCTCCAATGTCGAGCCCGTAGCGTCCCGCGCCAAGCAGCGCGACACAGAGGCTGCAGGAAAGGAAGAAGAACGGCCCTTCGACGCGCCAGCCGACTCCGCTATCGGCGAGCTGGAACACATGACCGGTGTCGATATGGGCAAGGAGGAAAGCCATCACCATCCAGAACACCATCATCCAGGCACCGAGGCGCGCATAGACGCCGAGAATCACCATGACCGGCGCAATGCCTTCGAAGATGACGGCAGTCCAGGCCAGCTCGACAGGCATGCCCCAACGCGTCAGCGTGTCGCGGATCGCCAGCTCGCCATTGATGACAGCCCAGGTGTGCAGAAGGATCAGCACGCCTACCGTCACGCGTAGCACCAATTTGGCGAGATCTTCACGGATGTCGGCCACGGCGCGCTCGTCGCTCGCCGTCATCAAGGTTGACGTCATGGCTTCCCCCTCGGCTGCAATCGGTTTGAAATGGCGCTCGTCCCGCGTGGGTCTTGTTGCAAGACTCACGCGGGTTGAGAAATCCGCCTCGAAACCCTCAGTTCCACTTCCCGCCGATGTTCAGGCCGTATTTGCCCGCGCCAAGCATCGCCACGGAGAAACCACCGAGCAGATAAAACATCTGCGTTTCCAGGAAATAATGGTCCCAATGGTTTCCGGCTGGGTTATTGGCGATCATGAAGAGGTGATTTTGGGAGCCCATCAATCCGGCATGGGCCATGACGATGGCAATGATCATGAACACGCCGAGCAAAAGGCCACCGAGCCGCGCATAGGCCCCCAGGACCATCGCCACCCCGCCGCCGAATTCCACAAGGAAACCCAGCCATGACAAGGATGCCGGCAGACCCCAACGCACCAAATTGTTGGGTATTCCCATGTCGCCGGTCGCCAGAGCGAGGCCATGGAATATGATCAAGGTGCCGACGGTAACGCGAACGATGAGCTTACCCAGGTCTTCATTCGATTGAGCTATAGCTGCTGCCATTGTTTCCCCCCACTTGGTTGACGTTATGGGCGTGTTCCTTATACGCCAAAGCAGGCATGTTTTACAGCATCCTAGGAACACACAGTTTTTGAAACGCGGGGCCAAGGCCGCGTTCATCAAGGCGGGTATCATGCTTCACAAGTCCGAATGGCCATAGACAAGCCGGATCTTCCGACGCGCATCGTCGCTGCCGATGGGAAGACGATCGCAGAAGCGGCGATGCTCCTGCGCCATGGCCGGCTGGTCGCCTTTCCCACCGAAACCGTCTATGGCCTCGGTGCCAATGCGCTCGACGGAGATGCGGTCGCCGGCATTTTCGCGGCCAAGGAACGGCCGCGCTTCAATCCGCTGATCGTTCATGTGCGAGACCGCGAAGAGGCCGGCGATCTGGTCCAGTTCAATCCGCTTGCCGCGGCCCTGGCCGAAGCATTCTGGCCCGGCGGTTTGACGCTGGTGCTGCCGCGGCGTGAGCCGTGTCCGCTGGCTCTTCTGGTCAGCGGCGGGCTTCCCACGGCCGCCATCCGCGCCCCGGCACATCCCGTTGCGCGTTCTCTTGTGGATGCCGCCGGAGTGCCCATCGCCGCGCCGAGCGCCAACCGCGCCGGGCGGATCAGCCCGACAAGCGCCGCCGACGCCGCCGATGAGTTGCAAGGCCGTGTCGACCTTATTCTGGATGGTGGTCCCTGCCCGCTTGGGATTGAATCCACCGTGATCGGATTCAACCAGAACCGCCCTATCCTGTTGCGCCCAGGCGCGGTGCTCCGCGAGGATATCGAAAGACTCGTGGGACGATTGCGCGACCCCGACGATGGCCCGATCCAGGCGCCCGGCATGATGGCGAGCCACTACGCGCCGCGCGCGAAGCTTCGCCTGAATGCGAGGACGGTGGAACAGGGAGAGGCGCTTCTGGCTTTTGGCCCCGACCTCCCAAAGGGCGCGCGCGTGGTCGGCAATTTGAGCGAGTCCGGCGATCTGCGCGAAGCGGCGGTCAATTTCTTTTCCATGCTCCGCCGGTTGGACAAATCGGGCGCCGAGACCATAGCGGTCATGCCGATCCCGGATCGCGGGTTAGGGGAAGCGATCAATGACCGGCTTGCGCGCGCCGCTGCTGGGCGCGATTAGTGCTCTATGAGCACTCTGGACCCTTTCATTGCGCAGAGGCTGAAACAGGCCGCCGGGCCTTCTGGCTGGAGTGAAGACTTGGCCGAGATCGCTCCGCATCTTTCGGAATGGCGTGGCCGATGGAAAGGCGACTCTCCGCTCCTGCTGAAGCCTGGCGAAACAGAGCAGGTCGCGCGCATCCTTGCGATTTGCGACGAGACGGAGACGGAAATCGTTCCGCAGGGCGGTAATACGGGCCTGGTGGGAGGACAGATTCCGACGCGAGGCGAGGTTCTTCTTTCGCTTGAGCGCATGAACCGGATTCGCTCGGTGTCGGTGGACGACAACACGCTGATCGCCGAAGCCGGCGTGGTGCTTGCGAACGCGCAGAAGGCGGCCGACCAGGCGGGGCGCCTCTTCCCCTTGAGCCTCGCCGCGGAAGGCTCCTGCACCATCGGCGGCAATGTCTCCACCAATGCCGGCGGCGTGAACGTGCTGCGCTACGGCATGATGCGCGACCTCGTGCTCGGCCTCGAAGTGGTGCTCGCGAACGGGCGGGTGCTCGATTCGATGCGGGGCCTCAGAAAGGACAATACGGGCTATGATCTGAAACAGCTTTTCATCGGCGCGGAAGGCACTCTGGGTATCGTCACGGCTGCGATGCTGAAGCTGTTTCCAAAACCCGCCGGCTACACCACTGTTTTCGTTGCCATCGCCGATGTCGACGTCGCGGTGGAGCTGCTCCATCGTCTGCAGGAGGCAACGGGCGGATTGGTGACGGCGTTCGAGATCATGCAGCGCCGGGCGCTCGATCTTGTCTTCAAGCACATTCCGGGCACGGTCGATCCGTTTCCCAGCCATTCTGGTTGGACGCTGCTGATCGAAATCTCCAATCCGTCCGCCTTCGACGCAACCGAAGCGCTGGAGCAGGCGCTTGCGCGCGCGGTGGAGGAAGGGAAAATCTTCGATGCCGTCTTCGCCAAAACGGCGCGCGACCGCGAGGCCCTGTGGCGCCTGCGCGAAGCCATTCCGGAGGCGCAGAGGCTGGATGGCGCCTCCATCGCTAACGATATTTCGGTGCCGCTGTCGCGCATTCCGGACTTCATCCGGTCGGGCGAGAAAGCCGTTCGCGCCGTGTTGTCCGAGGCGAGGACGTTCACCTTCGGCCATGTCGGCGACGGCAATCTCCATTTCGCCGTCCAGGCTCCGGGCCACGACGCGGCGCTCCTCGCCGCACGCGATGGGATCGAACGCGCCGTCCAAGATGAAACAGCAAAATTGCGCGGCTCGATTTCCGCCGAGCATGGCCTGGGCCTTGCCAAGAACGAAGCGATCGCCCGCTACCGAAGCGCCGATGAGATCGCACTGATGCGCGAACTCAAGCGCACGCTCGATCCCAAAAACATCCTCAATCCCGGAAAAGTGCTGCCCGCAGCTTGACGGTTATGGGGGCGGGGGCGCCGCGACATCGACCTTCCGGAGCTCCATCTGGAAGATCAACGTCTGGTTCGGCGGAATGACACCACCCGCACCCTCGGCGCCATAACCGAGATTGGCCGGGATGACGAGTTCCCACGAATCGCCTTCCTTCATCAATTGCAGAGCCTCGACCCAGCCGGGGATCAACTGGCCCGCCGGGAAGGTCGCCGTCTGCCCATCCTGCGTCTGATCGAAGACCTTTCCGTCGATCAGCGAACCCTTGTAGGTCACGGTGACATTGTCATCCGGCTTGGGGGATTTGCCGGTTCCCGCTTTGATGACGCGGTATTGCAGGCCCGACGGAAGCACCTTGACCCCTGCGCGCTTTGCGTTGTCCGCGAGAAATTTCGTGTTGGATTCCGGGCTGAGATCGGCGGCCTGGGCGGGTCCACCACCCGGCGCTGCCCCACCACCCTGTGCGGGCTCGGGTGTGGCGGCTCCCGGCGTCGCGGTGTTGCTCGCCTGCTCCCTGTTGCATCCGGCGAGCATCAGCCCCCCAACGCAAACCGCGGCGACCGCCGCCATCATCTTGGCCTTCATCTATGTCTCCTAGTCGTTGGGACCCCTTCATAACGTCAAAGAAGCAGCCAGGGAAGTTCGCAGATACCGTGATTTCATCTTCTTTGCGGGGCAGAATGGCCGCATGACTGGTGAAGCTCTCGCCACTTTGCAGCGTGCCTCTCCTATCGTCGGGGTCGGGGCAGTGATCTGGAACGCGGAAAATCACATCGTCCTGATCCGGCGGGGACAGGAGCCGCGGCTGGGCGAATGGAGCATCCCCGGCGGCAAGCTCGAATGGGGGGAAGGGTTGCACGAGGCGCTTCTGCGGGAGGTGCGGGAGGAAACGGGCCTTGCTGTGGAAATCGAGAGCCTCATCGATGTGGTGGATTCGATCTCTCGAGACCCGGCCGGCGCCGTGCTGCGCCATTACGTGCTGATTGATTTCACGGTGCGCTATGTTTCAGGCGCGCTGCGGGCAGGCAGCGACGCCGCCGAGGCTCGCTGGGTTCCTTACGGCTCGATCGGCGAATACCCCCTCTGGACAGAGACGCGGCGCATCATCGATACGAGCGCGCGGATGCGAGGCTAACGCGTGCGGATTGTTTTCATTCACCGGACGGTCGTCGATTACACGGTCGAGACGCCCTATCGGCACGCTGTCGGCGGCACCGAGGCGGGACTTTCTTACCTCTCCGTCGAGCTTGCCAAGCTCGGCCATTCGGTTGTCCTCCTCGCCAACACCTCTCAACCCGGCCGCTATCTGGGCGTGGAGTGCCTGAATCATAAAACAGCGCTGACCAAGGATTTCTTGAACGGCGCCGACGCGGTGGTGGTCGCGAACGAAGCGTATGGCCGAAATTTGCGCGAATTGGGTGTGACGAAGCCGCTGGTGATGTGGGCCCACCATGCGGATGATCAGCCATCGATGGAGGCCCTCGAATTCACGCGCGAGCGCAAGTCCTGGACGGGTTTCGCCTTTGTCAGCCAATGGCAGCTTGAACAATATATCCAGGTCTATTGGGTGCCGCGCGAACGGACGCGTGTGATGCGCAACGCCATCGCGCCGGCTTTCTCGGGAATTCCTCCCGCACAGCCCTGGTTCCAACGGGGCGAGGCGCCGATCCTCGTCTACACCAGTGCGCCCTACCGCGGCCTCGATGTGCTGCTGGCCGCCTTTCCCGCCATCCGCGCGGCCATTCCGGGCGTGCGCTTGCGTGTGTTCGCCGGGCTCTCGAGAACGCGCGGCGGACCGGCCGACAACCAATACGCCGATCTCCACGATCTGTGTTTGGCGACAGATGGCGTCGACTATGTCGGGCCGGTATCACAGCCCGCACTCGCCGATGCTCTCGCGGAAGCGGCGGCCTTGGCCTATCCGTCCACCTACCCCGAGACATCCTGCATTGCAGCGCTTGAAGCCATGGCGATGGGGGCGATGGTTCTCACCACCAATCTGGGCGCATTGCCCGAAACGCTCGCGGGTTTCGGTCGCATGGTCGAACCTTCGGATAATCCCGCTGTGCTCGCACCGCGCTTTGCCGCCATGACCATCGATGCGCTCGACGAAACGTTGCGCAATCCCGACCAGGCCGCCGCGCGACGCAGCGCGCAGATGGCGCGTGTCCATCAGAACTATGCCTGGTCGGCACGGGCGCTCGAATGGCAAAGCTGGCTGTTCGATCTCATTGTTCAACAATCTTGAAATGCGCATCGTCTTCTATGACCGGACTCCCGTCGATTACAGCCCCGAGACGCCGTTCGAGCGGGCCCTCGGAGGTTCGGAATCCGCGCAATGCTATCTTGCGATCGAGCTGGCGCGCCTTGGTCATTCGGTAGGTCTCGTTACGAATACCTCAGCGCCGGGCCGCTATCGCGGGGTGGATTGCAGCAACCACCACGACCCTGACAGCCCTGCGCTTCTGAACGCCGCCGACATTGTCGTTGCGTCCAATGAAGCCTTGGGGCGGAGCCTGCGCGATACCTATCGCGTCACCAAGCCGCTGGTGCTGTGGATCGGACATGCCCACGACCAGCCGGCGATTAGGGATTTGGAATCGTCACGCGAGAGGAAGATCTGGGCAGGCTTCGCCTTCGTCAGCCAGTGGCAGCTCGAACAGTTCGCCGACGCGTTCTGGGTGCCAGCCGACAAATCCCGGGTGATGCGCAATGCGGTGTCGCCCGCCTTCGCCCATCTCGCGCCCGCCGAACCCTGGTTTCGTCGCGACGATCCCCCGGTGCTCGTCTACACAAGCCAGCCCTATCGGGGCCTGGATGTGCTCCTGGATGCGTTCCCTGACGTCCGTGCCGCCATACCGGGCACGCGGCTCAAGATCTTCTCCGGTTTCGCTGCGACCTACCGGACGGCGCCAGACGATGACCCGCACAAGCCTCTCTACGAACGCTGTGTGGCGACCGAAGGAGTCGACTATGTCGGGCCCATCGCACAGACAATGCTAGCGGGCGAACTCTCGAAGGGCGCGGCGCTCGCTTATCCCTGCACGTTCATGGAGACCTCCTGCATCGCCGTGCTCGAAGCGATGGCCGCGGGGCTCACGGTGCTTACCACGCGCATCGCCGCACTGCCCGAAACGACGGCAGGATATGCCTGCCTCGCCGAATATCGGCATGACCGCGCGAAGCTCGCGACGGAGTTTTCCGCCCTGGTCGTGGCCGCTCTGAAGGTGCAGCGTCAGGATGCCGCCAACGCTTCCGCGAGGCGGGACGCGCAGATCGCCTTTGTGCATGAGCATTACATTTGGGAGAAACGCGCGCTGGAATGGCAGAGCTGGCTGTCGGAGATCGTGAGCCGGCAGCAGGCTTAGAAAAACCTACGCGCCAGATCTGCGAGCACGATGATGCCAAAGCCGGTAACCGCGACGCCGAACACATGATTGATGTTGCGCATGACGCCGGTGTCGATATGGCGATGAAAGATGCCGACAATTGTTGTCACGGCGAACCACCAGAGGGTCGAACCCCAGACCACACCGAGCACCGTCACGGCAGCGTCGAAAAATGTCGTCTGGCCACCCGCCAAACTGCCTAGACCTGCAAACAGAGCGGCAAACCCGAAAAGCGTTGCGGGATTCGTGATCGTGAGCGCAAACGTCGAGGCAATCGTGCGGATCAACGAGCTGGAGCCATTGTCGCGCAACTGTCCGCCTTCGGCGTCGCGAAGGACCGAGACGTCGGCATGGAACGTATGAAAGCCGAAGCCCAGGAGCATCAGTCCGCCGGCAAGCTTCAGCACGGTGGAATAGCCTTCGATCCCTTGTGAGATGGCGGTCAATCCAAAGGCCGTCACGACCGCGAAGACGCCATCGCCTAGCGCTGCGCCCAGCCCCGAAACGAAGCCGTTCAGCGCCCCATAGGCAAGAGTGCGCCGAATACAGATCAAATTGACGGGACCGATCGGCGCGGCGACGATCAGACCGATGATGATTCCGCTGCCGAACAGAAACAGGAAATACATTCGAACCAAAATCCCCCTGCCGTCGCTCCGTTCTCTTCCGTCCTGGGTCCGGAGGTGGAGGTGATGACGGTCCTATGCGTCTTGGGTCCGGCAACCCAACCGAATTCCCCCGCCCCGTCAAGCGCCAAGCGGTGGCCGAGGGCTTGCCGCGCGTGCAGACTCGCCGGATGCTTGCCATGTTCCGACCGCGATTTGGACATGGAATGGGACAAAACCTGCAACACCCTGATCCATGGGTTCAATTTGTGATGGGAACTTTGGAAATCGGAAAGCTTTTCCCCCTAGGATGAGTATGAGAGCGAGAGATGACGACGTTCGCACAAAGGTTGAATGGTTATCGGTTGACGACCGCCGAGATTCTCTATCATCGGCCGGACCATCCCGTATTGCTGCAAAGCTATATCTGGCAGGAATATGATCTTGCGCCGCAATTCCCGGTGCTTAACCAATTCTTGAAGTTCTGGACGTCCGAGCTGGATGGGAAACTCCATTCGGTTTGGGTTGCCGCCACGGGAATCATCGCGCCTGCCGAACTGAAATGTCTGGGCGGCGAATTCAAGCTGCACTAGGCGCAAGCGTTTCCAGGAAGCGCAGAGCCTGACCGCTTGGCGCATCGACGACGGCGTCATCGCGCATCACAACGCGTCCGCGCAAGATTGTTGCGACCGGCCAGCCCATGGTCTGCATCCCATCATAGGGCGTCCAACCGCAGCGCGATGCGATCCAGCGATTCTCGATGCGGCGCTTTGCGCCAAGGTCGACGATCGTGAAGTCGGCGTCATACCCTTTCGTGATGCGGCCCTTGGCCGCAATGCCGAACACCCGCGCCGGCCCCGCGCTGGTGAGGTCGGCAAACCGTTCGAGACTCATCCGCCCGGCATTGACGTGATCGAGCATGATCGTCGCCAGCGTCTGAACGCCGGTAAGGCCTGACGCCGTCTGCGGATAGATGCCGCTCTTGTCGGCGCGCGTGTGCGGCGCGTGATCGGAACCCACCACATCGATCAAGCCTTCCGCCACGCCCTGCCATAGGGCTTCACGATGCCGCCCATCGCGGATCGGCGGATTGATCTGGGCATAGGTGCCGAGGCGCTCGTAGCACTCGGGCGCAGCGAGTGTCAGATGGGGAACGGCGGCTTCGACTGTGGCGATGTCGCGCGCGGCTGCTATCAAGGGCAATTCCTCGGCAGTCGTCACATGCAGCACGTGCAAATTTCGGCCCGTGAGCCGCGCGAGCCGCAAGACGCGCTCGGTGGAGATGCGTGCTGTCTCCACATCGCGCCAAACGGGATGGGTGCGTGGATCGCCCGGCATCGCCAATTTGGCGCGTGCTCGCAATCGCGCCTCGTCTTCGGAATGCACCGCCATCCGGCGGCGGCCGGATTTCAGGGCGGCGAGAATCATCTCCTCCTTGTCGAGCAGCAATGAGCCGGTCGAGGAACCCAAGAACGCCTTTACTCCCGCTACCCCAGGCAGTCGCTCAAGTTCGGACAGCGCGCCGATGTTTTCTGGGGACGCGCCGACATAGAAAGCATGGTCACAATACATCCGCGCGGCGGCGCGTTTGAGTTTGTCCTCGACGTGAAGCCTTGTCGTCGTCGCCGGGTTGGTGTTCGGCATGTCGAACACGGCAGTGACGCCACCCAGCACAGCGGCGCGGCTGCCTGTTTCCATGTCTTCCTTTTCGAGGTTTCCCGGCTCGCGGAAATGGACATGGGTGTCGATGATTCCGGGAAGGACATGAAGGCCGCGCGCCTCGAAGACTTCCGCCGCGTTCGCCTGCGATAGAGCGCCAATGGCGGCAATACGGCCCCCTTTGATGCCCACATCGGCGGCAGCGACACCGGAGGGCGTGACGCAGATGCCGCCTCGTATCAGCAGATCGAATGCCTGGTTCATTTCGCCTCCAGCGTGGCGAACACATCGCCCGTCGCGCTGCGTCGTTCGACGTGGATCGCGTGCCACAGCGCATAGAAGAGAAGCTGCCAGCAG
>DATHDZ010000172.1:0-4308 GCA_035318785.1 Micropepsaceae bacterium
ATTGGCAAGCGCGCGGGTTTCCGCGTCCAGGCGTTGGAAATCATGCTCGGCGGCGTCAAGGGGAATGCGGGCCTCCGCCTCCCCAGCGGACGCGGCGGTAAAGCGGGTTTCGGCCAAATCCGCTGCCATTCGAGCTTCGGCGACCTCAGCTCTTACCTTTTCCACATGGGCGTCGGCGGCGCCGACATCCGCGACCTGCGAGATTTCGACTTCCACGGCCTCGACGCGAGGCTGCAGAGATGTGCGGTGTGCTTCGGTCCGGTTCGCCTGTTCGGCGCCTTCGGCGCGCGCGCGTTCATAGCTCGCACGCACCGCATTGAGGTCCGCGAGCTCCGAGGTCAACCGCTCCAAGCTCCGCTCACGCTCCGCGAGCACAGCCATCAGCGATTGGACCTTCTCTTCCGCTTCGGCGAGGTTATCGCCGCATCGGGCATTCGCCGCTTCGAGCTCGTGCGCCTCGCCTTCGAGACCGGCAAGGGCGGCACCGGCGTCCTGTTCCAATGTGCGTTCGCGCGCGAGATCCTGTTCGGAAACGCTGAGACGCTGACGCAAACGCTGCGCCTCTTCGCGGGCTCTGGTCTCTTCCGCATCCAGATTGTTGCGTTCGTGCAGGAGCCGCTGCAGGCCTGCGCCTTTGACCGCTTCGGCCTCGCGCAACGGGGGCATCGCGGCCGCGGCGCTTGCCTGGCGGGTCGAAATTTGCGCGGCGCGCTCGGTATGTTCCGCAACGGCAGCCGTGGCAAGGGTCAGCGCTTCGGTGGCCGTTCCGGCCAATGCTTCGAAATCCCGCCAACGCAGCAGGAACAGAAGGGCCTCGGCCTTGTGAATCAAACCCGACAGATTGCGATAGCGCGAAGCCTGACGGGCCTGGCGCCGCAGGCCCTGCAATTGGCCTTCGACCTCGGCGATGATGTCGGTCAAGCGGCCGAGATTGGTTTCGGCGGCCTTCAACCGCAGCTCTGCCTCATGGCGGCGTTGGTGCAATCCGGAAATGCCGGCGGCCTCTTCGAGAATGGCGCGGCGCGCGAGCGGCTTCTGGTTGATCAGAATGGCGATCTGACCTTGGCGCACCAGAGCCGGCGATGCGGAGCCGGTGGACGCGTCGGCAAAGAAAATCTGCACGTCGCGCTGGCGCACCTCGCGGCCATTGATGCGGTAGGCCGAACCGGCCTCGCGCTCGATCCGCCGTGTGATTTCGACCATTTCGGATTCATTGTAAGGCGCCGGAGCGCTGCGGTCGGAATTGTCAATGAAGAGCGTCACCTCGGCATTGTTGCGCATCGGGCGCGAGCCGGTACCGCCGAATATGACGTCGTCCATTCCGGCTCCGCGCATCGAGGTGGGACGATTTTCGCCCATCACCCAACGAAGCGCTTCCAGAAGATTGGATTTGCCGCACCCATTGGGGCCGACAACGCCCGTCAGCCCGGGCTCGATAAAGAGTTCCGTCGGGTCGACGAAGGATTTAAAGCCGCTGAGTCTAAGACGGGTGAACTTCAATGTTTCTTTCCTGTTACACCCGCCGCCGCCCGGGCCGTTACTTCTTCACCAGCGGATCGATGATTTTCTGCAGCTCGTCATAAGGAATTTCGCCCGCATGCGTGGTGCCGTTGATGATGAAAGTCGGCGTCGAATTGACGTTGTATTTGGTCTGACCTTCCATCCAATTCCCGTCGACGAGAGCAAGGTTCTTCGGGTCGTCCGCACAGGACTGGACCTTCTCGCGCGAAAGGCCCGCAAAGCGTCCCATCTGCGTTAGTCCCTCGAGAATATCCTCCCGCGTGAGCTGGTTGTTGTTGTCGAAATCCTTGATCCAGTTCATCTGATTCTTGAACAGGAGATCAATGAAGGAAAAATATTGATCCCCAGGCAGGCAGCGGGCGACCGCCGAGGCCATGCGGGCCGCTCCGTCCAAGGGATATTCGCGGAAAATCACCTTCACCTTGCCGGTGTCGACGTAATCCTTGTTCAGCTTGGGGATGATGTCCTTCTGGAACTGGGCGCAATGCGGGCAGGTCATGGAGGCATATTCGATCATGGTGACCGGCGCGCTCGCCGAGCCATGCACCATGTCGGTGGGCTTGATCTCGACACTCTGGCCGCCGCTCGCGAGGGCCAGCGGGCTCGCCGAACCGCCGAAATAGGCGTAGGCGCCCAAGCCTGCGACGGCGACGACGCCAATGATGGCGGCATAGGTGACGTATTGCTTGTTCATGAGCCGGCTCCCGGAGCATTTCTGACGGAGTTGTGGCAGAGGGTCGCGCCGGGTTCAATCCGTGCGCTTGGCCCGTCCCGTTCCCATTTGCGCGCGCAGCCGCGCCAGCCGGGTAAGCGCCTCGGCCAAAGGGAGAGATTCCGCGCTGGCCTGGGCCTCCGGCCGGGGGTGCCTTGGCGGATCGGCCCTCTCGGTCAAACGCCCCGGCACGAGCTTCAGCCTGATGATCCGCCCCTGTCCAAGATAGGTATTCAGCCGTTCGATCAGCATCCGCGTCTGGTGCTGCAAAAGCACCGCCGCACCAGCCTCGCATTTGAGGGTGAGCACGGCGCCTTCGGGACCGTCCTGCCAGCGTTGAGGAAGTGCGACGCGGGCGATATGCGGCCCGACAATTTCGGTCCAGCGGAGCAGCAGCGTGGCGTCGGTAAAGCCGGCGCGCGCCAAACCCTCTCTTGCTTGGCCAAGCACGCCTTCGCCTGCGGCACGCGCCCAGCCATGCCGGGCAATTGTCCCGGAAGTCTCTTGCGTGACTTTGCGTTTCGCGCTTTGGCTCATGCATGGTGGTCCTGAACGCAACGCATCATAAACGACGTGGCGCGCGCCTGGCGAGAGCGGGGGACGCGCTGCTTGCCTGGTATGACGTGCATAGGCGCGATCTTCCGTGGCGCGCCAAGCCGGGGCAAGGAAGCGATCCCTATCGGGTCTGGCTCTCCGAGATCATGCTGCAGCAGACCACGGTCGTAGCTGTTGCCCCCTATTACCGCGCATTTCTGGTCCGCTGGCCGGATGTGGGCCGGCTTGCCGCAGCGTCTCAGGATCAGGTCCTGGGCGCCTGGGCCGGCCTTGGCTATTACTCGCGGGCTCGCAATCTGCACCGGGCCGCGGGGATCGTGGCGAGGGGGTTGGGGGGTATTTTTCCGGACAATGCCGCTGCGCTCCGCAAGCTTCCGGGCGTCGGCGACTATACCGCAGCAGCGATTGCCGCGATCGCTTTCGGCGAACGCGTGGCCGCGATGGATGCCAATGCCGCGCGGGTCATGGCGAGACTCTTTGCCGTCGAGGAGCCGCTGCCCCAAGCAAGGGCGAAGCTTGCTGTGTTGGCGACGCCGCTCGTGCCGCAGGAGCGGCCCGGCGACTTCGCGCAAGCGCTGATGGATCTGGGTTCGGCTATTTGCGTGCCCCGGCGACCCTTATGCGGGGAATGCCCGCTCGCCCCGCATTGCCGGGCGAGGGAAATGGGGATTGCAGAGACTCTCCCTCTCAGGGGCGCGAAACGCGCGCGGCCTTTAAAGCGCGGTGCTGCTTTCGTGGCCTTCGACCGCGGCGGTGCCGTGTATCTGGTGCGGCGGCCGGAAAAGGGATTGCTCGGCGCCATGCTGCAGCCGCCGCTTGGCGAATGGCGCGCCGAATTTCCGGACCGCGAGACGGCGATGGCGCAAGCGCCCTTCACCGGCACGTGGAGCAAGAAGCCGGGATTCGTGTGCCACGGCTTCACCCATTTCGAATTGGAAATGGAAGTCTATGTCGGCCATTTCCGCGCACGCCCGAACGGAGAGGGCGTTTGGCTATCCACAGCAGAAGTCCGTCACGCGGCGCTCCCCACCGTGATGCGAAAATTGATCGAACATGCGCTCGATGCGGACGCACCCCTGCTCGCTCAGTTGAGCTCGGCGCGGACCTGCTGACGCAAGATATCGATCGGGATCAGCGAGCCCTTGTGCTCGTAATGCCAGAAGGTCCAGCCATTGCATGCGTCCAGCCCCTGCACATGGGCGCCGATGCGGTGGATGGAGCCCGTGGCGTCGGCGCAGACAAGAGTGCCATCGGCGCGGACTTTGGCGCGATGGCGTCCGCCGGCGCCCGTCAACACCGCGCCCGGCTTCAACAAACCACGCTCGACCAGCGTGCCGAAGGGAATGCGCGGCTCGGATTTCTTGGATCGCGTCACCGCGATGGCGTCGTCTTCCGCGGCATCGATGCCGGCGATCCGGCTGCGCGCGAGTTCCACATAGGCTCTCTCGCGCTCAATGCCGATGAAGCGCCGAGACAGGCGTTTGGCGACCGCGCCCGTCGTGCCCGAGCCGAAAAAGGGA
>DATHDZ010000173.1:0-2647 GCA_035318785.1 Micropepsaceae bacterium
GGCGATTGGCTGATGCTGTGTTATTTGTCCGGCAACCGCGATGAGAGGGCATTCGACCAACCGGATCAGTTTCGCGTCGATCGTGACTTGGGCCGCAACCTGGCCTTTGGATACGGCGCACATGTCTGTCTTGGCCAGCACCTCGCTCGCCTGGAGATGCGGATCTTCTTCGAGGAATTGCTTGCCCGGCTCGCGTGGATCGAAATTGCCGGCGTGCCCCGCCGTTCGGCGTCGGTCTTTCTCGGCGGGCCCAAGACTCTGCCGGTCAGGTTCGCTATGCTGTGACCGGGCTGCCTGGTATTTTCGGCATTTTATTTAAACGCAATGAACCATTGAATCGGAGTGGGCCATGAAAATTTATTACTCGAACCTTGGACCGGATTTCCCAAAAATCGTTAAGGACGCCATTGAGCATCTTCAGCCCGTTGAGGACGCCGGCGTCGCGGTCGCCGTCGTCAAGAACGGGCAGCTCAGCTTCGCGGCCGGATTCGGACTTCGCGATCGAAGCGCCGCAGCGAAAGTCGACGCCGAAACGCGCTTCGCCGTTGGCTCTGCGACCAAGGCGTTCACCAGTATGGCGATTTCGATGTACGTCGAAGAGGGCAGGATCTCCCTCGACGTGCCTATCAAGCAGCTTCTTCCCGACTTCCAGATGAAGGATCCGCAAGCCGCGAGCCAGACGACGCTGCGGGATATCCTCTGTCACCGGTCGGGCCTGGCGCCGCATAACTCGCTTTGGTACCTCGGCCCCTTCACCAGATCCCAGTTGCTTTACCGGCTGCGCTACCTTGAACCGTTCCCGGTCCCGGGAGGAACAGCCTTTCGCACCATGTTTCTGTACAACAACATCATGTACATGGTCGCCGGCCATCTCCTGGAGATCCTTTTCGGCGTGAGCTACGAAGACATTCTCGAAACACGCATCCTCGGTCCGCTGGGGATGACGGCGACAAGCCTCTCGCTTTCCGACCTCATGGGCAGCACCAATTACGCCAAAGGATACGAGAAGGCGGACGAGCTTCCGTTGAAGGACTTCGCCAACATCGGCCCTGCCGCAGAGATCAACTCCAATGTTCTCGATATGGCAAAGTGGGTCCAGTTTTTTCTAAGGAAGGGGCTTTCGTCAAACGGCAGCGTGTTGATCAGCGAAGCTTCGCTTGAGCAGATGTACACCTCTCTCATCGCCACCGGCGACGGCGGGACCGGCTACGGTCTCGGGTGGACCATCGGCACGGTTCAAAGCAACCAGCAAAACAAGCGGATCATTTTTCATACCGGGGATGCCGACGGAAATTCCGCCTACGTCTCGTTCATGCCGGACGACGGGCTAGGGGTGATCGTGCTCACCAATCAACATTGCACACAGGACATGATCGACAAATGGCCGGACAAGGTGGCGAGGGCCATCTACGAACACCTGCTCCAAGGTCAGGTCACCGGCCAGTTGATCCTTCCCCGGCGCGCTGGGCCGCCCGTTGGCGCTTCAGCTGACGCCGCGCATGCCGCGCCGGTTACCGCACCCGCTGTCGCACCGGCTCTTGCTTCTCCAGGCGCCTACACAGGAATGTTCAGCAATCCCGGATACGGCGACTTGGTGGTCAGTCGTTCGGGCAGTAATTTGAACATTAGCTATTACGGCTTGACTTGGCCGCTTCAGCCTTTGTCGGATACGGTCTTTCGGTTCGATGTCATGGCGTTCGGCACGGACTTTCCGGTGTTCGTCAAATTTGTACGAGGCAATACCGGCTCGATCGACTCGTTTGCCGCCTCCCTGGTTGTTCAGCCAGCCGTCCTTTGGATCCCCTTCCTCAAGCGCTGACGGGTCTATACTACGAACGGGCGGCAACAAGGATTTCTGTCACATCGGCCCTAAGGATGCGACGCTCCGGGTCGTCTTAACCATGGAAACGCCGTCGATCCGGCGGTAGTCTGATGGCGCCCGTTTTGGGCGGCTCAAGGTCTCGCGGATGCATTGCCGGTATTGCGACAGCGACAACAGCGCGACCAATGCATTCTGCGAAGCCTGCGGGAAGCCCCTCGGGGCTGCCTGTTCAGCCTGCGGCCATATTAACCGGCCCAATAGTCATTTTTGCGGCAATTGCAGCGCGCCTTTGGGCTCGGCGGCCCCACCGCGGCCGTCAGCGGAAGAGGTGCTGCGCGTTCTCAGTGCCAGTGGCGGAGAGCGCAAGCACCTGACCGTGATCTTCGCCGATATCAGCAATTCGACGGGTTTGATTGATCGTGCCGACCCCGAGGATGCGGTGCGCCGGATGCAGCCCGCCATCGACGCGATGAGGAGCGCTGTCGAAAGCTACGACGGCGTGGTCAATAAGATGACAGGCGACGGCATCATGGCGCTCTTCGGAGCACCTCGGCCCCATGAGGACCACGCGGTGCGCGCCTGCGCCGCCGCGCTGGCCATGCAAGCATCGGTCGCAGGGCTCGGGGATCCCGACTTGAAGATCCGGGTCGGCATCCACACCGGCGTGGTCGTGGTCCAGGCGGTCGAAAACAGCCTTTATCAGACCTACGACGTTGCCGGCTCGGCGGCACATCTCGCCGCCCGCATGGAACAGATGGCAGAAGCAGGCGACATCCTCTTGACGGGCGATACGGCTGCAGCCACCGGGCAATACGTCGAAGCCAC
>DATHDZ010000174.1:0-20067 GCA_035318785.1 Micropepsaceae bacterium
CCACCCTTCGCTTCGCGTGCCAACAACCGCAAGCATTGTAATGCATGCACGCCGCTTGGGCCCCGATTATTTCACGTAGACCACGCCTTCCGCGAATCGTGCCCCGCGCCAAGCGATAACGCGATGAGCAATTCGAACATCGCGTTGATGGCAACGCCCTCACCGGTACGCTGGATGAGGCCCAGCGGTAAGGCCACGCACACCAAGAGCAGAAAAAACGTCATGTAGCGGTCGCGGAGGATAATCGCACCCAAGGCGAAAACGAGGAGCGGAACCTCCATCGGCTCGAGGTAAGACAATCCGTAACGGTAACCGTCGACCACGCTATAGCTGCGAGGCGCGAGAAGGCCGGTGAAAAAATCCGATCCGAACACCGCAAAGCATGCGGCCAAACCCAGAGCACCGGTGAGGAGCCCCGCAGCGGCGAAACGAAAGCTGGCGCGGCGGTCATAAATGAAGAGCCACAGCACGAACGCCATAGGCAGCGCGACGATGTTGTGCTTGATGAAGAGAGCCAATCCCATCACGACCCCCGCCGCCACGCTCGATCCAAGCGCATCCGGCTTGCGGACATACAGCCAAAGTCCGAACAACATGACGGCATGGGCAAGCCATTGCGGGTCGTAAACGCCAACGTAAACGGTGAAATGCACGACGCTGTATGCGGTAAAGAGCAGCGCGCCAAACGCGGACGCGATCGCGTCGTTCCCGAGTCGCCTCAGGATGGCGTTGATGAGCCAGGCGGTCCCGAGAAATCCGATCCAGACAACGAGCCGGCCGGCGAAGACCGCATCGCCGATGATGTTCGTGACCGCGCCGACAATAAGGAAGGAGAGGGGCGGATAATTGTTCGTGACGAGCGCGTCCGCGGGATAGTAAAGCCGGCCTCCCATTGCCGCCGCCCCCGCGTGATACGCGTTCCATCCCTCATTGTAGTTGATCGGCACAAGAAGGGTCGAACGATAGGCCAACGCCGTGAGGGCTATCAGCAGCGGAACGCTCAGAACGGCGAGGATAATCGCTTCACTGATCAGCCTGGGCGCACGCATCGCTCCTTGATGCGCCGACGCGCATCACCCCTATCGGCCAATGTGACTCAGTCGAAGGCCGCGCGATTCCATAGCAGTTCTTGGGCGGACAAACGCCATCGAAGTGCAAAGAAGGTTTTCCAATTTGTAAGCGTGAAGGCAGAAGCGGACGGGGGCCCCCGACTCAGGGACTTACCCCGGCTGCATGCCTCTTTTTGTAAAGGCCATTGCCGCCTCGGGTCCCGTCAAATATCGCACCCAGGCTCGCGCTGCGTCGGCTTGCTTCGCATTTCGGACGATGCCGCTTGAGAATACCGTCATTTCTTGCAGGTCCGCCGGCAGCGGACCGACGAAATCCACACCCGGATATTGACCGAGTTCGCTCACCTGTTGGAAGCCGAGCTCCACTTCACCGCTGGCGATGATGCTTCCGACGAACACGCCGGTCGCGGTCTGCTTCAGTTTGGGTTTCACCTGGTCGGCGACGCCCAGACGCTGGAACAGCTTCAACACATACATGCCGCTTGGGCCGGTCGAATAGCCGATCGATTTGGCGGCCAATATCGTCTTCTTCAACGCTTCGGCGTTTCGGATGTCGGGCTTGGGTGCGCCCGCTTTCACGCCAACCCCGACTCCGGACTTCGCAAGATCGACGCGGCTCCCGGCTACGAGCTTGCCGTCCTTGAGGTGCTCATCGATCGAGGGGCCGGACATGATCAGGAGGTCGTAACCTTCTCCCGCCGCCAGACGCTTGTCGGCGTCCAGCGTGCCCGTGAAGATCGTCGTGATCTTGTGTCCGGTGGTGCGCTCGAATTGCGGCACCAATTCCCGATAGGCCTGTTCCGTCGCCTGCGTGGAGAGAACCTTGATTTCGGCAGCGTTCGCGACGCTTGAGAGCAGCAGCGCGCCTGCTGCAGCGGCGGCGAAAATGCGAGATTTCATGTCGGTTCTCCGTGACGCAAACCTGCCACGAACTGTACCGGATCGCATGGGCGGGCGACAGGCGCGAAGGCGTGAAGGGGAACGGGCAGGGGCGAGCTAGGGGCGTTGGCGCTATTCAGGCCGCCAGCGGACCGCCTCTTCGACGGTCAGAAGCGGCCTTTTCCTGCGCGGCCCTTCGAACGCCAGGCGGTCGCTTGCGATGGCGCGGAAGAGCACCATGATCAAGCCGCCAAACAGGATCGTCAGGACGATTCGCATCGCCAAAATTGTACCATAGCCCTCGTCGGACGGATCATCGACATTGTTGATATCTGTGCTCATGGTAAACGTGCGACCCTTGCCGTTCTGAAAATGCGACGCATTGTACCTATGTAGGTGCGGCAAGAAAATGACGGCATGGTTCGCGTCACAAGAATGACGCAACGGGCGGACCGGAGTTGGGCGGAATCTCGGCAAAGAAGCGAGAACTGGCCACGGACCGGCGAGAACTCGGCGGACCGGGGCCTCAACCGGTTTCCGGATTCTTGCCAAACGAAGCCGATTTCATGCCCTTTGCCTGAAAATTCAGGCTGTTGCGCGGGAATCGAGAGGCCCTTATATCCCTCGCCGGAAAGACTTAGGTGTTACCCATGCGCGCCGAGACCGAACGGACCATCGAAGACATCAAGCAGGCGCTCGCCCTGCTGAGGAGGCATCTTTGACTGGGACAAATCCGTCCGCCGTCTCGATGAACTGAACGCCAAGTCCGAATCCCCGCAATTCTGGAATGATGCGCAGACCGCGCAAAACCTCATGCGCGAGCGCAATCGTCTGGAGCGCTCCATCTCGGCCTACCGCGCGGTGGAAAACGAGCTCAACGATGCTGTCGGACTCATCGAGATGGCCGAAGCCGAGAACGACAAGGCAATGGTTGCCGATGCGGAAGCCGCGCTTAACGGTTTGCGCTCGCGCGCCGACGCGATGAAACTTGAATCCATGCTGTCGGGTGAAGCGGACGCGAATGATGCCTATCTCGAAATCCACGCCGGCGCCGGCGGCACCGAAAGCCAGGACTGGGCCGAGATGCTGTTGCGCATGTACAGCCGATGGGCAGAGAAGAAAGGCTACAAGATCGAGTTCCTCGAAGAGAGCGAAGGCGAAGAGGCCGGCATCAAATCGGCGACGATTCAGGTCAAGGGCGAGAACGCCTATGGCTGGTTGAAGACCGAATCGGGCGTCCACCGGTTGGTGCGGATTTCGCCTTTCGATTCGAATGCTCGCCGCCACACGAGCTTCGCCTCAGTGGGAGCCTTTCCGGTGATCGACGACAAGATCGAGATCGACATTCCCGAGAAGGATGTTCGCATCGACGTCTATCGCGCGTCCGGGGCCGGCGGGCAGCACGTCAACAAGACGGAATCGGCGGTGCGCATCACGCATCTGCCCACCGGCATAGCGGTGCAATGCCAGAACGACCGCTCGCAGCATAAGAATCGCGCGCAAGCCTGGAACATGCTTCGCGCGCGATTATACGAGGCCGAGATGCGCAAGCGCGAGGAGCAGGCCGCCATCGATAACGCGGCGAAATCCGATATCGGTTGGGGCCACCAGATCCGGTCCTACGTGCTGCAGCCCTATCAGTTGGTGAAGGATCTGCGCACGGGTATGCAATCGCATTCGCCCCAGGACGTGCTCGATGGCGATCTTGATCCCTTCATGGCCGCTTCCCTGGCGCAGAGGGTCGGCGGCGAAGACGCCGCCAACGTCCAGGATTTGGAATAACCGGCGCCAAGGCAACTTCCGGCGAAGTGCTAAAGTCCGAGCACGCCCGCGGGTTTCACCGGGGGAACCCCCGGTTGCACGGGTGGCGGGGGCGGTCGGCGTTCGCCAACCGGTTGTGCGCCGGTTGACGCTTTATGGTCCGATCCGACGATCAGCTCGGGTGCGTCGGCGAGCGGATTATCCGTGTGCCGGCAATTGCCTTCGAAGAAGGCGCCTGACTCGACGGAAAATGCCTCGTGCATAATATTGCCCTCGACGTGGCAGGTGGAGCAAAGCTGCACTTTGCGCGCGCGGATGCTCCCCTCTACCCGGCCGCGGACGATCGCTTCTTCGGCAAACACGTCGCCGGTGATGACCGCCTTTTCGCCGATGACCAGTGAAGCGGCGCGGATATCGCCGTCGACCTTGCCGTCGATTGTAACGTCGCCTGCCGAGACCAGCGTTCCGCGAACGATCAGTTCGGCGCTGATGATGGAGGGGACGCCACCGTTACGGCCCGTGCGCTTGGGTGGAGCTGCCGGCGGCGGTGGCGCGACGGCGGCTTCGGCTTCCTTAGTCTTCGAGAACATAGTGCCCTGCCTTGATGAACTTACTCGGATCTCTTACCGCGTTGTCGTACCACACTTCGTAGTGGACATGTGGTCCAGTGCTGCGTCCCGTCGATCCAAGCTTTCCGACGGTCGCGCCTTTTTCGAGTGGGGTGCCAACCTGCACCAATATCTTGGACAGATGACCATAGCGTGTCCGCAGGCCGTAACCATGGTCCACTTCCACGGTATTCCCGTAGGCGCCTTGTGGGCCCGCGAAGACCACGATGCCTGAGGCCGTCGCGCGGACGGCGGAGCCAGAGGGTCCCGAAAAATCCACGCCGGAATGAAACGCCAGTTGCTCATTGAAGGGATCGACGCGCGCCCCGAAACCGCTGCTGAGGCTGCCGACATCGCTCGGCGTAGCGAGCGGGAGGGCATTGAGAGCGGTCACCACCCCATCCAGTTTCGCGATTGCGGTCGCGGCATCGGCCAAACCTGTGCTGAAGCCTTCGTCGCTGGCGCCAATATCCGCGGATTCGATCGGGATCAGCGGGCCGCCTTGCCCCGCACCTGTCGCCACACGCTTCATCAGCGTCTTGGTGTCGATGCCCGTTTCCTTCAAGGCGCGCGTCAGGCGTGTCGTCTCCTTGTCGACGTCTTGCGCAGCTTCCCCAAGGAGCGCGGACTGTCCGAGTCCAAGCCGAACGATGCGCGCGCTCTGAACTGCGGATTCCTTCACCACCGGATGGTCAAAACCATTCGCCGGGATTTTCCGGCGGAACAGCGAGCCTAGTTTTCCAACCGCGCCTTTGAGGAATCCCGGATGTTCTTTCGCCGGCGATTCATCGGGTCGCGGCAGGACCGCATCGCCACCGCGCCTGGGTGGCGAGACCGGGCCCAATCCGGCGCTCGAAGGCGGCGCCAAAGTGGCCGCCAAATCCGCGTTGATCGCATCAAACTCTCCGCCAACACCCGGAGTCGCGTCGGAAGGAGGGAGAGGGCGTAAGGGAATGCTGAGCGGCGGGTCTTTGGATGCGGGCGCACCGATACCGAGCGAAGCTTGGAGGGATTTCTTGCGTTCGAGCACGGCGGCGAGCGCTTGCTGTTTGACTTCGAACGAGTCTGCGATGGCTTTGAAGCGATCCTGCGCGACGACCAGAGCGCCATTCAATTCGTCGTAAGACAGCTGAAGGTCGGCAATACGGGATTCATAAGAAGCCTGCATCTGCTGGAAATGGCGCTCCTTGGCGGCCAGGATGCGGTCTTTGAAAATCACGTTGACGGATGTGAAGGCCACCCAACCGAGGAACAGCACGCTGATCCCAGCTGTGATCGCCTGCATCTGCGAGCTGAAGGTCAAGAATTGCACCCGCCCATCGCTGCGGATGTAAATCTGCCGTTCGGGAAACAAAAAATTGATGCGGCTCCAGGCGAGCTGCCGGAGTGAATCCATGATGTCCGTCCCTCGATGCCCCTTTTTAGGGGCATACCCACAATGACTTTCACCCAGCTTTGGGCACGAGATCAAGCTCTTGCGGCCAGAATCTCGATTTCCGTCCGATTAAACACGCGTCAGTCCAACATTTGTCACAGCGCTTTTGCAGCAGCCAACACATCGGCCGAGTGTCCAGGGACTTTCACCTTGCGCCAGATGTGACGGATGATTCCCTTCGCGTCGATCAGAAACGTGGCGCGCTCCATGCCCATATAGCGGCGTCCATACATGCTCTTCTCGACCCACACGCCATAGGCTTCAGCCGTCTTGGTCTCTTCATCCGCAACCAAGGTCACAAAGAGGTCATATTTGGCCTTGAATTTGTCGTGTGAAGCCGCGCTGTCTTTGGAGACCCCTACCACCACTGCGCCGGCCGCCTTGAAGGCCTTGGAATCTTTGCTGAAAGCGATGGCCTCCGCGGTACAACCCGAGGTGTCGTCCTTAGGGTAGAAATACAGCACCACAGATTTGCCCTTAAGCTCGGCTAAAGAGAGCTTGCTTCCACCATCGGCCGGAAGTGTGAAGTTGGGTGCCTTATCGCCGACTTTCAGCTCGCGTGAGGCCATGCCCCGATCCTCGCTCTACGCCTGCGTCACACGGATAAATCAATTTGGAATAAGGATTTTTGCCCTATGATCGGTCGCGAAATTAGACTGAATCGGGCCAACCGCGGTCAGGTTGTGGAGTACGCTTAACGATGCTTCCCCGGTCTGTCCAGCGCGCCTTATTGATCTTCGGAGCTCTCCTTGCAGCTCTGCTGTTCTTTCTGGGAGGCGCTGCCTTACGGCTCTTGATGGGGCCGATTTCGCTTGGTCCCTTTGCCAGCATCATTGAAGACGCATTGAACCATTCCGTATCGGGCGTGGTCATCCGCTTCGACCAAGCGATCCTGGAATGGTCGCGCGCGGAGGGTAAGGTCAATTTGATTGTCCTCGGCACGAAGGTCTTTGATCTTGATGGCCATATCATCGCGCAGGCGCCAAAGGCGGACCTCGATTTCGACGCAGCTGCGATCGTCTCAGGTCATCTCAACCTCAAGCGCTTCGGGCTGATCGGTGTACAACTCACGGGCGTGCGGACAAAGGAAGGCGCGTTCCGGCTCGGCTTCGGACGCGACCAGAGCGATGCCAACCTTCTCGATACGATCCGAAAGATCCTCGAGAACAGTGCGGATGGCGGAGGCTCGCTTGACAGCTTTTCGATCCGCAATGCGCGGGTGGCGTTTCGCGACGAACCCACCGGCCTCTTCATCATTTCTCCGGATGCAAGTTTCACTTTGCAAAATTCCCGCAAGGAGCTCGACGCTTCGCTGGAATCCTCCTTTGAGATCGGCGGCATATCCGCGCGCGTCACCGCCCATGCGGTGCTGCGTCCCGACGGCTCGCCCGATCACGGCACGGTTGATGTCAAAGGCCTTTCGCTTCCGGCGCTCGCAGACAACAGCGCCAGCTTTGCGGCGCTCAAACCCTATCGGCTGACCTCAGACATCGAGGCGAGTTTCTCGCTCGACGAGCATGGCGCTCTCATTGCCTCGGACTTTCAAATCACCGGTAAAGGCAGCATCGAAACGTCACTGTTCAAGGGGCCCTTGCTGCTCAGCAACTACACTGCAGCGGGCCGCTATGACGCGCCGCGCTTCCAGCTCACGCTGGACCGCATCAGCATGGACGGAAAACAGGCTTCCGCGAACGCAAAGGCCGATGTCACTTTGGGCTGGAAGGACGGCGGGCTCGATACGTTTTCCGCCAATGTGGAGGCCGACGCCGTCCGCGTTGAGCTGCCCGATTGGCTCCCCGAAACCCTCTCGCTGACCCAGCTCTCCTTGCAGGCCGACTATGATCGCAAAGCGCGCAAGGTCACTTGGCGCCGCGCCATCATCAAAGGCGGTGCCTTCTCCGCGGATGTGAGCGGAAGCACGCGTTTTGCGGATTCCGGCGCACCGGCCATCGTTTTGAACGGCAATATAGAGGCGCTCACCGTTGCGGAAGCGCTCAAATATTGGCCCAACGGCACCGCCGAGGATGCGCGCGAGTGGATCACCGCCAATATCCCCGAAGGGCGCATCGGTCCCATTCGCGTCAATGCCGATCTGCCGGTTGGCGCGCTCGAAGCGAGCCAACTGCCTGACGCGAGTCTCGACGTGACATTCCCATTTGAAGGCCTCACGGCGCGCTATATCGCACAAATGACACCTATCACCGGCGCCCAAGGCGAGGCGAAGCTGACGGGAGATACGTTCCATGTTGCCGTTGCGGCCGCGTCCGTTGGCCCGCTCGCGCTTACCAATGGCGACGTCACCATCCCCGATCTGCATACGACGGGCGCACTGACCCGCGTCAAGGCGCATTCCGAAGGCACGATGTCCCAAGTGCTGCAGCTGATCGACGAAGAACCTCTCGGCTATCCCAAACGCTTCGGCATCAATCCATCCACCGTGGCGGGACGCGCGGCTGTGGATCTCGATTTCCAGTTCCCGCTCCTCAAGGATCTGGCGCTGGATCAACTTCGCATCGGCGTGCAGGCAAAGGCCACGGACCTCGCTCTGCCCGTCGACAATCGCAAGCTTGACCATGGAATGGTGGCGTTCGCGATCGATTCCAAATCGCTTACCTCGCAGGGGACGGGAAACATCAACAACGTCCCCGTCAGCTTCAAATGGACGGAAGATTTTGGCGGGACGGGGATCACCACGCGGATCGATCTCGCGGGAAAGATCGATGATGCCGCGCGGGCCAATCTGGGACTCTCCGAGCCCAAATGGCTGAGTGGAATCATGCCGACGACACTGGCGCTGACGGGCCGCCGGTTTCGTTTCGACGAGGCCGCGGTGAAAGCCGATATGACAAACGCCGCCGCCGAGATTCCGGCGCTCAATCTCGCGAAGCGGGCCGGCGTGCCCGCGAGCGCCACGGCTCAGCTTCGTTTCGGCGATAAGGGTGCCATCACCGTCAATGACCTCGCGGTTGCGAGCAAAGGCCTCAGCCTGCATGGCCGGCTTTCCTTCGATGGCGACGGCAAAGTCCTGAATATCTCGCTGGCCGATTTGCGCTCGGGCTTGAACGATTTCGCGATGAACATGGAACCTCTGGCCGGGGGTGGGCTCGCCTTCAAGTTCGAAGGCAAGAGCCTGGACGCCAGCCATTTCGTTGGCGACGACAAAAAGAAGACGGCGAACGGTCCGCCGCCCCCGGAAGTGGATGAAGAGCTGCAAAATCCTTTGTCGCTGAGTGCCCGGGTGGACAGGCTTGCGTTCAACGAAAACCGGGGCTTTCGCAACGTGACGCTCGCCCTGGCTTTCGGAGCGCGTGAGAAGCTGACCGGATTCAGTCTCGACGCGATGGGCACCGGGAAGGGGAAAGTCACGGGCCGCATGGACGTCGTCAAAGGCGTCCGCAATCTCGAATTGGACACCGATGATGCGGGCGCCTTCATCGACACCTTCCTGGGATTTTCCAGCATCCGAAACGGTAGCCTTGCTGCTCGTATCTCGTTTCCCGGCGATGTGCCCGGTCCGGCCAATGTCAAGCTGCCGCCGCCTCCCGATTATCAGGGGACGGTCACGCTGAAGGATATTGTCGTCACCGATCAGCCGTTCGTGGCGCGGTTGTTTTCGGCCGGGACCCTCGATGGTCCCTTGCGGCTGCTGCAGGGCGACGGAATCTCCCTCAACGCGGTTACGATACCGTTCAGCGCGCGCGGCAAGATGGTGGCGATCCGCGACGGCCGCGCGGCGGGGTCCGCGATCGGCATGACGTTCGCCGGCATGGTAGACCGCAAAGCCGAACGCGTGGACCTGACCGGATCGCTGGTGCCACTCTACGGACTCAACAGCTTCTTGGGGGCGGTGCCGGTGCTGGGCGACCTGCTCGTCTCCAAGCAAGGCGAGGGGATATTCGGACTGACCTATGCGATGAAGGGCAACCTCAACGAGCCCAGCATCACCGTCAATCCGCTCTCGGTTCTGACGCCCGGAATCTTCCGGCGGATATTCGAATTCAGTCCGGCGAGGGAGCCCGTAGCCCAACCGCAGGCATCGGCGGAACCGGTGCCCGAGGCCACGCCGGCGGCACCCGCAGCACCCAAATAATCACACCGGCTTGATGAGAATGTGCTGCTTCTTGCCGACCGACAGCTTGATCACGCCTTCCGCGTTGAGATCCTCGAGGCTCGCCGTTGCGCGCACGTCGCCGACCGGCGCATCGTTCAACCGAAGCCCTCCACCCTGAATGAAACGCCTGGCCTCGCTGGCCGAGCTCGTCAAGCCGGCAAGGTGGGCAAGCGTCGTGACCGGAATGCCCGAGGCGAGCCGCGCGCGCTCTATGTCAAAGCTGGGGAGTCCCGCCGCAGCGGCGCCTTCCTCGAAAGTCTGTCGCGCGGTCTCGGCCGCTTGCTGTGCTGCTTCGCGCCCGTGGCAGAGGGCCGTCGCTTCCGTGGCGAGAATCTTCTTCGCTTCATTCCGCTCGGCACCCTGAAGCGTCTCGAGCCGTGCGATCTCTTGTTCGGGCAATTCGGTGAAGAGGCGCAGGAAACGCCCAACATCGCCATCTTCGGTGTTGCGCCAGAATTGCCAATATTCGTATGGCGAGCGTTGATCCGCGTTGAGCCAGATCGCGCCTGCTGCGGTCTTGCCCATCTTGGCACCCGAGGAGGTGGTGATCAGCGGCGAGGTGATTCCGAACAATTCCGCGTCGGCAAGGCGACGCCCAAGATCAATCCCGGCGACGATGTTGCCCCATTGATCGGAACCGCCCGCCTGCAAGCGGCAGCCATAGCGCTTGTGCAGTTCGACGAAATCATAGGCCTGAAGGATCATGTAATTGAATTCGAGAAAGGAGAGCGGCGCATCGCGCTCGAGCCGCAGCTTCACGCTGTCCATCGTCAGCATGCGGTTGACCGAGAAATGGCGCCCGATATCGCGCAAGAAAGGAATGTATTCCAGCCTGTCCAGCCATTCGGCATTGTCGGCCACGATGGCATCGCTTGGACCGTCGCCGAATTTGAGGAAGCGCTCGAATATGCGGAATATATTTTTCTTATTGGCCTCGATTCCTGCCGGCGTAAGCAATTGCCGCATTTCGTCCTTGCCGGAGGGATCGCCGACCTTTGTCGTACCCCCGCCCATCAGGACGATCGGCTTGTGACCGGTCTGCTGCAATCGGCGAAGGGTCATGATCTGCACCAGACTGCCGACATGCAGGCTCGGCGCTGTGCAATCAAAGCCGATATAGGCGGCAACGCGCTCCTTCTGCAGCAACGCATCCAGGCCCGTTTCATCGGTGGTTTGATGAAGCTGGCCACGCGCTTCCATGACTTTCAGGAAATCGGAGCGGAATTCGGTCATTGGTGCTATCAGATGCCGTGCATGAAGGGACAGCTTGGGTAGCATAGATGGCTGACGTTCTAAAAGTGATCGGCCTGATGAGCGGAACATCTCTCGATGGCATCGACGCGGCGATCCTCGAGACCGATGGCGAAACGGTCGCCATTCCCGGTCCTGCGATCACGCTGCCTTATCAGGCCGGAACGCGCGCCATGCTCCGCGCGGCCCTGGAAGCGGCGATACACGCGCCGCCCCAAGGTCCTGTGCCCGCCGACATCACCAAGGCCGAGCGACTTTTGACGGACGCCCATATTACAGCGGTATCGTCCCTGCTCGAGAAAGCCGCGTTGAAACCCCGCGACATCGCCGTTCTGGGGTTTCATGGGCAGACGGTGTTGCATCGTCCCTCCGACCGTCTCACTTGGCAGATCGGCGATGGCGATGCGCTGGCGCTTGCGACGGGGATTGCTGTGGTGAACGAGTTTCGCGTCGCCGATGTCGCCGCGGGCGGGCAGGGGGCGCCTTTTGTCCCGCTCTATCATCTGGTGCTGACCCGTAAGATGGATCGCCCGATTGCGGTGGTGAATATTGGGGGCGTGGCCAATCTCACCTATGTTGGGGCGAGAGGCGAAGTCATTGCGTTCGACACCGGCCCTGGGAATGCAGCCCTCGACGATTGGGCACTGGCGCACACCGGCGAACCGGTCGATCGAGACGGAATGCTCGCTGCGAAGGGCCGCGTGAACAACACGGTGCTGGCCTCCATGCTGCGTCACCCGATGTTCCTGCAGCCGCCGCCAAAATCGCTCGACCGCTTGGATTTCACGATGGCCGCTGTGGAAGGACTTTCGGGTCCGGACGGTGCCGCGACATTGACCGCGTTCACCGCCGCGGCGCTCGCCCGCGCCAATGAGCATCTGCCCCAGCCGCCGCACCGCTGGATCATATGCGGTGGCGGACGGCACAATCCCACGCTGATGCGCGAATTGCGCGCGCGCATGACGGGAGAGGTCATCAGCGCGGAAGATGCCGGCTGGCGGGGTGATTTCCTGGAGGCGGAAGCTTTCGGCTATCTCGCTGTGCGCAGCATCAGGGGTCTTCCCCTCAGCCTACCCTCGACCACCGGTGTTCCACATCCCATGCCCGGCGGTCGCCTTCACACACCGAAGGCTCCCATGCCCAGCAATCAGGGCGCGACTCCGTAACGGCCGAAGCGTTGGATAATTCCGGGCTTCGCGGCTTCCGCGGCGGCAATATCCGCCTGTCCCCGCGCCGCGTTCCCGATGCGGAGCTCGACGATCCCGCGCCCGAAAAGGGCGGAGGCGAGTTTCGGACTTTTCTGCAAGGCGCGCTCATAATCGGCGAGCGCCTCTTGGTATTTGCCCATACGCAGTTCGACCAGCGCGCGCGTGTCGAAGGTCAGGGCGCTGTCTTGTTTCAGCTTCAGGGCCTCGTTGCAGTCATCGAGCGCGGTGTCGAGAGCAGCTCCCATGACCGCACGTGTCCAGCAGCGATTGACGAGGGCAGACGCATCATCCGGCTTTAATCTAATCGCCTCGTCATAATCGGCAACGGCGAGTTCGTATTGGCCGTTCTGATCATAGGCGCTGGCGCGACTGTAGAACGCTTCGGCATAGTCCGGTTTCAGCCCGATCGCTTTGTTGAAATCGCCGATCGCCAGCTCGAATTCTCCCTTGGCGGAGGACGTCGTGGCGCGATTGTAAAACGCTTCGGCGTAATTCGGCCGCAGTTCGATCGCCCGATCGAAATCCGCGCGCGCCTTGTCGTAATCGCCTTTTTTGAAATGGGCGTTGCCCCGGTTCAACAGCGCGCCCGCCTGAGGATTCAAACGGATCACCCGATCATAATCGGCGATCGCCTGATCGAATTTGCCATTGTGATAATAGTCGAGCCCGCGGCCGAACAACGCATTCGCATTGTCGGGCTGCATCCGGATGGCTTGATCGTAATCGGCGATCGCGGCGTCGTATTGCTCGACATGGTGAAGCACGAAGCCCCGATAATGGAACGCTTCGGTAAGATCGGGTTCGAGCTGAATGGCGCGGTTCAGATCGGACAGCGCCAAATCATATTGGCCGCGCTTGAGATATTCATAGCCTCGGTTGTCGAACGCGCCGCCATAATCCGGCTTCAGTTTGATCGCCCGACCGTAATCGGCCAGCGCCTCTTCGCTCAGGCCTTTGCGGTCATAGGCAAATCCCCGGTAGCGGAAGGCATCGGCGTAGTCGGGCTTCAGCCGAATGGCCTGGTCGAGATCCGAGATGGCGCGGTCGTACTGGTCAAGGCCGATGCGGGCGAGGGCGCGGCCGTAGAACGCCTCGGCATAGCGCGGATTGATCAGAATCGCGGAATCGAAATCGGCGATGGCCCGCGGGAGTTCGCCCATGGCGTTGCGGGCAAGGCCCCGCGCCTCAAATCCCTCTGCGGCCCGCGGCTTCAAGCGAATGAATTGGTCGAAATCGGCAACCGCGCGTCCAAAAGCGCGCCGCGCATAGAGCACGCCCGCGCGATTGAAAAAGGCTTCGGCGAAATTTCGCTTAAGCGATACGGCGCGATCCAAATCGGCGAGGGAATCGTCGTATCTCTTCACTGCCGCTCTCGCGGTCGCACGCTGGTAATAGGCGTCGGCATTGTCGGGTTTGAGTCTGATCGCCTCGCTGAAATCGTCGATCGCCAGCTCGTATTTGCGCTGATGAAAATAGGCGAGGCCGCGTCCGACGAAAACATTCGCTTCCGTTGGCTTCAACTTGGCCGCTTCCGAATAATCCAAAGCCGCGCGGTCGTAGTCGCCCTTGTTGTAATAGGCGAAGCCGCGATTGTAATAGGCGACGAAAAGTGTGGCGGCGGATTCATCGCCTGACTGGATTCGCGCGTTGCAGCCGACGATCTGCGCGTCATAGGGGATGCCGCCGTCGACGGTGCCGTTGCACCAATCCCAATCCCTATCGGAGTTGGTCGCGCCCGCGCCATAGGCGATGCCCGACCACAAAATCGCGATCACGGAAATCGCCGATGCGAACGATGAATGCCGCATGTTTGCGCCTCTGCGCATGATAGGCACAGCTTAGATTTATCGCCCTAGGCTGACAAGCGAGGCGGACGCGACCTAACGCCCGCCATCGGTCGAAGCCATGCGCTTCTTCACATATTCCTCAACCAGGTCGACCACCTCGGGCATGTGGTTGTCGAAGAAATGGTTGGCGCCGTCCACCTTCGTGTAGGTGATCTTGATGCCGCGCTGTGCGGAAAGACGGTCCACCAGTTTCTGCACGTCGGCTTCCGGGACAACCTGATCTTTTGTTCCGTGCACGAACAATCCCGACGCGGGACAGGGCGCGAGAAACGCGAAATCATAGAGATTGGCTTGGGGTGCGATGGAGACGAAGCCTGTAATCTCCGGCCTTCGCATCAGAAGCTGCATGCCGATCCAGGCGCCGAAGGAAATCCCCGCCACCCAGCAATAAGAGGGGTTTGGATAGAGGGTGCTCATCCAATCGAGCACCGCGGCCGCATCCGATAGCTCACCGGCCCCATTGTCGAACGAGCCCTGGCTGCGGCCGACCCCACGGAAGTTGAACCGCACCACCGTACAGCCAAGCTTATGAAAGCGATGATACAGCTCGTAGACGAGCGGATTGTTCATCGTCCCGCCATATTGGGGATGCGAATGCAGGATGAGCGCCATGGGAGCGTTGGGCGCCTTCTGGCGCTGGTACCGGGCTTCGATTCGTCCGGCTGGCCCCGGCAGGATAATGTCAGGCATAAAGGCACTCCGGTCGGATAAACGGCACTTTCGTCAGGTATTTCCGGCGGCCCAAGCAGAAAAATAACCTAATCCTCACAATGCCTTGATCAAAATCATGAGGAAAGGCCATAGAATTCTTGACCACGCTACTCAGGAATTCTATATCCGCCTGGAACTGCCGGGAGCCGAACGGGCTTCTTCTACTACATAGGCGGGTTCAAGTGGCAAGTGTTTGGTGACTTGCCGAACGAGGAGACCAACCCGTGAAACTCAGCACGCGCGGACGTTATGCAGTCATGGCGATGGCTGATCTCGCGCGCCACGCGGGCGGCGAGGCGGGTAGCGAGCCGGTGCGGCTCTGCGAAATCGCCGCCCGTCAGGAGATTTCGCTGTCCTATCTGGAACAATTGTTCGGGAAATTGCGCCGCAGCGGATTGGTCCTGGCGGCGCGCGGGCCCGGCGGCGGGTACCGTCTGGCGCAGCCCGCGGCGGAAACGCGCATCGCCGATATCATTATTGCCGTCGATGAGCCCATCAAGGCGACGCGGTGCCGCTCGGACAGCGCCAAGGGATGTCTCGGCCGCACGGGGCGTTGTCTCACCCATGATTTGTGGGAGGAATTGGGCCGCCAAATCGAGGTATTCCTGGAATCCGTGACTTTGGCCGATGTGCTGGAGCGCCGGGTGCTGGGCCGAGCTCGCGCTGCAGGCGCTGCGGATTCCTCGCACGCAGCGGCGGCATAGGTCGAAATGATCATGGTCTATCTCGATCACAACGCGACGTCGCCTCTTCGGGCCTCCGCCAGGCTCGCAGTGGAATCCGCGCTCACCGCGTATGGCAATGCGTCCTCCGTTCATGCGGCGGGCCGCAGTGCACGTGCGCGCATCGAGGAGGCCCGGGAGGCCGTGGCAAGCCTTGCCGGTACGACAGCGGCTTGCGCGGTCTTTACCAGCGGCGGCAGCGAAGCCAACGCGCTTGCGCTACGGGGCGCGATCGCCGGTGCGGCGCAGGAAGAAGACCGTATCGCGCGGCTGTTCGTCTCCACCATCGAACACGAAAGCGTGCGCGCCAATGCGTCGGCCCTCGCCGAAGCGGTACCCGGGCTGAAGCTGACCGAGATCCCCGTGACGGGACAGGGAACGATTGATCTGGGCGCTCTTCGCCTCAAGCTCATCCAGGGCAAAGGCCGTGTGCTCGTGTCCATCATGGCCGCCAACAACGAGACCGGCGTGCTGCAGGACATCCACGGAATCGCGAAACTGGTCAGATCGGAGGGTGGCGCGGGCGCGCTCTTTCATATCGACGCGGTCCAGGCAGCAGGCCGGACGGCTTTGTCCTTCGACGCTTGGGGCGCCGATTACATGACGCTCTCCGCCCACAAGCTCGGCGGCCCGCAAGGGGCGGGCGCTTTGCTCGTGCGCGATGGCGCGCCGCTTAGCCCCCAGATCGCCGGCGGCGGGCAGGAGATGCGCCGCCGCTCCGGCACGGAGAATGTGGCGGCGATCGCGGGCTTCGGGGCGGCAGCCGCCGAACTTGCCGGTTTGGCGGACGCGATCGCGACGGTGCGTGCGCTGCGGGACCGTTTTGAAGCGGAGCTTGCGCGAGCGGTGCCCGAATTGATCATCTTCGGGGCGAGCGCGGAGCGGCTTGCGAACACATCCAATTTCGCGATCCCCGGACTTGCCGCCGAAACAGCATTGATTGCGTTGGACCTTGATGGGGTGGCCGTGTCGTCCGGGTCGGCATGCTCGTCGGGCAAGGTGAAGCCCTCGCACGTGCTTGCTGCGATGGGGGTGGACGAAGGGCTCGCCCGCTGCGGAATCCGGGTCAGCTTCGGTTGGACAAACAGCGATTCAGACGTGGACGCGGTGATTCAAAGCCTGCGCCGTCTGATCGCGCGCCGCACGGCGTTGGCGGCTTAGGAGAGTAAGATGGCTGCTGTTCTGGAAACCACCGAACGCGTCGCGGACCTCGCGGGCGAAAAATACAAATACGGCTTCGTCACCGACATCGAGATGGAGCGCGCCGAAAGAGGGCTGAACGAAGACATCGTTCGCTTCATCTCGGCCAAGAAGTTCGAGCCGGAATGGATGCTGGAATGGCGGCTGGAAGCCTTCCGGCGCTGGAAGGAAATGACCGAGCCCAATTGGGCGCGCGTTCATTATCCCCCGATCGACTACCAGAACGCCTATTATTACGCGGCGCCGAAATCGCAAGCCGAGCGGCCTAAGAATCTTGATGACGTCGATCCGAAACTTCTCGAGACCTATAAGAAACTGGGAATTCCGCTCTCCGAACAGAAATTGCTCGCCGGCGTTGCGGTGGATGCGGTGTTCGACTCGGTCTCTGTCGCCACCACCTTCAAGGCGAAGCTGACCGAGGCGGGCGTCATCTTCTGCCCGATTTCCGAGGCGATCCGCGATTATCCCGATCTGGTGAGGAAATATCTCGGCACCGTCGTGCCGGTCACCGACAATTTCTTCGCCACGCTGAATTCCGCGGTGTTCTCCGACGGCACCTTTGTCTATGTGCCCAAGGGCGTGCGCTGCCCGATGGAATTGTCCACCTATTTCCGTATCAACGCGTCGGAGACTGGCCAGTTCGAGCGCACGCTGATTATCGCCGACGAGGGCTCCTTTGTGAGCTATCTCGAGGGCTGCACCGCGCCCAAGCGCGACGAAAACCAATTGCACGCAGCGGTGGTAGAGCTCGTCGCGCTCGAAAACGCCGAGATCAAATATTCGACCGTGCAGAATTGGTATCCCGGGGACGAAGAGGGCAAGGGCGGCATCTACAATTTCGTCACCAAGCGTGGAGACTGCCGGGGCAGGGCATCGAAGATTTCCTGGACCCAGGTCGAGACCGGGTCGGCGATCACATGGAAATATCCGAGCTGCATCCTGCGCGGCGACGACAGCGTGGGCGAGTTTTATTCCATCGCCATCACCAACAATTACCAGCAGGCCGACACCGGCACCAAAATGATCCATCTTGGCAAGAACACGCGCTCACGCATTGTTTCCAAAGGGATTTCCGCGGGCCGGGCCCAGAACACCTATCGCGGGCTGGTCAGCATCAATGCCAGGGCCGAAAACGCCCGCAACCACACCCAATGCGACTCGCTGTTGATCGGGCCACGTTGCGGCGCGCACACCGTGCCCTATATCGAAAGTCGCAACCCCTCCGCCAAGGTGGAGCATGAGGCGACGACATCGAAGATATCCGACGATCAGCTGTTTTATTGCCTGTCGCGAGGCATTCCCCGGGAAGAAGCGGTGGCTTTGATCGTCAATGGATTCTGCCGGGAAGTGCTGCAGCAATTGCCGATGGAGTTCGCGGTCGAGGCGCAGAAGCTGGTCGGCATCAGCCTGGAAGGCAGCGTAGGATGAATATGCTGGAAATCGACGATCTGCACGTGGCGGTCGACGGCAAGGAGATCCTGAAGGGGATCACTCTGTCCGTGCCTGCAGGTGAAGTGCACGCGGTGATGGGCCCGAATGGCTCGGGCAAATCGACGCTGTCTTATACGCTCGCCGGACGCGAAGGTTACGAAGTCACCAGCGGCCGCATCTTCTACCAAGGCGAAGATTTGACCACGCTGCTGCCCGAGCAGCGCGCCGCAAAGGGCATGTTCCTGGCGCTGCAATATCCGGTGGAGATCCCCGGCGTGGTCACGCTGACCTTTCTCAAGACCGCGCTCAACGCACAGCGCCGTGCGCGCGGAGAATCCGAGCTCGATGCGATGCGCGTGCTGAGACTGGTGCGCGAGAAGGCGACCGCGCTGAAAATCCCAGAGGACATGCTGAAGCGGCCGTTAAATGCCGGTTTTTCGGGCGGCGAGAAGAAGCGCATGGAAATGCTTCAAATGGCGCTGTTCGAGCCCAAGCTCGCCATTCTGGATGAAACCGATTCCGGCTTGGACATCGACGCGTTGAAGCTGGTGGCCGAAGGTGTGAATGCGCTGCGCGAGCCCGAGCGCGCCATGCTGGTGATCACGCATTACCAGCGGCTGTTATCGTACATCGTGCCCGATCGCGTGCATGTTTTGGCCGCGGGACGCATCGTGAAATCGGGAGGCGCCGATCTCGCGCTGGAATTGGAAAAAAGCGGCTATGAGGGCGTGGTGGAGGCCGCATGACAGCGCTCGCGTTTAGACGGGATTCCAAACCCGATTTTGTCCAGGAGGATTTCGCCCGTCACCGTGGCTCTCTTCCGGGCGCGGGTCTTGCTTGGCTCGATACGCGCCGGCGCGCTGCAATGGACGCGTTCGCCGCAACGGGCATTCCCACGCGGCGTGTGGAAGCGTGGAAATATACCGATCTTGCCAACGCATTGGAGTCGGAGCTCGAGCCGGCGACACCTTTCTCTGGCGACCTTGATGAGGAAAATGCATTCGCCGCTTCGGACGCGCATCTTCTGCTGGTGAACGGTTTTCTCCACCGCACGCGCCCGGTGGACGGTCTCGATATCGTCGATCTCGGCGCGCTCGACGCAGATGCCCCCGATTGGGTGAAGGAAAGCCTTGGCCTCATGGCGGCCGGTCGCGATTCTCCGCTGGGTGCGGCCTCGCTGGCGCTGATGCGCGGGGGCGTCGCGGTGAGGGTGCGCGAACACGCAACGCTCCACGTTGATTTCTTGACGCCGCCGCATGACCGCGGTGCCGTCAGCCATTGCCGCGTGCTGCTTGTCCTGGAAGAGGGCGCGCGGCTGTCCTTGCTGGAAACCCATCGCGGCGAAGGTGTCCATCAGACGCTTGCGAATATCGGGATGGAATTGGTGCTGAAGCCCGGCGCCAGACTGGAGCATGTCCGGCTCCAGGCGGAGGCTTCGAAGGCGCTTCACGTGACAAGCCTTGGTGCCCGGCTCGAACGCGAGGCCGAATACCGCGCGCTCTACGCGGCGCTTGGTGCGCAACTCTCGCGGCTGGACGTGAATGTGCAGCTCGCTGCCCCTGGTGCCCACGCGACGCTGCACAATGTTGCGGTGCTGAATGCGGGAATCGCCGACGTAACGACGGTGATGGATCACGCGACGCCTCATGGAACCAGCCGCCAGCTTTTCAAAAGTGTGGTGGGGGGCCGCGGCCGCTCCGTGAACCAGGGCCGGGTTGTCGTGCGCGAAGGCGCCGTCAAATCGGACTCGCATCAGCTCTTCAAGGCGCTGCTGCTGTCGCCCCGTGCCGAAGCCGATGCCAAGCCGGAACTGGAAATCTTCGCCGACGATGT
>DATHDZ010000175.1:0-17884 GCA_035318785.1 Micropepsaceae bacterium
TTCGGCCGGTATAGGACATCCATGAGGACATATGATGTCATCGTGATCGGGGGCGGGCATGCCGGCTGCGAAGCCGCGGCTGCTTCGGCCCGCGCCGGCGCGACCACCTTGCTGCTCACCCATCGCAAGGACACGATCGGCGAAATGTCGTGCAATCCCGCGATCGGCGGCCTTGGCAAAGGCCATCTGGTGCGCGAGATCGATGCGCTCGATGGGCTGATGGGGCGGGTCGCCGATGAGGCCGGTATCCAGTTTCGGCTGCTCAACCGCCGCAAAGGCCCGGCGGTGCGCGGCCCGCGGGCACAAGCCGATCGCAAGCTCTACCGGTGTGCCATGCAGGCGGCCCTTGCGGAAATCGCCAGTCTCACCATTGCCGAGGATGCGGCAGGCGATCTGATCCTTAAAGGGGGCCGTGTCGCCGGGGTCGTCAGCGAAGCAGGTAAGACCTATTTCGCGAGCGCGGTGGTCCTGACCACAGGAACGTTCCTGGGCGGCTTGATCCATATCGGGGAGCGGAAGATACCGGCCGGACGAGCCGGAGAGGCGCCGTCCATCCCTTTGTCCCGGACTTTGCGGAGTTTCGGGCTCAATATGGGCCGGCTCAAGACGGGGACTCCTCCACGCCTCGACGGACGGACGATCGATTGGGCCGGCTTGGACGTGCAGCATGGCGACGATCCGCCGGTGCCGTTTTCGTTCCTCACGCGGAAGGTCACGACGCCGCAGATTCCTTGCCACATAACGGCGACCACGCCGGCCACGCATGCGATCATCCGTGAGAATCTTTCGCGGGCGCCCATGTATTCGGGCCAAATCGAAAGCGTCGGCCCTCGTTATTGCCCGTCCATCGAAGACAAGGTCGTGCGTTTCGCCGCCCGCGAAAATCACCAGATATTCCTTGAGCCGGAGGGGCTGGACGACGACACGATCTACCCGAACGGCATTTCGACCTCGCTGCCGGAAGAGATTCAGTCTGCCCTGCTGCGCACCATACCGGGCCTGGAAAACGCCGTGATGCAGCGGCCGGGCTATGCGATCGAGTACGATTATGTCGATCCCAGGGAATTGTCGCCTTCGCTGGAATTGAAGGCCGTCCCTGGGCTTTTCCTGGCAGGGCAGATCAACGGGACGACGGGCTATGAAGAAGCGGCGGCGCAGGGGCTGATGGCCGGAATCAATGCCGCGCGCCGCATTTCCGGCGACGAGTCATTCCTGCTGGATCGGGCGCAAGCCTATATCGGCGTGCTGGTCGACGATCTCGTGACCCGGGGGGTTTCCGAGCCCTATCGCATGTTCACGTCGCGAGCCGAGTACCGGTTGACGCTGCGGGCGGACAATGCCGACCAGCGCCTGACCAGTCTGGGCGAGCAAATCGGGATCATTGGACAAGAGCGCGCGTCGAAGTTCCGGAAAAAACTCGGCGAGCTCGAGGCCGCCCGCGCGCTTGCGACGAGCCTCAGCCTGACTTCCAGCGAAGCGGCCCGTTTGGGCATTGCCGTCAGACAGGATGGTGTGCGGCGCATGGCCAGCGAATTGCTGGCGCTTCCCGAGATCGATGTGGCCCGACTGGCCCGCATCTGGCCGGAACTCGGCGGAATTCCGTGTGACATTGCTGAGCAGCTGGAGATCGATGCCCATTATGCCGGCTATCTTGATCGCCAGGAAGCCGACATTGTTGCCTTTCGCCGCGATGAATCGCTGTCATTGCCTCACGATTTCGATTACGGCGCGGTAATTGGGCTTTCCACGGAATGCCGGTTGAAATTGACGGCCGTCAAACCGCGAACCCTCGGCCAGGCCGCGCGGATCGACGGCGTGACGCCCGCGGCGCTTACCCTGGTCCTCGCCCAACTCAAAGCAGGCGCATCCCGACGCCATGCTGCCAGCTGAGCCACAGATTTTCGGTTCGGAAGAATTTGCGGCGCTGTCGCATGTTTCACGTGAAACATTGGCGCGGCTGAAAATCCATGCGGAAATGTTGGAGGATTGGAATTCCCGACAGAATCTCGTTTCTCGCGCGTCCCTGGCGGATCGTTGGCGCCGTCATTTCTGGGATTCCGCCCAGCTTGCGCCCTGTGTTCCCGCCTCCGCCGTCTCGCTGGTCGACCTTGGCAGCGGCGCAGGATTTCCCGGCCTGGTGCTCGCGGAGATTTTTCGCGAGAGGCCCGGTTTTCGCGTTGTGCTCTATGAGGCGACCGCGAAGAAATGTCGGTTCTTGGAAGCGGTAGCGGAGCGGCTGGACCTCGCGATCGAAGTCCGGCAGGGCCGAATCGAGGATGCGGAGCCTGAGATCTTCGACGTCATCGTGGCACGGGCATGCGCACCACTGGCCAAGCTTCTTCCTTATGCACAGCGGTTTTGGGGCAAGAACAGCGTCGGATTGCTTCTCAAGGGTCAAAATGTAGAGCTTGAATTGACTGAGACCAATAAATCTTGGAGGATGGAGGCGGTGAGGCATCAAAGCCGATCCGATCCTTCCGGTGTCATCCTTGAAATTCGGGAGTTGCACCGTGTCGCAGCACGAAACAACCGGGCCTGAAAAGAAAAAGGGCCCCCGCGTGCTGGTGGTCGCGAATCAGAAGGGCGGCGTAGGCAAAACAACCACGGCGATCAATCTTGGCACGGCATTGGCCGCAGTTGGTCAGACCGTCCTTATCATCGACCTTGATCCACAAGGGAATGCTTCGACCGGGCTCGGAATCCCGCGCCACGACCGGAAAATCAGTTCGTATGATGTGCTGGTGAGCGGCGTGCGATTGGCGGAAGCCATCGTTCCCACGCGCATTCCTGGCCTTCATATCGTCCCTGCGACGGTCGATCTGTCGGGAGCTGAGATGGAGCTGGTGAGCGAGTCCCGCCGGAATTTCCGCCTGCGGGATGCTTTGCAGGTTTTCGCCGAAGAGGATACCGGCTTTTCCTACGTGCTCATCGATTGTCCTCCGGCACTTGGACTTCTCACTGTGAACGCCATGGCGGCCGCGCACGCCGCCGTTGTGCCGCTGCAATGCGAATTTTTCGCGTTGGAAGGGCTCAGCCAGCTGCTCAAGACCATCGAGCGCGTCCGAGCGAATTTGAACCCGGATCTCGAGATCCAGGGGGTCATTCTAACAATGTTCGATAAAAGGAACAACCTATCGGACGAGGTTGCCGCGGATGTCAGGGCACACCTAGGAGACAAGGTTTATCAAACGGTTATACCGCGGAACGTGAGAATTTCGGAGGCGCCGAGTCATGGCCTTCCGGCGCTGGTCTATGATCTTCGCTGCCCCGGAAGCCAGGCCTATATCAAGCTCGCCGGAGAATTGATCCAGCGCGAACGCGCCCGGTTCTCCGGCCCGCTTGCGGCGTAGGAGAGCGCATGGCGGAGGACCCACGACAGCGGGGGACGGCGGCCAGAGGATTGGGCCGGGGTCTGTCGGCCCTCTTAGGCGATGGAGAGCCGGAGGGGCGCGATAATGCGGAGACGAATTCGCGTTCGCGCAACCTCCCAGTCGCCTTCTTAAGACCCAACCCTCTGCAGCCTCGACGCAATTTCGATGATGGCGAACTCAAAAGCCTAGCCGCCTCGATCGCCGAAAAGGGCGTGCTGCAGCCCATCCTGGTGCGGCCGACCGCAACACGTGACGTCTACGAGATCATCGCGGGCGAGCGCCGCTGGCGGGCCGCGCAAATAGCCAAGCTGCACGAAGTACCGGTGATCGTGCGTCCCTTCAGCGATGCGCAGTCGCTGGAGATCGCGATCATCGAAAATGTCCAGCGCAGCGATTTGACTGCGATCGAGGAAGCAGCGGCCTATCAGGAGCTGATGAATCGCTTCCAATATACGCAGGAACAAGTTTCCGAGGTCATCGGCAAGAGCCGCAGCCATATCGCCAATACATTACGGCTGTTAAAATTGCCCGACAGCGTCAAATTGCTGATCGCTGAAGGTAAGCTCTCTGCAGGGCACGCCCGGGCTCTGATAGGGGCCCCCAATCCCGACGCATTAGCGCGAGAAATCTTGGCGGGGGCACTGAATGTCCGGCAAGCGGAGAAGAAAGTTCAGCCGGCGTCCCGCGGGGGGAGCCGAAAACCGGCTGGGAAGGACGCGGATACCAGGGCCTTGGAACACAGTCTTTCCAATTCCTTAGGGATGGATGTTAACATTGAACATCAAGGAAAGAAGGGCGGACAGGTTAAAGTCCGCTACCGGACCCTAGAACAGCTCGATGAAATCATTCGCCGCCTCAATTCTTACGGCGAAGTGGATTGAATTCTTCGACTAACCCGTTTCCCCAAGGTCAATCAGCGTCTTGCAGCGGCCAGCGCCTGGCCGGGATCGATCCGACCGTCATAGAGCGCTCGCCCGATCACCGCGCCCGCGATGGGCGCGCCCGATTCCTTCAGCAACTCTATATCCTCGACCCCACTGACGCCCCCGCTGGCAATGATCGGGATGGACACGGCGCTGGCGAGCGCCGCGGTGGCCGCGACGTTGACCCCTTGGAGCATGCCGTCGCGCGCAATATCCGTGAAGATGATCGCCGCGACACCCGCATCCTCGAAGCGGCGAGCGAGTTCGGTGACCGAAAGGCTGGAAGCCTGGGCCCAACCCTCGACGGCCACCATGCCGTCGCGGGCATCGATGCCCACGGCGACCCGCCCGGGGAAAGCCGCTGCGGCCTGTTTCACCAGCGCGGGATCGCGCACGGCCGCTGTCCCCAAGATGACCCGCCTCACGCCTGCTTCGAGCCAGGATTCGATTCCTGCCGCATCGCGAATGCCACCGCCAAGCTGAACCGGCATGGTGATCGCGCCAAGAATCGCGCGAATAGTCGGCGCGTTGACCGATCGTCCGGCGAATGCGCCGTTCAGGTCGACCACATGCAGCCATTCGAAGCCCTGGGCCTCGAAGGCGGCAGCTTGGGCGGCGGCATCCTCGTTGAACATTGTCGCCTGTGCCATGTCGCCCTGGCGCAGACGCACGCAGCGTCCGTCCTTCAGGTCAATGGCGGGAAAGAGGATCACGCGTTTGTCCTTACGGGCGCCATTTGAGGAAGCGCTCCAGGAAGGCGAGGCCTTCCGCCTGGCTTTTCTCTGGGTGGAACTGGGTCCCCGCGATGTTGTCGCGGCCGACAATGGCCGGGATCGATCCGGCATAGTCGGTGGTGGCGAGGATATGGGTGGCGTCCGCGGGCCGTATATAGAAGGAGTGGACGAAATAGACGTCCGTCCCGTCCGCCATGCCCTCGAACAACGCATGGGGCTGCAGCAGCGACAGCGTGTTCCAACCCATATGCGGCACTTTGAGCGCTGGTTCCGACGGGGTGAGGCGGACCACCTCGCCTTTGATCCAGCCAAGGCCTCTGTGGTCGCCATGCTCGCGCCCGACATCGGCAAGCAATTGCATGCCGACGCAGATGCCGAGAAAGGGCTTGCCGCGCCTGACGACGGAATCTTCCAATGCCTCGACCATGCCGGGAATCGCGGTTAGGCCGCGCATGCAGTCGGCGAAGGCCCCGACACCGGGCAGCACGATGCGCTCGGCGCCCGCGACAAGGTCCGGATCGGCGGTTACGACGATCTCTTGGCCTGTGCCCGCGTCGCCGGCGGCATGCGCCAGTGCCTTCTCGGCGGAACGCAAATTCCCCGAGCCGTAATCGATGAGGGCGACGGTCTGAGCCAATACAGTCTTCCTTAAACCGCGTGGGTCATAGCGGTTTTGCGCATACGCATAAAGCCGCGTGCGCGGGTGTTACGACGTCTCAGAAGCGGTAGGCGACCAGAATCGCGCCCGCCGCGATCATCGCAACTCCGAGCCAATTGGTACCGCTGAGGCGCTCGCCCAGAAAGATCACGCCAAACAGCGCGACGAGGACGACGCTCAGCTTGTCGATCGGCGCGACGCGCGCGGCATCGCCGAGCTTCAATGAGCGGAAATAGCAGATCCATGACGCGCCAGTGGCGCAGCCCGACAGCACCAGAAACAGATAGGTGCGCCGCGAGACGGCGCCGAAATTCTGCCACTGTGCGGTCGCCGAGAGGATCAGCGCCAGCACGAAGAGGATGACGATAGTTCGTATGAATGTCGCGAAATCGGAATTGACGTTCTCGACGCCGATCTTGGCGAAGATCGCAGTCAGTGCGGCGAAGCCGGCGGAGAGAACAGCCCAGAACTGCCAGCTTGCGAGAAGTGGTTTCATCGGTACGCTCCCGAGAAACTAATCCGCGTCCATTTTGAGCGCGGCGATGAAGGCTTCCTGGGGAATCTCGACGCTGCCGAATTGGCGCATCTTCTTCTTGCCTTCCTTCTGCTTGTCCAGAAGCTTGCGCTTGCGTGAGATATCGCCGCCGTAGCATTTGGCGGTCACATCCTTGCGCAGCGCCTTGATGGTTTCGCGCGCGATGATCTTGCCGCCGATCGCTGCCTGCACCGGAATCTGGAAGAGGTGGCGCGGAATGAGGTCCTTCAGCCGCTCGACCATGGCGCGTCCGCGCATCTCCGCCCTGGCGCGGTGCACGATCATCGAGAGCGCATCGACCGGCTCGGCATTGACGAGGATCGACATCTTGACGAGATCGCCTTCCTCGTAGCCTTGGATGTGATAATCGAAGCTCGCATAACCGCGGCTAACCGATTTCAGCCGGTCGTAGAAGTCGAACACCACCTCGTTCAGCGGCAATTGGTAGACCACCATCGCGCGCGAGCCGGCATAGGTCAGTTCCACCTGCCTGCCGCGGCGGTCCTCGCACAGCTTCAGCACGGAGCCAAGATGCTCGTCGGGCACCAGGATCGTCGCCTTGATCCATGGTTCCTCGATGAAGGCGATGCGCACGGGATCGGGCATGTCGGCGGGGTTGTGCATTTCCAGCATTGTCCCGTCGGTCAGATGGACGCGATAGATGACCGACGGCGCCGTAGCGATGAGATCGATGTCGAATTCGCGGTCGAGCCGCTCGCGGATGATCTCGAGATGGAGCAGACCGAGAAAGCCGCAGCGGAAGCCGAAGCCCAAAGCGGCGGAGGTCTCGGTCTCATAGGTGAAGCTCGCATCGTTCAGATGCAGCTTGGAGAGGGCGTCGCGCAACTGTTCGAACTCGGCGGCATCGACAGGAAAGAGACCGCAAAACACCACCTGCTGCAGCGGCTTGAATCCCGGCAAGGGCTCGGTGGTGCCGTGCCGCTCGTCGGTGATGGTGTCGCCGACCTTGGTGTCGGCCACTTCCTTGATGGCGGCGGTGAGGAACCCGACTTCGCCCGGGCCTAGACGGTCGGTGGTTTCCTGTTTGGGTGTGAAGACACCGACGCGGTCCACCTGGTAGACGGCATTCGCCTGCATCATGCGGATGCGCTGACCCTTCTTCAGCTCTCCATCGACCACCCGCACCAGCACGACGACGCCGAGATAGAGGTCGTACCAGGAATCGACCAGCAGGGCTTTGAGCGGCGCGTTCAACTCGCCCTTGGGCGGCGGCAATTTGGCGACCACAGCTTCCAGCACGCCCTTGATGTTCAGGCCGGTCTTGGCGGAGATCGGAATCGCTTCGGAGGCATCCAAACCGATCACGTCTTCGATCTGCTGGCGCACGCGCTCGGGTTCCGCGGCGGGTAGGTCCACCTTGTTCAGCAGCGGCACGATTTCCAGCCCAGCATCGATCGCCTGGTAGACATTGGCGAGGGTCTGCGCTTCCACGCCCTGGCTCGCGTCGACCACCAGAAGGGCGCCCTCGCAAGCGGCGAGGCAGCGCGACACCTCATAGGCGAAGTCGACATGGCCCGGCGTGTCCATCAGGTTCAGCACGTAAGTTTCGCCGTTGGCCGCGGTGTAATTCAGACGCACCGTCTGCGCCTTGATGGTGATCCCGCGCTCGCGCTCGATGTCCATGGAATCGAGCACTTGCTCTTTCATCTCGCGCGCCGTCAGGCCGCCGCAATATTGGATCAGCCGGTCGGCCAGGGTGGATTTGCCATGGTCGATATGGGCGATGATGGAGAAATTGCGGATGTGCGAGAGGTCGGTCATCGAGGGCCACAGATAGCGACGGGGACCCATAAGGTCCAGTGCGGCACGCGGATGCGGATCATCAAGCCGTTCAGCCCGAGCTGCCGGCGCCGCTGGAGGCAAGCTCCAGGCGCGTTCTTGCGGGTTTCATGCGCCACAACCCGATGGCCGTGACAATTGCGCCGACGCCCCAAACATACCAGCCCGGGCGGATGCCTGCGCGGAAATTGAAGTCGAGCGCCAGTACGCGCAACACCGGCGCGCGGAAAGCGAGCCAGAAGGCGATGGCCTCCAGCAGGAACACCAAGGCGCCGACCGCGAGCCAGGTCCCCGCAATCACCCAGAGCGGGAATTCGCCCTCGCGCGGATAGGCCCAATGCAGCACGCGGTAGAGCATCAGCCAGATGAACACGCCTCCCATCACGGTCGGCTCGAAGACTTCGAGCTTGGACTGCATGAAATAGTGGATCGCACCCAGCACGGCGATCGGATAGACCAGCCAATGCAGCCTGCGCCAGCGGATGCCGCCGAGTCGCCGCACCATGGCGTTGTTCGAGGTTGCGGCGAGCACGGCCAAGCCCAGCCACGCCGTGAACCCGATGGTCAGGTAGTAACGCAGCACGATCTCGGAGGCCACTTTGGGCAGATCGAAGGTCTGATCGTAGATGTAGAGCAGAAAATGGAGCGCGATATAGCAAAAGGCCGCGACGCCGATCATGCGGCGCACATCGATGAGCTGCGCGTAGCGCGCGATGCGCCGCATCGGGGTGACAAACAGGGTCAGCAAGAGGAAGCGGAAGGCCCAAAGGCCCATTTCGTGAATGGCTTCCGTGCGGGGGCGGGCCCCGAGATCACGCGTTAGGGTGAAATAGATAAGCGCGAGCAAGGGCGCGACCAGAACAGCCAAAGTTGCTGCCCTGAGGGGCGAGAAACGCCCACGTCGATCGTGCCAAAGCGCCATGTCTATCCTGAGTTCATCATGCCTGAGTTCATCATGACGGCGCGGGAGGTCAACTTCTCAACATCCCCCCGGTCGCCTTTGTCACGGCGCTCACGATTTTTTGCGCGATGGCCTCGATTTCGGCGTCGGTCAGGGTGCGCTCCTTCGGCTGCAGCCGGACCGCGAGGGCGAGCGACTTCTTTCCCTCCGGAACGCCTTTGCCTTCGTAGAGATCGAAAACCTCGACCCGCTCGATCAATTGGCGGTCGGCAGCGCGCGCGGCCTTCACCACCTGATCGGCCGCGACGCCGGCGTCCAGGATGAAGGCGAAGTCGCGCTCGACAGCCATGAGATCGGAGGCGTCCAGTTTGGCTCGCGCCTTGGTGGCACGCGGTTTGGGTTCCGGAAGGGCATCGAGGAAGATTTCGAATCCCGCGACCGGGCCCTTCAGGTCGAAGGCGGCGAGGATGCGCGGATGCAACTCTCCGAAATAAGCGAGGGGTTTTGTCCCGAGTGCGATCGTTCCGGACCGTCCCGGGTGATACCAGGGCGCGGCCCCGGCCTGCACCGGCCCAGTCACCACTTGACCCCAGGCGGCTTCGAGCGCGGCCAGCGCATCGGATTTGGCGCTGAACACATCGGTAAGCGCGCCCCCTTTGGTCCAATGGCGCTGCGGTTCGCCGGCCCGGATGCCGGCAGCGATGGTGGTCTGCGCTTCGGGCATGCCGGATTCGAACTGTGCACCGATCTCGAACAACATCACCTGCGCGAAGCCTCGCGCCTGATTGCGTTGAGCGGCGGCGAGGAGAGATGGCAGGAGAGAGGGCCGCATGGCGTTGAGATCGGCGGAAATCGGATTCTCCAACTCGCGCGCCTCGTCGGCGCCGCCGAACATAGCCGCGTGCGCGCGCGGGATGAAGGAGAGATGCACAGTCTCATCGAAGCCGCGCGCCGCAAGAGCGCGCCGCGCAGTCGAGCCGCGCCGTTGGGCCGGGGTAAGAATGGCGCGCGCCACCGCATAAGGGCGCGTCATGGGAACGGCGGGAATCTTTTCAAGACCGTGGATGCGGACGATTTCTTCCACCAGATCGGCAGCACCATGCACGTCCGACCGCCAGGATGGCGGCGCGACCTCCAAGACATCGCTACCCTTCACCGCGAAGCCGAGATTCGTCAGGATACGGACGATAGCGGTTGACGGCAGATCGAGACCGGCGAGGCGCTTCACTTCGGCCGGCGTGAAGGAGATCGTGTGTTTCCATTCGGGCGGGGCGCCCGCCACGACGATCTCAGACGGCTCGCCCCCGCAGAGGTCAAGAATGAGTCCTGTCGCGAGCTCGAGGCCGGGGATAACGAACTCCGGATCGACGCCGCGTTCGAAACGGTAGCGCGCATCGGAGATGATGCCGAGCCTGCGGCCGGTGCGCGCGGTGCGGACGGGATCGAACAGCGCCGATTCCAGGAATATCTCCGTCGTCGATTCTGTGCAGCTGGTCTCTTCGCCGCCCATGATGCCTGCAATGCCGCGGGCGGCTTTATCGTCGGCGATCACCACCATGTCGTCGTCGAGCGTGTAAGTCTTGCCGTCGAGCGCGAGCAGAGTTTCGCCCGGTCGGGCGAGACGCGCGCGCATATTGCCCGTGAGCTTTGCCGCATCGAAAGCGTGCAGCGGCCGGCCACGGTCATGGGCGACGAGGTTGGTGACATCGACGGCTGCGGAAATCGGCCGCAAGCCGACGGCCTTCAGCCGCTTCTGCAGCCACTCGGGACTCGGGCCGTTTTTCACCCCCCGTATCAAGCGCCCCGCGAACATGGGAGCGGCATTCTCGGCGGTTTGCGGGAATTCGAGCGACGTCCGGATCGGCGAGGGGAAGCGACCCGGGACGCGTGCCACCGTTCCGTCTTTCAGCGCGCCCAAGCCGGCGGCGGCAAGATCGCGTGCAATGCCGTAGACCGAGGTGCAATCGCCGCGATTGGGCGTGATCGCAACATCGATGACGGGGTCGGCGAGGCCGAGCGCTGCCGCTGCTGGACTTCCGATCGCCACGTCTGCGGAAAGTTCAATGATGCCGTCATGTTCGTTGGAGAGCTGAAGCTCGCGTTCCGAAACCAGCATGCCGCGCGATTCGATGCCGCGGATCTTGGCGACACCGAGGGTGAAATCGCTGCCCGGTATATAAGTGCCGGGCGGTGCGAAGATTCCGATGAGGCCCTCGCGCGCGTTCGGCGCGCCGCACACCACCTGTGTGGTCCCGGTGCCCGTGTCCACCACACAGAGGCGAAGCTTGTCGGCGTTGGGATGGGGCACGGCGGAAACCACGCGCGCCACCGTGAAGGCGGCAAGCGACGCAGCCTTGTCCTCGATGGCTTCGACTTCAAGCCCGATATTGGTCGCGGTCTCGGCAGCCGTCGCGGCATCCGCGGCGGTCTCGAGATGGTCCTTCAGCCAGGAAAGCGTGAACTTCATCGCACACCCCCCCTCTGGCCTTTCACGCCACCTCCCCCGCTTGCGGGGGAGGAAAGGCACAGGCATGCGTTTCCCGCATCAGCACTCATCGGCTAAGACCTTCGTGCAGAGCGGGGATGTCGAGCGCCGCGAAGCCGTAATGCTTCAGCCAGCGAAGGTCACTTTCGAAGAACGGCCGCAGATCGGGGATGCCGTATTTCAGCATGGCGAGGCGGTCGATGCCGAAGCCGAACGCGTAACCCTGGTAGCGCTTGGGATCGATGCCGCACAGCTCCAGCACGCGCGGATGCACCATTCCAGAGCCGGCGATCTCCATCCAATCCTTGCCCTCGCCGAAACGGATTTGCCCCCCCGAGCGGTCGCATTGGATGTCGACCTCCACGGAAGGCTCGGTGAAGGGGAAGTAGGAGGGGCGCAGGCGCATCTTGAGCTGCGGCACTTCGAAGAAGGTCTTGCAGAATTCCTCGAGAACCCATTTCAGATGGCCAAGATGGGTCTCCTCGTCGATGACCAGACCTTCGACCTGGTGGAACATCGGGGAATGGGTGGCGTCGGAGTCGCGGCGATAGGTGCGGCCCGGCGCGATCACGCGTATGGGCGGCTTTTGCGCCAGCATGGTGCGCACCTGGACCGGGCTCGTATGGGTGCGCAGCAGAGGCCGCGACCCATCGGCTTGAGGCTTCATATAGAAGGTGTCGTGCATCTGCCTCGCGGGATGCTCGGGCGGGATGTTCAGCCGCGTGAAATTGTAATCGTCGGTCTCGATGTCCGGGCCTTCGGCGACCTTGAAATCGAGATCGGCCAGGATGGCGATGATTTCATCGCGCACATGGCTGACGGGATGGATCGTGCCGCGGGGGATTTCCGGCGCCGGCAGGGTGACGTCGACGCGTTCGGATTGCAGCCGGGCATCGAGGGCAACGTTTTCCAATTGTTTCTTGCGTGCCGCGATCGCGGCGGCGATGGAATCGCGCAATCCGTTGAAGACGGGGCCGTTGGTCTTGCGCTCGTCGGGGCTCATCGAGCCCAGGGTTTTCAGAAGCTCGGCGACCGATCCCTTCTTGCCGAGGGCTGCCACCCGCACGTCCTCGAGCGTGCGCTCGTCCGCCGCGCCGGCGATGGCACGGGTCAGGTCGCGTTCAAGCTCGGCGATGTCCGTCATGCGAATCCCTCATGCAGAATGGCGCAAGGTGTCCCGCCAGGGAAAGACCGCCTGGAAGGCACCTGCGCGAGTCCGCAGAGAGAAACTAGCTCGCGCCGGCGGCCTGATCGACCAGGGCTTTGAAGGCCTCGGGTTCCCGCACGGCGAGATCGGCCAGCACTTTGCGGTCGACCTCGATACCGGCGGCCAGAAGGCCGCTGATAAATCGGCTGTAAGTGAGTCCGTGCTCGCGGACCGCGGCATTGATCCGCTGGATCCAGAGGGCGCGGAAGTTCCGCTTCCGCAGTTTGCGCCCGACATAGGCGTGCTGCATCGAGCGGTCGACGGCCGCATTGGCGCTAGTGATGTTGTTCTTGCGGCGGCCATAGAAGCCCTTGGCCTGTTTGAGCACGCGCTTGCGGCGAAGGTGCGAAGCGACGGCGCGGGGAGCTTTTGACATCGGTTTTCTCCCTCAGCTCGCGTACGGCATCCAGCGCTTGATGCGCTTGGTTTCGGACGGCGACAGGACGTGTGTCCCGCGCAAATTGCGGATCTGCTCGTTCGAGCGCTTGATCATGCCGTGGCGCTTGCCGGTTTGGCCGGCTTTGACCTTGCCATTCGCAGTGAAGCGAAAGCGCTTTTTGGCGCTCGATTTGGTCTTCAGTTTGGGCATTTCGCGTCTCCTGTTGCGGCACAAGGCCGCGTTCGCATGAAAGAACCGCCACGGCATGCCCTTTCGCCGGGCGGTTCGGATAAGAAGGGCGGGGTTATACGCGAGGCGCAAGGATTTGCAAGTGCTGGGCAAATCGGCCAACTCCCGACGATGAAACTCCCCCGTCCCTTACTTCACGCGGCGCGCATCGCCGATGAGATCCTGTTCTATCCCGCCCTTGTGCTGGTGATCTGGGGCGAGCTGACCGGACCCGAGCCGCAGGTCCTCGATTTCTTCGGGGATTTCAGCGATAAGGCGCTGCATTTCATCGCTTATTTTGGGCTGGCCGCGATGGCGGCCGCAGGCTTCAAAAGCCGGCGGGCGGTCGTTCTTACGGGCCTCAGCTTGATCGTCTTGGGCGGTGTCTTAGAAATCGTACAGGGCTTTACGGGGCGGGACATGTCATTTTACGACGAACTCGCAAACACGGCAGGTGTTGGTGCCGGGGCCATATTGGCCAGGGCGATCATCGAGCCGTTGCGGCGCCGGTTGGAATATTGGTGAATGGGGAGCCAGATGCCCGAGATACGAGCCATGCGCATCTTTCAGGAATTCAAGACTTTCGCGATGCGGGGAAACGCCATCGACCTTGCGGTCGGCGTGGTCATCGGAGCCGCCTTTACGACTATCGTCAATTCTTTGGTGAAGGACATCATCAACCCGCCGCTGGGCCTACTTCTGGGCGGTATCGATTTTTCGAATTTCTTCGTCGTGCTGAAAGGCGCGAGCACGTATCCCACGCTGAAAGCCGCACAGGACGCGGGCGCCGTCACCATCGGCTATGGGCTCTTCATCAATTCGGTGACCAATTTCCTCATCGTCGCCTTTGTGGTGTTCATGCTGGTGCGGCAGATCAACCGGCTTGCCAAGCCGCCACCGGCGCCGGAACCGCCGACGCCCGCGGATGTGCTGCTGTTGCGTGAAATCCGCGATCTGTTGAAGGAGCGGCAGGGCCGCGCCTCTTAACGCGAGTACCTCACAGCCATTGCAATAGCGCGAAGACCAATGCGGCGGCGGCCATGATCGCGTAGACGCCGATGCGCGTGAAGATCAGCAGTCCGGCGGCAAGAAATGTCGTGAAGATCTGTAGCGCGTTGACATGGGCTGCCTGCATCACTGCCACGGCGCCGGCGAACACAAGGCCGACCGCGATCGGGGCAAGACCGCGTTCCAATGCGCCTCGCCACGGAGAGTCTTTGCTCGCATGCCACCAGCGGACGGCGCCGTAGACCGCGAGCGAAGAGGGGATGTAGATCGCCAACGTTGCCACGATCGCGCCGAGCGGGCCTGCCACTTTCCAACCGATGAGTGCAGAGATCAGCGTGCTCGGTCCCGGCGCCGCGCGCGACAGCGCGAAGAAATCCGCGAACTCAGGTCCCGTCATCCAATGATGGATGTCCACCGTCTGATGCTGCATGTCGGCGATGATCGCCTGACCGCCACCGAACGACATCAGCGAGAGCGGCGCGAACACCAAAGCGAGAACGAGAAGGCGGCCATCGCTCATGGAGTTTTTTTCGGGAGCAGCCAGCGCTCCATTGCGATGCTCACCGGCGTAAGCACGAGCACCACCGGAATCATCGGCCAGTGCAACACGCCGACTGCGACGAAGATGATGACGGCGATGAGAATGGGAATCGGCCTTCGAACCTGCCGCGCGATCTTGACGCCGATGAAGAGCGTCATGCCGATGCCGACGGCGGCGAGTCCGCCAAGCACCGCATGCGCGACGGGCGAGCTGCCGAAGCGCGTATAAAAATATCCGAGTACGAGGATGACGCAGAAGGGTGGCATGACGAGGCCGAACGCCGCCGCCGCGCCGCCGATGCCACCGCGAAGCTGCGAGCCGACATAGATCGAGAGGTTCACTGGGTTCGCGCCGGGCAACACCTGCGCGAGCGTGAGAGCGGTGATGAAATGGTCTTCATCCAACCAGCCGCGGCGTTGCACGATCTCGCGATAAAGCCACGCCGCGGTGCTGCCGCCGAAGCTCGTAATGCCGACGCGTGAGAACACTGCGATGAGAGAGAGGAGCGACACAAAAGGTTTTTCGACCGAAGATTCCGAACTCATGAAATGCCTTTGCTTCGCCCCGCGCCTCACGGTTTAGCACCCCGATTTCGCTCTCGCCCCCGCGACGGTTTTGCGCACGCGACTGTCCGATATTGACGAGGTAAGAAGAGTTAAGCACGCGGCCGGCCTGTCATTACCCAATTGTGACAGTCCATCCCGTTGGAAACACGCACAAATCCGGAGCTAGAAATAAATTGAATCGCCTTAACCAAGGGTAGGTAGAACGCTTGAGGTTCCCGTGCGATATTCTATGGATAGCGTGAATGAAAGAATAAGATTTCCAATAAGATGCGTTTGGTGGTGTGTCGTTCGTCGCGTTGAAAAATTGAAAGCCTGGTGAGTCAGGCAAGTTCGTTTGGAGTGGGGGAACACCCAAACTTTTTCAAAGCGGCGCTCCGACTCCTCGTGGGTACGGATTGGGGGCTTAGCTGGGACAGTCGAGGCAGTCTCGACACCGGTTCAAACCAAATGATTATGTGTTCGCGTCGCTGCTCGCAGCGGTCGCGTGGTTTGCGTCGGTGGAAACTGCAGTTGCCGGGGGGAATGTCATTTCTCCCGACGGTCGTACGCTGACTCGTCTCGACACCGCTGGCGGCGTCACCAACATCACCACGGGCACGGTCCGCAACGGTACCGGATTTAATTCCTTCTCCCAGTTTCAGGTCGGGACCGGCAACACGGTCAACCTCCATGTGCCGGACGCCGCGAACAAACTTTTGAACATCGTGCGCGACGGACCGGTGTTCGTCGACGGCATTCTCAACGGATACAAAAGCGGACAAATCGGCGGCGACATTTATTTCGCCGACCCGCACGGTTTCGTCGTCGGACCGAACGGCACGGTCAATGTCGGTTCGCTGACCGTGCAGACTCCCAAAGCGGAATTCCTCGATTCGGTCATCGACCTCAAGGGCAACATCGATGACGCGGCGACGGCGGCACTGCTCGCAGGAGCAACGCCGATCTCGGCCGACGGATTCATTTTGGTTCAAGGCAAGATCAATGCGAAGGACGGGGTTCATCTCTCGGGACAACTCGTCTCCGTCGGGGGAGCGACACCGCCGACGACGCCGGCTGAAATTTCGAAGATGCTGTTCGACGCGACGGTGAATGTCGTCGGCCTGAAGGAAGGCGCCGCCATCACCGTACGCAACGGCGCGATCGTGATCGAGGCGGCGGGCGACGCGGCGCTCGGCGGGACCATCGAAGCGAACGGCGCCGTTGATCGCGATGCAGGATCGGTCACGGTCACGGCTGCGAACGACATCCAGATTTCCGGCGAAGCGCACCTCGCCGCGGCCGGCGGCGGCGATGGTTCGAATGCCGGCAGCGTGATCATCAAGGCGGGCCGCGACCTCGGCGTCGAACAAGGCGCGGTCGTCAATGTGCATGGCAAGGATGGCGGCAAAGGCGGAACGGTCGAACTCAGCGCCGGCCGCACCGCGGCATTTTCTGGCGCGACGCTCGATGCCGGGTCGGATCACGGCGCCGCGGGATCGATCCTGATCGATCCCACCATTGTCGTGATCGGGGGCACGACGACGAACTCGCCCTCCAACTCTCTCGCCATCCCCTCCGATATTCCGAGCATCGCGTCGAACGGCGCGTCGGTTACCATCACGGCCACCGACAGCATCACGATCGCGTCGGGGGGTTACATCAACACCCGTATGACCGGCCTGCCCGGCGACGAGATAAACGCCCTTTCGACCGGAGACTCGGGCGCCGTCAGCCTGACCGCGCCGAGCATCCAGGTCGACGGAAAAATCCACAGCTTCGCCAAGAACACCACCGGCGCTACGCCGTCGACGTGGAAAGACGGCAACATCACCCTCATTGCGTCGCAGAATAAACACCAGCAGGCAGGCCATACCGACGCTTCGACCGGAATCACGATCAACGGAGTCTTGGAGGGCGGCGCCATCGCCCTGGAATCCAATGCCACCGCGAAGACGGAATACGACACCGCAACAGCGGTGTTTGTCGACTTGCTGGAGAGCCTGTGGGGCGTGGGCGCCGGCTATGTGAAAAGCACGACGAGCGCCGCAATCCACATCAATAATGGTGCCAGCGTCATAGGTTCGGGCGACGTGACGCTGAACGCCTGGACCAATACGGTGGCCAGGGACCCCGTATATAATGTCAGCTTGCTGACCTACATGAGTTTGACGGGGGGGCTCGCCGTCCCGTCGGTGGTGGTCGGCGATGTCAGTGCCGTCGCGATAGCCCAGATTGGCTCGGGCGCCACGGTCAGTTCCGGCGGCGCCCTGACCGTTCGGGCCCACAACTCGGCCAACCTTGAAGTTTCGACCTTTACCGTCACCACCTCCGTGCCGCTCGACGTCTCGGTGGCCTACAGCACGGCGAATGTCCAATCGAACGCCCTGATCGATTCGGGGGCCACCATCTCGGCGAACAGCCTCAGGCTCACCGCCCGCAACGACAACAGCTTCAGCACCACGGTTTCGGTTTACGACCTCGGTGACGGGAATGTCGGTCTTGCCGCGGCCATCGCTGACGGCCACCACACAAGCGCGAACGCCAATCTGGCCGCATCGCCGACGCTGAC
>DATHDZ010000176.1:0-15938 GCA_035318785.1 Micropepsaceae bacterium
GGAAAGCGACATCGAAGGGCGAAAGCGTGTCGAGCGGACCGAGCGTGGCTGCGTCGCGCCGCCAGATCTTGGTCGCCCCCGTCAGGCCAAACGTCTCGACATTCTCTCTTATGAGCGCCCGCGAGGTCGCGGCATCATCCACGAACAGGCAATAGCGCGCGCCCCGCGAGAGGGCCTCCAGGCCCATCGCGCCGGTACCGGCGAAAAGGTCCACCACCCGGGCACCCTCAAGCCCAAAGGGGAAGCCGAAATCCTTGTGTTCCAGGATATTGAAGACCGCTTGGCGGACCTTGTCGGAGGTAGGCCTGACGCTGGAATCGCCCGGCGCCGCGAGCGTCCGGGCCTTAAATTTTCCTGCGGTGATGCGCATGAAGCTCCATTAACGCCAATGTGACAGCTTCCATAGCCCGGTTACCCGCCATGGACGAATTTCGTGCCCTCTAAAGGGGCAGGACGCGCTTTTTTACAGCGATTGCCGGGAGTATAGGTTGGCAGCATGAAGCGGCTTCTCGTCCTCTTTCTCGCTCTGGTTTCCGCAGGCCTCGCATCTGGGCCGGCGTCCGCGCAATCCGGCGCGCTGCCCGATGCGAAGCCGAAAGTCGCGGCGAGCCTTATTCCTGAACGGACGGCGGTCGTGCCGGGCGGCACCGTCACCGTCGCCCTCAACGAGGCGATCCGCAAGACCTGGCACACCTATTGGGTGAATCCCGGCGATTCCGGAGCGCCCACCGCCATCACCTGGCATTTGCCGCCCGGCTGGACCGCGGGCGAGATCCAATGGCCCTATCCCAAGCGCTTGCCGGTCGGGCCGCTGATGAATTTCGGCTATGAGGACCAGGTCGCCCTTCTCACCGATGTGAAGGCCCCCGCCGATGCCAAGCCAGGCGACAAGGCGACGCTCTCCGCCGATGTGATGTGGCTGGTCTGCGCCGATGTCTGCATACCCGAAGAGACCCATCTGAGTTTGCCGCTCGCGGTGGCCGCAACCGCTCCTCCGGCGGACGCCAAGGCTGCTGCTCTCTTCGCCGAGGCGCGCGCCAAGCTTCCCCACGTTTCGCCCTGGCCCGCGATCTACGATGCCGGCGACAAAAGATTCGCACTTCTGATCCAAAGCCCCGAGCTCGCCACGGCCAAGCCGCGCGAGACCGCCTTCTATCCGTATACGGATGGAATGGTGGAGGCGGCCGCAGCCCAACAGGTGGGAACCAGCGACAAGGGCTTCGTGATCCAGAGCCAGACCGGCTACAAGCTCGCCAAGAAGGACAAGCGCGAGACGATCGGCAAACTCGCCGGCTTGCTGGTGTTGACCGGCGCCGATGGCCGCGTCGACGCGTTGAATGTCGAAGCGGAACCGGGCGCCGTCCCCGTGTCTTCCGTGACGCTGGCAGCTGCTGCGAACGATGCCGGGCTGTTGCAGATCCTTCTCTTCGCCTTCCTGGGCGGGCTCATCCTCAATCTGATGCCCTGCGTGTTTCCGGTGCTGTCGATGAAGGCCCTGGCGCTCGCGGCGAAAAGGGATGCGCCGGGCAACGCCAGAGCCGCTGCGCTCGCCTATGGCACGGGGGTGGTTTTGAGTTTTCTCGCGCTGGCCGGGGTGCTGATCGCGTTCCGCGCCGCGGGCACGAGCCTGGGCTGGGGTTTCCAATTGCAGCAGCCGCTCTTCGTGACGGCGCTCGCTCTACTGATGTTCGCTGTAGGGCTCAATCTCTCCGGGCTTTATGAGATCGGGGCCTCACGCGTGGCAAACCTCGGCGGCGGTTTGGCCGCGAAGTCTGGCACAAGCGGAAGCTTTTTCACGGGTGTGCTTGCCGTTGTGGTGGCGACGCCCTGCACGGCACCCTTCATGGGTGCGGCCATGGGCTATGCCTTGACCGCGGACGCCAATGTGGCGTTGGCCATTTTCGCGGCCCTAGGTTTGGGCTTCGCCGCGCCTTTCATGCTGTTCGGCCTCATCCCCGGCGCGCTTCGTCTTTTGCCGAGGCCGGGACCGTGGATGACGACCCTGCGTCAGGTGCTGGCCTTTCCCATGTATGGCGCCGCGCTCTGGCTCGTCTGGGTCTTGAGCCTGCAAGCGGGTTCCGAGGGTGTGGTGGCAGCGCTCGCGGCAGCGCTCGCACTCGCCTTCGCTTTATGGGTCTATGGCAGAAGCCAGGGAGCCAGCGGTGTGCGCCGCGTCGCGGGCCTGGCAACCGCCGCGTTGGCGTTCCTGGCGGTCGGGGTTCTGATTCCGCGGGCAGGAGCGGGCACTCCGCCAGCTTCTTCGACGAGTCCGTCCCAAAGCGCGCTCGGATATGAGCCCTTCAGCGCCGCGCGGTTGCAGAGTCTGCGTGCCGAGGGTCGGCCGGTCTTCGTCAACGCGACCGCGGCCTGGTGCATCACCTGCCTGGTCAATGAAAAGGTGGCGCTGTCCGGCGAAAGGCTCACTCACGCCTTCGCCGATCGCAAAGTGGCGGCGTTGAAAGCGGATTGGACCAATCAGGATTCCGAAATCACCGCACTTCTGGCGAGTCACGGCCGCTCGGGCGTGCCGCTCTATCTTTATTTCGGTTCGGGCGCGGAAGCCCCTGTCGTCCTGCCGCAACTCCTGACCGAATCCACGGTTCTCGCGGCGCTGGATTCCACCCGCTAGACGGTGGTGGTGAAGAGATGGGGCCACAGGCCCATGGCGCCGACCAAAACCAGATAGATGCCGATGAGATAATTCAACAGCCGCGGCATGACCAAAATCAGAATGCCGAACAGCAACGCGACCAGCGGCTGGATGGTCAGGATATCGATATGGGTAATAGGCATGGCGTATATCTCCCGCGAGCGCCCCATCGGCGTGGCCCTAAAACGCGCGAAGCGGTGAAACGTGCCGGAGGGCGTAGCGAGAGGCGCGCAGTGCGCCCTTGCGGGCATCAACCCGTGGCCTTACGGAGAGGGAGCGAACCCACCGACGCCGAAGCGGGATCTGAGCACCTTTGAGAATTCCCATTCATCGCGACGGTTGGCGCTTCATTGCACTGTTCCTCGCGGCCAATATCTTGTTGTTTGAGCTCTCCCCCTGGGCGGCTCTCGCATTCGTGCCGCTCACGCTTTGGTGCATCGCCTTCTTCCGCGATCCCGCTCGCGCCACGCCAACAGGCGAGGGTTTGATCATAAGTCCGGCCGACGGGAAGCTGCTTCCCATCAGCCATGTCGTTCCCCCGCCGGAGCTCGACATGGGATCAGAGCCGCGGCTGAGGCTCAGCATTTTCATGGACGTGTTTAATGTTCATGTAAATCGCGTCCCGATCGATGGGAAGATCATGGCGCTAAAGTACCGAAAAGGGCGTTTTTTCAACGCCTCTTTCGATAAGGCAAGCGAGCATAATGAACGAATGTCAATCCGTATTCGGGCCGAACAAAGGGAGGCGACAGACGATCTTGCTGTGGTACAAATTGCAGGGCTGGTCGCCCGGCGCATCCGATGCGATCTCGTCCCCGGCCAGCATGTAAGCCGGGGAGAACGTTTTGGCATTATCCGCTTCGGCAGTAGGCTGGATGTTTACTTGCCGCCGGGCACAATCGTGTTGGCAAAAGACCAGCGCGTCAGAGCTGGGAAGACCGTTCTTGCGAAATTCCAGTGAAGGGGTTTGAGGCAGAATGTTTCACGAAAGAAGGACGCCGCGCCAGTGGGCGTCGGAACGTCTCGAGCGCCTTGAAGATCGCCTGGAGCGCCTGGAAGATCTGTCGATCAGCAAGGTCATTCCGAGTGCATTGACCTTGCTCGGGCTTGGCGCCGGTCTGACCGCGATCCGCTTTGTCCTGATGGAGCATTGGAAGGGCGCTGTGATCGCGCTGTTCTGCGCCATGGTCTTCGACATGCTGGATGGGCGCGCGGCGCGTTGGCTGGGCGCGGACAGCCGGTTCGGGGCCCAATTGGACTCCCTCGCCGATCTCGTGAGTTTTGGCGTCGCCCCTACGGTCATTCTCTACACCTGGAGTCTCTGGGCGATGGGAGATGCAGGCTGGATCGCCGCGCTCATCTTCTGCGCCTGCAGCGCCATCCGCTTGGCGCGCTTCAACATCCAGGCGGCGCGCGACGAAGGCGCGAGCCATTCCTTTCCCTATTTCACCGGGCTTCCCACCCCGGCGGCCGCTTGCGTCATGCTGCTGCCGCTTCTCTTGGAGTTCGAATTCGGGCGCGGGTTTTTTCGCGATCCCATCTTTTCGATGGCGTTGATCGCGCTCACATCGGTATTGATGGTGAGCCGTGTGCCGACTCCATCGTTGAAACATACCGAGCTCAGTCAGCACGCGTGGATCGCGATTGCGGTCTTCACCATCGTGCTGATCCCGTTCGCGATTTATCTTCCCTGGGCAACGTTCATCGTGGGCATTTGCGTCTATCTGGCGGCGATTCCGGTCGTCATCGTAAAGCTGAACGGCGAACTTGCCGCGCAGCGCGCCAAGCCATAGCCGAAACCGCCCGTATCAACGCCGCCGGTAAACCCATACACGCGCCGGCGGCAGGTTCTTCCACACGAAAGCCGCCTGCCGCACGCTTGCGCCGGCGGGCGCGGGAAGGGGCGGTTGGAAGCCATAAGAGAACTGGACGAACGGCGCCCCGCGCATGAGGCGCCGTAGCGCCGTTTCAATGAGCGCGTGCCGTTTGGGCAGGGGGAAGTTCAGCAGCGGCATCCCCGACACGATCGCTGCGTAGTCTTCCGCGGCGTGATTTCCAATGGTGCGCTCGAATTCAAAGCCGTCGCCCTTGAGCACGCGCACGTCCGTAAATCGCTCCGCCAGCAGTTTCACGAACGCTGGGTCGTACTCGATCAGGGTCAGCCGCTCGGGCGCGATTCCTCGCTCCAGGATCTCCTTGGTGATGGCGCCCGTACCCGGGCCAAGTTCCAGAACAGGTCCGTTCCGGTCCGGATCGACCTGCGCCGCGACGGCGCGCGCCAGCGCCGGGCTGGAGGGCGCGATCGCGCCCACTCCGCGTGGACTTGCGATAAGCCCGCGCAGGAACTGCAATTCTTCTTCGAAGGGTTTGTCGTTCACGTGTAAGCTTGGCTCCGGCGCGAGTGGGACGTTAAACCAAGCTTCACCAGTGCAAACAGGTGGTGTCGCAGGACAAAATTGAACAGTCGACCTACCCCTAACCAAGCCATCGTATCAAGCCAATTTTCTCTTTACACGCTTGGCTTTACTCTGCTCCGGCAAAGTTGTGCACGGATTCTGCGCGGAGGGAAGCTTGTCTTTCAGCTGTCCCTTGGTGCGAGAGCGAGGGTATGCCGAAGCAGCGAGCGCGTGCTCGCAGATCCGTTGATTGCAAATGGATGGGGGGAAAGCGGCAAATACTCGTCAGCTCCCAAGAGTGCATCTTTGCGCAGCGTCTGCCGTTGTGTGTGCAGCGCAGCAATATAGAATGAAAGCAACCAAATAAGCATTTGAAATTGCTGGGGAGTTTTTCTTCTTCGCTAGCACGTCGTTGTACGGGCTTTCCACGGGAACCCAGGCACTTCAAGAGCCCTCTTTCTGTCGTTTTTGGCATCGCCCTTCGTTGCTTGCGGGCATCGCCAATACCGCGCAAAGACCGCTAAAGGCCGGCTGTAGCGACTGGCCCGGCTTCGTGGCCTAGCAAGTCGACAAAGGCTGGATCAAAGATGCCAGGCTCAATATCACGTTCGAGTGGTTCGCTTACGGAGCATCCCTAGACGCCTTCGGCGCTGGAAAGCTCGACGGCATTCTCATCACCAATGGCGATGCTTCGGTGATCGGGGCCGGCGGCAAGGGCGTGATGGTGATGCTGAACCGATTATTCGAGCGGCAACGAGATCGTCGGCAAGCCGAACATCAAGACAATGAAAGATCTCAAGGGTCAGAAGGTAGGCGTTGAAATGGGCCTCGTCGACCACCTTCTCCTGCGAAAGACGACAAGGATGAGAAGCTGGGATGAGGGTCGCCGCGTCGGCGCTAAGACAACGTCGCCATCGCCGACACGAATGCACCGATTATGCTAATCCATGCTTTGCGTCTTCCGCCTTTTCCTCAAAATCCCATTCGGTCTGACGGAGAGAGCCCCCGCGACTGAACGAAAAGAAGATGGTGCCGCAGGACAGAATTGAACTGTCGACCTACCCCTTACCAAGGGGTTGCGCTACCACTACGCTACTGCGGCAACCGTTGGCCTGAAGGGCCGCGGGACCGCTGCTATAACCCAAGCGTTAGGCGGGCGAAAGAGCGTTGGAAGAGCCTATGGCGGCGGAGCCGAGCAACAAACGCAAAGACCGTCTGGCGGCGGCCCTGAAGGAGAATCTAAGGCGCCGCAAAGCCCAGGCCCGGGCCAAGGCCGAAATACACCCGAAGGCCAAAGGGCTTGGCACGGCCCCTCAGGCGGGTCTTCGAGATCAGTCCGAAGCGGGTCTGAAAAGCGCCCCAAAGCGCATTTAACTATCCGGCAGCATTTTCCGCTAGACGGGCCGGCCGTCCAGGAGACACAACAAAATCATGGATCGCATTCGCATTAGAGGCGGGCGCCGGCTCAAAGGTGAGATTCCGATCAGTGGGGCCAAGAACGCCGCGCTGCCCTTGATGGCAGCCTGCCTCTTGTCGGAAGAGCCGCTCACCCTGACCAATGTTCCCAATCTCGCCGACGTCGTCTACATGGCCGATATCCTGCGCCAGCTGGGCGTCGGCGTCGCCTGGCAGATGAGCGGGGCGGACCATGTCGGCGGCAAGATCCAGCTGCATGCTCCCAAAAGGCCGCAGAGCCTGGCCACCTATGACGCCGTGCGAAAGATGCGCGCAAGCTTCCTGGTGCTTGGCCCGCTGGTCGCGCGCATACGCGAAGCGATGGTGTCGCTGCCCGGCGGTTGCGCCATCGGCGCGCGGCCCGTCGACCTGCATTTGAAAGGCCTCGCGGCGATGGGGGCAGAAATCGAACTTGCGGGCGGCTACGTCATGGCGCGCGCGCCGAACGGGCTGAAGGGGGCGGAATTCGTATTTCCTTCGGTATCGGTGGGCGCGACCGAAAACCTGCTGATGGCCGCTTCCCTGGCCAAGGGCACGACGGTCCTGGAGAACGCGGCACGGGAACCTGAGATCGCCGATCTTGGGCGTTGCCTGATCGCCATGGGCGCAAAGATTTCCGGGCTTGGTACGTCGCGGATCATCATCGATGGCGTCAAGCAGCTGGGCGCCGCGACCCATGCCGTGTTGCCCGACCGCATCGAGACCGGAACCTATGCCATCGCCGCCGCGATTGCCGGGGGCGAGGTCGAGCTGACGGGCACCACGCCTGAGCTGATCGGCGTGCTTGTGCCGCTGCTCAAGAGCACCGGAGCGGACGTCCAGGCGACGAGTTTCGGTCTTTCCGTGGCACGAAACGGGGCCGGGGTGAGGGCTGCCGACGTGACGACGGCGCCGTTTCCAGGCTTCCCGACCGATCTCCAGGCGCAATATATGGCACTGATGGCAATTGCGAAGGGCACTTCCCATATACGCGAGACCATCTTCGAGAACCGCTTCATGCATGTGCCTGAACTCTTGCGTATGGGTGCCGACATCAAGGTCGAGGGCGATGTCGCCATCGTCACCGGCCATGACCGCCTCAAAGGCGCGCCGGTGATGGCGACGGATTTGCGGGCTTCGGTCAGCCTGGTCCTGGCGGGGCTCGCGGCGGAAGGGGAAACCATCGTCAATCGGGTTTATCACCTCGACCGCGGGTTCGAGCGCATCGAAGAAAAGCTCAAGGCCTGCGGCGCCGATATCGAGCGGTTGAAACAATGACCAAGGTGAGGCTTCTCGCCGAGGACGAGGAGGATCTGAAGGTCATCTCGGCGCATCTGCAGGATGCCGTGATGCGCGTCGGCGATGTGGCGTATCTCCCCAAACACAGGCGCTTCGCCGCGCTCGTCAACCGTTTTTGCTGGGAAGATTGCGGCGAAGCGAATCTTGGCGCGCGCGTCCGCGCGGGCCTGCATTTCGATGGTGTCTTGAAGGTCCAGTCTCAGAACGTCCGGCAGGACGATCCGGACGCTGTGGCAGTGCTGCTCGCCATCGAGTTCACGCCTGAAAAGGACGGAAGCGGAATCATCGATCTAATGCTTTCAGGCGGGGGCCGCATCCGGCTCCAGGTCGAATGCATCGAGGCTGCCTTGCGCGACATCACCGAGCCGCGCCCGGCCGTCGCACGTCCGGCCCATGATCTCGAACGCCCCTAGCAGAGAATTGCTATTCCCGCGAAGTGGGAATCCCCTGGCGCAGTTGATACATAAAGATAATTGTCATTCCCGCGAAGGTGGTAATCCATTACGTGAATGAAGCTGTCCGGTTATTTTCTCCGGGCAAAGCACAGGTGAGTTAATGCCGCGCCGCCTTGATGCACGCGCCAAGAATTTCGCATCCGATTTCGCCGCGCTGACAGAGGGAAAGCGCGAAGCGGAAGAGGATGTTTCGCGCGACGTCAAATCGATCATCGCCGAGGTGCGTGCGCAGGGCGATTCCGCGCTGATCGCGTTGTCGCGGCGGTTTGACAATGTAGACCTCAGCGTCGAGACCTTGCGCGTCTCGTCCGACAACATCGCGGCGGCATGGCGCGCCTGCGCCCAAGACATCAAAGACGCGCTTTCTCTCGCGGCCTCGCGCATCGAAGCCTATCACCGGCGCCAAGTACCCAAAGACGAGAGCTTCACCGATGACACCGGCGCCACGCTGGGCTGGCGTTGGAACGCGCTTTCCAGCGTCGGGCTCTACGTGCCCGGCGGCACGGCGAGCTATCCGAGCTCGGTGTTGATGAATGCGGTGCCCGCCCGCGTGGCCGGCGTCGAGCGTGTCGCCATGGTGACGCCCGCCTCGGGTGGCGCGATCAATCCCTTGACCTTGGTGGCGGCGAGGATCGCCGGCGTTTCGGAGATCTACCGCATCGGTGGCGCCCAGGCGATTGCGGCGCTCGCCTATGGCACACAGACGATTGCGCCCGTCGACAAGATCGTCGGACCCGGCAATGCCTATGTCGCCGCCGCCAAGCGCGAAGTCTTCGGCCGCGTCGGCATCGACTCCATTGCGGGGCCATCCGAGATTCTGGTCGTTGCCGATGGTGCCAACGACCCGGCCTGGATCGCCGCCGATCTTCTCTCCCAGGCCGAACATGACACCTCTTCGCAATCGGTTCTGATCACCGACGATGCCGCGTTCGCCGATTCGGTGGCCGCCGAAGTGGAACGCCAGCTCGCTGCGCTGCCCCGCCGCGACATCGCCGCACGCTCATGGAAGGAACATGGCGCCATCATCGTCGTGGCGAAGCTTGAAGATGCGGCCGCGCTGGTGGACAGGATCGCGCCGGAGCACCTCGAAATCGCCACCGCCGATCCGCGGGCGTTTTTCGCAAGAGTCAGACACGCAGGCGCCGCGTTTCTTGGCCGCCATACGCCCGAAGCCATCGGCGATTACATCGCCGGGCCAAACCACGTCTTGCCGACCTCGCGCACCGCACGCTTTTCCTCAGGCCTTTCGGTGCTCGATTTTCTCAAGCGCACCAGCGTGGTTGCCTGCGATGCCGAGGCGCTGTCGCGGCTCGCGCCCGCCGCTCTCGCGCTTGCGGAGGCCGAGGGCTTGGGCGCGCATGGCCGTTCCATCGCCATCCGGCTGAATCGAAAATAGCACTAGTGTGGTGGATTTGAAGTTCCTAAGATTCCATGGCATCCACGTTTAGGAACTTCAAATCCGAAAACCACACTAGATTCAATAAATTGCTAGTGTGGCTTTGAATCCGAAATTCGCCCAAAGCATTGCCCAAGCACTTGCGAACTTCGGATTCGCCACACTAGGAGGCGGTCATCGCACCTGCATCGAACCCGTCGTTCCGTATCGTCAGCATCAAGCTGGGCGAGGGCATCGGACGGCATTCGCCCGAGATCGAGCAGGAAAAACACGTCGCGATCTACGACATTCTCGAGGAGAATCATTTCGAGCCCAAGGGTTCCGAAGGCGGGCCCTATCATCTCATTCTCAGCACTGCCGACGACCGCCTGATCCTCGATGTCAGGTTGCATGACGAGAGCGAGCATCGACGGGTATTCCTCTCACTCACGCCGTTTCGCCGCGTTCTGAAGGACTACCATCAGGTCTGCCAGAGCTATTATGCGGCCATTCGCGAAGCGCCGCCGGCGCGGATAGAGGCCATCGACATGGGCCGGCGCGGCCTGCATGATGACGGCTCGCATCTCCTGCGCGACCGCCTCAACGGCAAGATCGAGATGGATTTCGACACCGCGCGGCGCATCTTCACGTTGATATCGGCGCTTTATCTCAAGGCTTAGGCCGCCGGACGCTTGATTTTCGGCTTCCCAAGTGCATGCTCCCGCGGCTTTACCCGCCGCACGAACCCTTCTGATACAGGACCCGAATGGCCAAAGAAGAATTGCTCGAGTTTCCGGGTACCGTCTCGGAGTTGCTTCCCAACGCGACCTTCCGGGTCAAGCTCGAGAACGGGCATGAGATTATCGCCCACACCGCGGGCAAGATGCGCAAGAACCGCATTCGCGTGCTGGTGGGGGACAAGGTTCTGGTCGAGATGACGCCCTATGACCTCAGCAAGGGCCGCATCACCTATCGTTTCAAATAGACGAAGCGCCACGCCCGTGGCTGCGGCGAAAGCCCTCCCGCTTGTCCTCGCGAGCGCCAGCCCGAGGCGCGCCGCGCTTCTCGCGCAAGCCGGGATTGCGCCCGCCCGCATCGCGGCGCCCGAAATCGACGAGACGCCGTTAAAGCAGGAATTGCCGCGCCTCTATGCGCTGCGCATGGCTTTGCTCAAATGCGAAGCCGTCGCCAACACGATCTTCGACCCTCCCCTTGAGGGAGGGTCGAAATCTCGTTCGAGCGGTAGCGAGAAGAAGATTTCGGGGAGGGGAGATGGGGGCCGCAGACCCCTCCCCGAACCGCTTCGCGGTTCGACCCTCCCTCAAGGGGAGGGTGAAGAAGGAGCGTTCGTGCTTGCTGCCGACACCGTCGTCGCTTTGGGGCGGCGGATTCTCCCCAAAGCCGCGAGTGCACAGGAGGTCGAGCGTTGTCTCAAACTGCTTTCCGGCCGCCGGCATCAGGTCATGACCGCGCTCGCGCTGGCGGTCCCAGGAGAAAAAATCCGAACGCGCATCGTCACCACGCGCGTCGCTTTCAAAGTCCTCACCTCGGCCGAGATCGCCGATTATCTCGCCAGCCGGGAAGGGGAGGGCAAGGCCGGCGGTTATGCGATTCAGGGCCGGGCGGAAGCCTTCGTGCGCTTCATCAACGGCTCCTACAGCAATGTCGTCGGCCTGCCATTGTACGAGACGGTGGCATTGCTCAACGGCTGCGGCTACCGCTGCTGACATGCGCAAGCTTCCTCCCCTGCGAAGCGGGGAAGGTGCCTGGTGCGCGAGGCGGAGGGGGCGACGCTACTTCGCCGGCGCCATATTCGGCGTGAATTTCTGCACCCGCATGCCGGTATCGACTTCGCCGGTATAGACGTTGCCCTTGGAATCGGTGACGAGCTGGTGGATGTTGTGGAACTGACCCACCTGCTTGCCGTAATGGCCGAAGGCGCCGACCTCCTTGCCGTCGGCGCGCCGCACGATGACCGCCTCGCCATCGGCGCCGTCGGCGATGATCAGATAGGTCTGGTTCCGGTCGGGCCAGAAGGCGAGGTCGTAGGACGATCCCGTGCCGCGCGTGTCGGGGCGAATCGCGAATTCCTTCACGAAGGTGCCGTTCTTCTGGAACACCTGCACCCGGTCATTGGTGCGGTCGCAGACATAGACCAGACCGTCATTGGCGATCTTTACGCAATGGACGGGATTGGTGAACTGCTCCGCTTTCGGATTATAATTGGCGGGCGCCGGCTTGATGTCTTGCGGCGGCTTGCCATAGGCACCCCACATCCGCTTGTACGCGAGGCTGTCGGCATCGAGCACGATGACCCGGTGATTGCCATAGCCGTCGGCGAGGAAGAGCTCGTTCGCTTGCGTGTCCAGGGCGATGCTCGCCGTGCTGCCGAGCTGCGTGGTGTCCTGGCTGTTGGTGATCGGCCCCTGCTTGCCGAACTTGGCGAGGAACTTGCCGTCGCGGCTGAATTTTAGCAGCGACCCGTCCTTGTTGCTGTTGCCGGTGAGCCAGACCTGGTTCTTCGCGTCCACCATGATTCCGTGTTCGCTCTCCGGCCAGTCCGGGTTGAAGCCGACCGGGCCGCCCCAGGCCTGCACGACATTGCCTGCGGCGTCGAATTCCACCACTGACGGCGCGGGCGCGCAGCATTTGGAGCGCGGCGGGGTCAGAGTCGCGCCGCGGTCCGCTTCGTTCAGCGATCGCGGACGCTGAAAGACCCAGATGTGATCCTGCGCATCGACGGTCATGCCGCCGATCTGTCCGAGGATCCAGTTGTTGGGAAGTTGCTTGGGCCAGGAGGGATCGACCTTGAACTCCGGTCCCTCGGCCGCCGCCGGCAGGGCGGACGCGAGAACACCAAATGCGGCGCTTAGGCCAAGCAGAAAAGCTTTAGAGCGGTTCCTCATCGATTCCTCCCGAAATATGCGCGCGACAAAAGCATCGTGCTTTGCCGCGCTGTTTTGTCCGGCTGGACCGGTTTCTTACGGTGTCATGCTCGGCGTGAATTTCTGGATGCGCTTACCCGTGTCGACTTCGCCGGTATAAAGATTGCCTTTGGTATCGACTGCCATCACATGCACCCAATGGAATTGTCCGGGCTGGCGGCCGCCATGGCCGAATGTGTTCATCACCTGACCATCGGAGCGGCGGATCACGCGCACATAATTGTTGGTGCCGTCCGCCACGAGCAGATAGGTGTTGTTCTTGTCGGGCCACAATTGGATGTCCCAGGTCGAGCCGGACTGTTTGGTGTCCTTGTCGTAGACGAATTCCTTCACGAAACTGCCGTCCTTCCGGAAAACCTGGATGCGATTGTTGGAGCGGTCGCAAACATAGACGAGCCCGTCGCTGGCGATCTTCACGCAATGCACCGGATTGGCGAATTGTTGGGCCGCCGGATTGTACATCGGCATGTTCTCGTCCGATGGCGGCTTGCCATAGGCGCCCCACATCCGCTTGAAGCCCAGAGTGTCGGCGTCCACCACCATCACCCGGTGATTGCCGTAACCATCGGCGAGATAAAGCTCATTGGCGCCAGCATCGAAGAACACGTCCGCGACGCGTCCGACGCTGTTGGTGTCCTTGCTGCCAAAGGGCATAGCGGTCTTGCCGAGCTGTTTGACGAATTTGCCGTCTGTGGTGAACTTCAGGAGCATCTGGTCCTTGGCGCCATTGCCGGCAAGATAGATATTGCCCTTGCCGTCGAGGCGCAGCGCGTGTTCCTGATCGGGCCAGTCATAGCCTTCTCCCGGTCCGCCCCAGCCCTTGATGAAATTGCCCGCGGCGTCGAACTCCATTACAGGCGGCGCGGGAATGCAGCATTTGGAAACCGGTGGGTTCTGCGCCGCGCCTGCTTCGTCCTTGGTCAGGGAGCGCGGGCGCTGCAAGACCCAGATGTGGTCTTGCGCATCCACCGTCATGCCGCCGATCTGGCCGATGATCCAATTGTTGGGCAGTTGTTTGGGCCAGGAAGGATCGACCTTGAATTCGGGTCCTTCGGCCATCGCCTGCGACGACGCGATCGCAAGTCCCAAAAAAAACATAGAGGCTGCCAGCATGGGACGATAAGACATCGGCATGCGATTTACCCCGATTTGCGGTGGAGAATCTCCTCCACATTGGTAAGCCGTCTGAGTGTTTGTTGCGGCCCGTTCGTATATTAGCGGTTTGCGGCGTGTAGATTCAAACGGAGTCACGCAGCGCGCGAGCAATTATTTTGCCTGTGCTAGATTGCCCGAAAGGGAGCCTTCATGGCCAAAGATGTGTTGATCAACGCCGGAGCGGGCGAAGTGCGTGTCGCGGTCATGGAAGACGGCGTCCTGGATCAGCTTTGGCTCGAACGAACCATCGGTTTCGAGGAAATACCGGGCCGCAAGCGCGCGTCGGCCGCGGCCGGCTCGCGAAGCATCGTCGGCGACATCATTCTGGGCCGGGTGCAGCGCGTGCTGCCGGCGATGCAGGCCGCTTTCGTCAATGTCGGGCTGGACCGCGCCGGCTTCCTGGCGGCGCGCGAAGCGCGGCCCCGCACCGCCATTTTCCGAGACGATCCGTACACGGACGAAGATCGGCAGCTCCGCATCTCCGATTTCGTGCGCGAAGGCGAAGAGATCCTGGTCCAGGTGGTGAAGGATCCGATCGCCGAAAAGGGCGCGCGGCTTTCGGCCAACATCACGATTCCGGGTCGCCTGCTTATCCTGGTGGCGAACTCGCCCGGGGTCGCGCTTTCGCGGCGTATCGAGGACGAGGCGGAGCGGGCGCGCCTGACGGGGATCGTGCAAGGCTTCGCGAGCGACAAGACGGGCGAGCTGATCGTGGGGGCCGGCTATATCCTGCGCACCGCTGCCATCGGTGCGAGCGAATCCGAGCTGCGCGAGGACGCGCTCCGGCTCGGCACGGCGTGGAGCGCCATCGCCGCCCATCGCAAGGGCGCCGCGAGTCCGGCAACGCTGCATATGGACCTCGGTCCCATCGAGCGCGCGCTTCGCGATGAGGTGGATACCAGTGTCAGCCGGGTGGTGATCGACGACCGCGAGGCGGTTGCGGTGGCACATGCTTATGCGGCGCGTGCCATGCCCGAGCTGCGCGATCGAATCCAATTGCACGACAGTCGCACGCCATTGTTCGAAGGCTGGGGCATCGAGGACGAAATCGCGCTGTTGGTGCAGCCGCGCGTGCCCTTGCCCTCAGGAGGCTGGATCACCATCGAGGCGACGGAGGCGCTCACCGCGATCGACGTCAATTCGGGAAGCTACATCGAAGCCGGCGGTCTGGAAGAGACCAGTCTCAAGGTCAATCTCGAAGCTGCCGAGGCGATCGGTCGTCAATTGCGCCTTCGAGGAATAGGGGGGTTGATCGTCATCGACTTCATCCACCTCGCATCGGAAGCGAACATCCAGCGGGTGCTCGATGCGTTGAATCTCGCCTGTTCGAAGGGCCGGGTCCCGAGTCAGATCCTCGGCATGTCGGAATTCGGCCTCGTCGAGATGACGCGCAAGCGCGTGCGCGATCCGATTGCCACGCGGCTGACGGAGGACTGCCGGCGTTGCGACGGGCATGGCCGGCGCAAGACCGTCGAGACCGTCGCGGTGGAGATGATGCGCCGGGTCGAGCGTGCGCATGTCGCCGCGCCGGGCAAGGAGATTGTGCTGCGTGCCGCGCCCGTGATGGTCCGCTGGCTGGAGGCACATGAGGACGAGATCCGCTCCGCGCTCGCACGCCGCGGCGTGGCGCGGCTTCGCTTCGAATCCAACAACGAACAGCGCCGCGAGAATTTCGATGTGGAAACCGTCGGCTGAAATCGGCGTTTGTCTGAGATGACCCCTCAAAGCCTCTGCCCGATTTGCCGCCGCGCTCTTGGCGAAGATGCGCAGGAGACGCGGTTTCGCCCTTTTTGCTCCAAGCGCTGCGCCAATGTGGATCTCGGACGCTGGCTTAAGGGGGCCTATGCGATTCCCGCCGTCGAAAACGACGACGAAAGCGAGGAAGGGGCGGGCGAAAGCGAAGGCCAGGATGGGGAGGGCGGCGGCCCACCCGTCAGGCACTGAGCGGCGTCTGTCCCGATTGGCGGCCCTTGGTCTTCGGCTTGGCTGGACAGGGGGCCTTCCCGTCTTCTACAAGTCCGGGCCGCGTTTTTGGCCTAGGGCCCAGGTAGCTCAGTTGGTAGAGCAGCGGACTGAAAATCCGCGTGTCGGTGGTTCAATTCCGCCCCTGGGCACCATCATCCCCTTCGCCACCGTTCACCAGCATTCGTGATTGACCGGAAACCCCAGTCATTGACTGGTGTTTTTGGTCGTGGACATTCGGAGCCATCCCTGGGCATCCGACGAAAT
>DATHDZ010000177.1:0-2191 GCA_035318785.1 Micropepsaceae bacterium
CTGCTTCTCGCCATACGCATGTGGCTACATCGCTGATTGGTGCATTCGATGATGGACCATGAAAAGGTAAACATCCTTCTGGTCGACGACCAGCCGGCCAAGCTGCTTGCCTATGAGGTCATCCTCAAGGAGCTTGGAGAAAATCTGGTCGTCGCCTCGTCCGGCCGCGAGGCGCTCGAATACCTGCTCAAGAACGAAGTCGCCGTGATTCTGGTCGATGTTTGCATGCCGGAACTGGACGGATTCGAGCTCGCCGCCATGATCCGCGAGCATCCCCGCTTCCAGAAGACGGCGATGATTTTCATTTCGGCCATTCAAGTCAGCGATATAGACCGCCTTCGCGGCTACGAGATGGGCGCGGTGGACTATGTTCCGGTGCCGGTAGTTCCCGAAGTCCTGCGCGCCAAGATCAGGGTGTTCGCCGAGCTCTATCGCAAGACCCGGCAGCTGGAGCGCTTCAATGCCGAGCTCGAGGACCGCGTTCGCGCCCGCACCGCGGAGCTTGAGGAATCCCATGGTAGGCTTCTGGAAAGTGAGCAGCGCCGTAGCCTGGCGATCGCGGCGGGGAAGATGGGTTCCTGGGATTGGGATTGGGTCAACGGCGACTGGATGTGGGACGAAGGTCAATTCCGTATCTTTGGAGTCGATTCGCAAAGCTTTGCGGTGACCCCGGCAAGCGTTCAGGCGTTGCTTCATCCGGATGACATCGACGAACTGCGCAAGGCCATGGGCGAGTTTGCCAAGGGCGCAAAATCATATGAAGCGGAGTTTCGGATCACCCGGCCGGACGGCGAGACTCGCTGGTGCGTCGGCACGGCCGCGGCAACCCTCGACAAGGGCGGCCGGGTGGTGCGCGTCAGCGGCGTCACCGTCGATATCACGGAACGCAAGCGGGCGGAGGAACGGCAAAATCTGTTGGCCCGCGAAGTCGATCACCGCGCGAAGAATGCGTTGGCGCTGGCACAATCCATCGTTCGCCTGACGCGGGGCGAAAACGTCAAGGCTTACGTTCAGGCCGTGGAAGGGCGGATCAGCGCCCTTGCGCGAGTCCATACCATCCTCTCCTTGTCGAGTTGGCAGGGCGCTGAAATAGGAAAGCTGGTCGACGAGGAGCTCGCGCCTTATTCTACCGGCGATCAGATCGAATTCCGCGGTTCGGAGATCCAGCTGCAGCCCGCGACCGCGCAAACGCTGGCCCTGGCCCTGCACGAGCTGGTCACCAATTCGGCAAAGTATGGCGCCCTGTCAACGCTGGCAGGCCGCCTCACGATCAAGTGGGAGATCGACGCCGATGTTCTCCAGATGGTGTGGGAAGAGCGGGATGGCCCCGTTGTCGAGAAACCGGCATCCCGCGGGTTCGGAACAAGAAGCGTAATCGCCAGCATCGAATCACAACTCGGCGGACAAGCCGAGTTCGACTGGCGCTCCGAAGGTTTGATTTGCCGGCTATCAGTCCCGCTGATGCAGGGCGTGGCGACGCGACCGCTCAACCGTCATCAAAATCTGACCGTCAATGGCAGCGCGGCTGAGCTGGCTTCGAGATCCGCGGACGCCTGAGCCGGAATTCCGCTACGGCAGCACCCCCGAGCTAATGACGCGCGCGGCGGTATGATGCCTGGACGGCAAACAGTGCGCCGCGACCCCGCGCACGCGCCCGGCCATTGCTTGCCTGCCGACCGTTTCGCCCTCTGCTTTCCGTGCTAGCATGCAACCTTCGATGTCGGGGGTGGTCGCGGCCGGTTCGGCGGCGGATCAGCGCTCTCGCGCAGGGAAACGCGATGAATGAGACGCAGAATTTGCCTGAGAGTATCGCTGCCCTCATCGTTTCCCCCAAGGCCTATGCCACTCAAAAACAGCTGATGGCGGGCTTCCGATGGCTTCGTCAGAATAACCCGCTCGCGCTGATCGAAACCAAAGGCTTCGATCCATTCTGGGCAGTGACCACGCATGCCGACATTCTCGAGATTAGCCGTCGGAACGACCTCTTTTGCAATGGCGACCGCGCGACCGCGCTGGTGCCACGCGCGGCCGACGAACTCGCTCGTTCCCTGACCGGCGGCAGCCCGCATTTGATGCGTACGCTCCTGCAGATGGATGCGCCGGAGCACGTGCAGTATCGGCACGTTACCCAAGCCTGGTTCGCGCGACAGAATGTCGGCTCCTTTGAGCACCGCATTCGCCCGCTCGCTCG
>DATHDZ010000178.1:0-3326 GCA_035318785.1 Micropepsaceae bacterium
AGTCATTGCGTCGCGCCCAACTCCGCCGATTCCGCGCTGCGACTTTCCTCCTGCCGCTTCCACGATGCTTCCACGAACGACATTTCAGGCTCTAATTCGGGCAGCAAAAGCCTTCGAAAACGATGCGTTTTCAACGGCTTAAAACTTGGTTGTGGGGATAGGATTTGAACCTATGACCTTCAGGTTATGAGCCTGACGGATAGTGCAATATTTATCGATCACTCTTTTTGTGACATCGACAGAGATTTCGCGAATTGGATCAATGACCGCCGATCTGCGCGCTACGCTTTCCGATTCCACGACGAAGGGAAGCTCGGGCTTTCGACAACATGCAAGCGGTCGCATGTTTCGCTCATGGATCAAATTGAAGCCGTTATCGATAGCAACTTTCGCCGTCAGACATCGAAGCGATTGCATCTGTTTGGCCTACCGATCGCGCAGTATGGCGTCTGCGAACGAGGCCGCTGATCGTGGGTCGTCGCGGAATTTGCAAATTGCCCTTGCGGCCGCCGCCAGATGAGGCGATTCTACGCCTTGCACGGGCATTGGCACGCCAAGCGGCAAGGGAAGATTATGAACGAGATCAGGCCAGCATCCGAGCCCCGGATGAAGAAAGCGTTGATCTACGCTCGGTTCTCAACCGACCTCCAGAATGAGCGATCAATCGAAGATCAAATCACGCTCTGCAGAGACTACGCCTCACGCGCCAATATTGATGTCATCGACGTCTATGAGGACAGAGCGCGTTCGGGTGGCTCTATTATGGGGCGCGATGGCCTACTTCGCTTGATGGATCGGGCGAAAGACGGATCATTCGATATCGTCGTAGTCGAGGCTCTGGATCGCCTTTCGCGTGATATGGAAGACCTTGCCGGTATTCACAAACGGCTATCATTCCTTGGAATTGAAATCCGGGCCGTCCACGAGGGGGTTGTCAACACAGTTTTGGTTGGACTTCGCGGGCTGGTGGGCCAGCTCTATCGCGAGGACAACGCCCATAAGGTGCGCCGGGGACTGTCTGGTCGTGTTGGACAGGGGCTCAATGCAGGCGGAAGGGCCTATGGTTATGCGCCAATTGCCGGCGACAAGGGCAAGCGAACAATTGTCGAAGCTGAAGCACAGATCGTCCGGCGAATTTTTGAGGAGTATATTGGTGGGCGGACTCCTCGCGAAATTGCCCACGACCTGAACAATGAAGGAATAGCGCCACCGCGCGGGCGCTCGTGGAACGCCTCGACAATCAATGGCAATATGCAACGCGGCACAGGCCTAATTCAGAACGAACTCTACGCGGGGCGGCTTGTCTGGAACAAGGTGAGGATGGTCAAAGATCCGGACACTGGAAAGCGCCTGTCACGTCCTAACGCCAAAAAGGACTGGCAAAGCGCGGACGTGCCGGAGCTGCGAATTGTCTCTCAAGAACTGTTCAACGCGGCACAAAGTCGAAAACAAGCGCGTGGCCATACGCACCCGAACAAGCAACGGCGACCACGTCACATGTTGTCGGGTATGCTCCGGTGTGGTGCGTGTGGTGCTGGAATGTCCACCAACGGGAAGGACAAGTCGGAGCGCATTCGTATCCGTTGTTCCGCGGCCACGGAAAGCGGCACGTGCCGGGACGCAAAGACATTCTATCTACAGACAGTGGAAAGCGCGGTTCTTGCCGGATTGGAAGCAGAGATGCGCCATCCAAGCGTGATTGCAGAGTATGTGCGGACCTATCTCGAAGAGCGGAAGCGCCTGTCAGCCAAAGCGAATGCGAAACGGGCGCATCTCGAAACGAGGCTCGGGGAACTCAATCGCGAGATCGATCGACTAGTCGACGCGATAGCCAAGGGGCAAGGTGACCCCGCGGTGCTGGGACCGCGCTCGACTGTTCTGAACGAGGAGCGGAAGCAGATTGCGACTGAGTTGAAGGTCGAACCGGCGACGAAAGAGATCCTCGCCCTTCATCCGGCGATATTGGCGAGCTATGAGCGGCAACTCGCCACTCTTCAGGACGCCTTATCCAAGGGCATCAATGCCGGAGATTCTGACGCCGCTGAAGCCATCAGAGACCTTGTCGAGACAGTGACGGTTTTCCGAGACCCGGCGCGCCCAGGCGGAGTCGTGGTCGAAATAGCTGGGCGGTTGAACGCCCTGCTCGGCGAAAATGCGTACCCGAACAAGGTTCGGGGAGTGTGGGGAAAGGTGGTAGCGGGAGAGGGACTCGAACCCCCGACCCCAGGATTATGATTCCCGTGCTCTAACCAGCTGAGCTACCCCGCCACAGCGTCCATCGTCCTGAGGCTATATACCGCAGTCGCGAACGCGCGGCATATAAGAAGCCGGTCACGGGCATGTCAAGCGAACCCGCCGTTTCCGCCAAGTGATTGCAAAGCGTAGTTATTTCGGGCGGACGGTCGGATCGCCGCCGGGGCTGCCGGGCGGTGGAATCACCGGCGTGTTGCCGGTATCTGGTGTCGGAGCACGGATTTCGGGGTCAACGCCCGCGGGCGGACACAGCACACCGTCGGACCTTGCCAGTTTGTCGCCAAGCGCCTCGGCGCGCTGGCCGGTGGTCGTACCTTCCGGCGTAACGGCGCCTTGATGCGGCGTCGGCTGCATCGGCGCGCAATTCGTGGAGCGCGCAGGCGCGGGCGGTGCGGTCTGGGCGGGTGGCGTGGCCGGCGTAGGCGGAGCCTGGGCGCTCGCCACGCCGGACGCCGCGATCATTGCGCAGGAGAGAAAGAGTGAGTGTTTGATCCGCATCCCGATAAAACGGGCTACGCGGACGGAAGTTCCGCCCGGACATTCCGCAATCTCACGACTTGCGGTAGCGGATCAGCGAGAAATGCCCCATCGGCGGCATCGGGCGGCGCTCGGTCAGGCTGACGCCGCCGTGTTTCGCGGCCCAATCGGCCAGACGCGCCCAGGGAAATTCCGGCCGCCAGCCGAGCCGCCGCGCCAGCGGCGCGAATGCCAGTTCGAAGATGCGGCGCGGGCCGCTCTCGGCGCCGATATGATTGACCAGAATGAGTTCGCCGCCGGGTTTCAGCACACGGATGAAATCATCCAGCGTGGCTTCGGGATCAGGCACTGCGGTGATGACATATTGCGCCACCACCGCATCGAAAAACGAATCCGCGAACGCCAGGTTCTTGGCGTCCATGACCGCCAGCGTCTCGACATTGCCGAGCCCAAGTGCACGCACGCGCTGTTGCGCCTTGCGCAGCATCGGTTCGGAAATATCGACGCCGCACAATTTCGTGGTGCGCGAATAATCCGACAGCGACAATCCGGTGCCGACACCGACATCGAGAATCCGTCCGCCGATCTTGTCGGCC
>DATHDZ010000179.1:0-2851 GCA_035318785.1 Micropepsaceae bacterium
TGACGCCGCGCGCCAGCCTCGGCTTCCACCAGGCCTATTACGACAAGGCGTTCACGTTCGGGATCAAGGTGACAAGCGCGGAGGGCACATCCGACCTGATGTCCTATTATCCGCCGCCGGTGAAGGATTGGATCCGCCGCACTGGCGGGCTGACCACCGAGATGAAGAAGATCAAGAACGGCGAGGATCTCTGGAAGATCGTGGACCCCTGTCCGGAAGAGTTTTGAACGCGACATAGTCGTCGTGTTCGCTTGCCCGCGCTCCCTACACGTATGGCCGGGCTTGTCCCGGCCATTCACGTCTTTGATCGCTTCAACACAAGACGTGAATGCCGGGCACATCCAGCGCGCCCTCGCCGCCGCTGACGGCGCTCGGCGCACGCCTGCGCGCCAATCTCACCGACAATTGGACGGTGTCGGCGGCGATTTTCGATGGCGACGCCGCCGGCCCCGGCCCGGAAGACCCGCAACTGCGCGACAATCACGGCGTCAATTTCCGCATCAACGACCCGCCGCTGGTGATCGGCGAGGTCCAATACATCTGGAACGGCAAGAAGGGCGACCCGGGTCTCGACGGAAAATTCAAGCTCGGCGGCTGGCGGCATTTTGGGGATTTTTCGGATCAGCGTTTCACCGCCCAAGGCGTCTCGATCGCCAACCCGTTCAGTTCGGGGATGCCGGCAAACCTGTCGGGAAATTTCGGCATCTATTCGGTGTTCGAGCAGAAGGTCTATCGCGTCGGCGGCGACGACGACCGGGGCATCGGAATATTCGCCCGCGTCTCATCCAGCCCGTCGGACCGAAACCTGATCGACAGCTATGCCGACGGCGGCATCGAATTCATCGGCCTGAGCGACGCGCGCCCCAAGGACAAGTTCGGCATCGCCGCGGGCTATGCCCACGTCTCGTCCCGTGCGCGCGCTGGATATGGACTTTCAGCAATTGATGGGCGCGAACTGGCCGCTGCGGCGTTCCGAGACGTTGGTGACGGCGGTCTATCAATACGAAGTCCGCGCGGGCTGGACCCTGCAGCCGAATTTTCAGTGCTTCGTGCACCCCGGCGGCGGCGCCACCAGCCCGACCGGACCGCAGGCGGGAAAATTGCTGAAGGATGCGGCGGTGCTGGGCTTGAGGACCGTGCTGAAGTTTTGACTGGATCGCCGCCTGGGCGAGGATGAAACGGTAGGGTGGGCAAAGATTCCGCCATTGCTCGAAGAGCGATTGCGGAAACGTGCCCACCATTCCATGCGTTGATGGTTGGTGGGCACCGCACGAAGGGGCGCCTTTGGCTTCGAATTTCAAACAGCGCAATACGATTCTTGAAACAAGTTCAACCTCGCAGCGCCCGTCTCGCGGACCGCTGCCTCCACCGCGTCCCGTCCCGACGTCCGCAAAACGCCCTCTGTCTGGAACACGATGCAAATCATCTAGCCTGATTTGTATTTCGGAAAAACAGAAATATTCTTTCGAAAGAGGCTTGACGGATTTTGGGTGATTTGCCCGACAGATCGATTTGTTGGAACGGCTCAGGAATCACAGCGCCTGCTGCAGGGCCGCTGCAAAAAATCGCGAAAACAACCCCATGCAAAGTAGAATGCCCCGGTATTATGGCGCAAACGCCACGAGATTCTTGGCCGGCTACGGCTTAGGCTCGGCTTCTGGCGTCATCCACACTCGACGGCCATCCGTTTCACTTACAAAGTAACGGCTGATCTCGGCTCGGCGGTTCAGTATCGGCCAGACGAAGCTGGCGGTTACCTTGATATTGGACGGGTGCCCGCCAGTGGCCACTCGAGCGCCGCCGAAACAGTCTCTTGAAACATATCGATCCGGATCTAAATCGCCTATAACTTGGCTTTTTAGGCCAGTAATCGGCGCGAACGACGAATTGAGGGACGTGTTCAGGTTTCGGGACGTAGCGCTATTGATAAGGCAATCAAATTGAACATCGCGGATTGTGACCCGGCCAATGTTCTTAAATTGAAACCTCGCGTTCGCGGGGTCTGTGCTCGTCTCCCAAGGCTGAGCGATAACATCCATCGAAGGCCAGAATGCGTAGAGTGCAGATAGGATCGTGGCGACAGATGCGGTGATCGCAAAAATGATCCTTGCTCTCGTCCAAAATCGCAACGGATCAGGAGTGATGGGTTCAACTTTGCGACCCGCTTGGCGCGCTGCCTCTTGTCGTTCTAAATAGCGTCGCCGCTGCCGATTCAGACCCATTCAAACAACTTAATGGCGCTAAGGCCCATTGGGCAGTTTACCAATTATCCCCAACGCTACCCCTTCTAAATCCACAGCCGCAATCCCTTTTCCTCTGAAAGGAATGAACGATGCGTGGGTTACGCGGGGCGGCTTGGGCTGCAATCCTGTTAGGTGGCGTCGTAATGCCCGGCTAGCAGCACTCGTGCAGGCATGAAAAAAATGGTCCGTCGTCGCGCCCAACCTAAAGCCGTCCCGCTCTAGGAATTATCGCCCCGGCTTATGGGTCCCGGCTTGGAGGCCGGGACGACGGCGGAGCACCCGACGCACCGCCCTTCCATGTCCCGGACGTGGTGCAGCGTTCTTTACGCTGCTCCGCAGAGCCGGGACCCAACTTGCATGGGCCCCGGCTTAGCGGCGCACCACGCCGCAGGGGCGGCGCGCTGCACCGCATCCGGGGTACGAGTATCCTAAAACGTCACCACGCCGCGGATCGACTCGCCGCGCTTCATCAGCTCGAACGCGTTGTTGATCTCGTTAAGCGGCATCACATGGGTAATCATCGGATCGATTTCGATCTTGCCCTGCATGTACCAGTCGACGATCTTCGGCACGTCGGTACGCCCGCGCGCGCCGCCGAACGCGGTGCC
>DATHDZ010000180.1:0-25247 GCA_035318785.1 Micropepsaceae bacterium
AGCAGGATGGCGAAAGCGATGAGGCGCTGCGCAGCGACGTCGAGGAAGCACTCAGCTTCATCAAATCATCGGTCGCGAAAATGGATCGACTCATCGGCGCCCTCCTCAAGCTGTCGCGCGAGGGACAGCGTCAGTTTCAGCCGCAATTCATCGACATGTCGCAGTTGTTGCAATCGACATTTGACGCGTTGGCTCATCAAGCTCGAGATGCTAACGCCAAGATCAGCATTGGAGAGCTTCCGACGATCACCAGCGACCGCCTCGCGCTCGAACAGGTGTTCTCGAATCTCATGGACAACGCGGTCAAGTATTTGCGGGCCGGCGTGCCTGGGAGCATCGAGGTCCGAGCGAGCGAATCGGATGGCGCGATCACCTACGAGGTTCGCGACAACGGTCGCGGCATCGATGCAAGGGACCGCGATCGTATCTTCGATCTGTTTCGACGATCGGGCGTTCAGGACCGGCCCGGTGATGGCATCGGCCTCGCTCACGCGCGTACGCTCGTGCGGCGCCTCGGGGGCTCGATCAGCGTCGAGAGCGAGCCCGACCGCGGCACCGTCTTCAAAGTGACGTTGCCCAAGAGGTGGCCTCTGCAAGTAAGTGAGATGATGACATGATCGAACCAATTACGATCGCGATGGTTGAAGACGATGAAGGCCATGCTCGCCTCATCGAGAAGAACCTCCGTCGAGCGGGAGTCCACAATGACATCGTGCCGCTTACGGACGGCGCGAGCGCGATCTCTTATCTCTTCGGTTCCGATGGCGCCGGGCTCGCCCATAAAGGTCGCCCTTTGCTGATCCTGCTGGACCTGAATTTACCAGATATGTCCGGCATCGATATCTTGAAACGCATCAAGGAGAACGAGCATCTCAGATTGGCGCCCGTGGTGGTGCTGACGACGACCGACGATAAGTCCGAAATCCAGCGCTGCTACGACCTCGGCTGCAACGTCTATATCACCAAGCCGGTTGACTATGGAAAATTCGCCAATGCGATACAGCAGCTTGGCTTGTTCATGTACGTCATTCAGGTCCCCGAGGCGGCCTGATGTCCGTACCGCGCACTCGCATCCTCTACATCGATGACGATCCCGGCTTAGGCCGACTTGTCCAGAAGGATTTGGAACGGAACGGTTATGTCGTTGAGATCGCGACCGATGGTGCGAGCGGCCTTGCCCGCATCGCACAAGGCGGCATCGAGGTCGTCGTCCTCGACCATTACATGCCAAACCAGGACGGGCTGGAAACCTTGGCGAGCATTCGCGCCTTGGCGGAACCACCACCGGTGATCTATGTGACTGCGATGCAGGAAGGCCGCGTGGCGGTTGCAGCCCTGAAGGCCGGCGCGGTCGATTACGTCGCCAAGGACGTACAAGGCGAGTTCCTGGCGCTTCTGCGCAGAGCCATCCATGCGGCCCTCGATGCCGTAACGTTGCGGCGTGCCAAGGAACGCGCTGAAGCCGAGAGCACGCGCAACCGGCACCTTACCCAAAGTATCGTCGACACGATCCGCGATCCCCTCGTCGTTCTGGAACACGACATGACGATCGTGACCGCGAGCAAGGCTTTCTTGACGATGTTCGGGATCACCGAGGCGGAAGCACACGGGCGGCGCGTTTCCGAACTGGGCCAGCACCAATGGGATGTGCCGGCGCTTCGCCATTTGATGGAGAAGGTGCTCCCGGAAAACAAGCCGATAGAAAGTTTTGAGATCGAGGATGATTTTCCGGGTCTCGGCCGCCGTGTCTTCAACTTGAATGCAAGGAAGATTTCGCGGCCGGGGAACAATAGCCATCGGATGCTTCTCGTCTTCGAGGACATCACCGATCGCAAACAGCGCGAGCGCGACGCACTAAGCTTGACCAATGAAATCTCTCATCGGATCAAGAACAATTTGCAGGTCATCATTGGCTTGATCTCCTTCGAAACCAGGTCGACGGCAACGCCGTGCGTCCAAGGCTATAGAGCTATGCAGGCGCGCATCGGGGCCATTGCCCAGCTTTACGACGTAATATCGCAATCCAGCCGCGGCCGGACCGTCGCTGTGGACGCCTATTTGCGGGAAATCGCCAAGACCATGGCCGCGAGCCTGCTTGGAAACAGCTCGGGCATCACCATAGAGGTCAGGGCGGAAGCGGTGGAGATCGACCCCGATCGCGCCGTACCCTTCGGCCTCCTGATCAATGAGTTGGCGACGAACGCCATCAAGCACGCTTTTCCTGATGGCACAGGAACCATCGTGCTGAGCGTGGAACGCATCGGCGACCAAATCCAGCTGACCGTCGCCGATAATGGTGTGGGTATGAAGAAGAAGGATTTGGCGAGCATTCCCGAGAAGCGTGGTTCCGACTATGTGGCGATCTTCGTGCGTCAGCTTGGCGGCACGATCACACCGTCACTGTCGGAAGGACCCGGAACGACCGTGAGGGTACGATTTCCCTTGCTGCTGGTCCCATCTGGGGGCACCGAACGCGCAGCGGCGTAGCGCCACCCGCGATTTCTCCTATCACAAGAACAGACGCGCACCGGCAAAGAGCGAAAAGGGTGGTGCCGGGCTCAGGCTGCGGGGGTCGGAGGCCCCCGGCGCCTCAGGAATCGGCACGTCGCTTGTTGGGGAAAACGTCCCGAAGGTCTCGTATTTTTTGTCGAACAGATTGCGCGCCGTGGCGAACAGTTCGATGCGTTCGGTCACGCGGTAGGAGGAGCTGAGATCGAACACGGCATAGGCGTGCGTCTTCGGGTTGAGATTGGACTCATCGCCGCGCAAATAGACGCCGCTGGAAGCATGGGCGGCAAGCGCGATGCTCCAGCCCGGCAGCAGCTCGTACCCCACTGTGGCTTTGAAGGCGTCCGCGGGCACGCTCGGCAGACGGTTCCCCGGCACGATTTGGATCTGCCCGTTCGAATCGGCAAGAGGGTTGATCGGACTGTTCAGCGTGAGCGCGGAGCGGAAAATGGCATCGGTGTGGTTGTAATCCAATGAGACGGAGAATGCTCCGCGTTGAAAATCGAGAGAGGATTCTATGCCCTGCCGCCTGGTGTTGCCGATATTCTGGAAAAACGCGCGGCCGACGATGTCGCTTGCGACGAATTGGATATCGTCCTGCGTGTCGGCGCGATAAAGCCCCGCATGCCACCGCAGATCTCCTCCCAAAACCTGCGTCAACTGCCCGCGCAATCCCGCTTCCACCGTGTGCGCCGTTACCTGCTTAAGCGCGGGATCGCCGACGAAAAAATTCGTCAGACTGCATGGCGATGACGAATCGGCACAGGAAAGCTCGGCCGGCGTCGGGGCGCGATTGGCTTGCGAATAGCCTAGATAGGCCGATAGGGACGATGAGATTTTGTAACTCGCGCCGATCGCCGGATTGAGGTGGGCGTAGCTGTGGTCGCCGTTGAGCGCCGTCCCCAGCGCGTCGCGCAAAGCGATATCGGCGATGTTGTAGCGCGCCGATATGTTCAACGAGAGAGAATCTGTCAGATCGAACATGTCCGAGAGGTAGAAGCCGTAATAGGAATTGTGAGACGTGACCTTGACCGGCGCAATCGATCCGTCCGCTTGTTCGATGGTCACACCCGGCCCGACGAAGCCACGGTCCGCGCTCAACCCCCCGAGGTCCGAATGCGCGGCGAAGCCTGTGCGGCCCTTGTCGACGGCAAATCCGGCGACAAAATGATTGGTCCGCTCGAACAGCGGTGCGTCATAAGCCGCTTGGAATGCGCCGCCATAGCCCGTGCTGTCGGTGCTCGTCATGTTCAATTGGCCATAGGGTCCGCCGGAGAGGAAATCGGGAATCGGATTGGTATCCTCTCCGGTGACGACGGAACCGTCTTCCAAACAGAGCAAACCGGCCGCTGCGGCGCAGGGCTGCGCGGCACTCGCGTCGCCATTCATGCTGCGCTGACGAAAACCGCTCAGATAGAGATTGCCTTGAAACGACAGCGCGTCGGAGGCGCGCAATGTGCCGTAGAGATTGGCGAGGCCATGCGTGTTCTTCGTATTGTCGGGAAAGGTGAAGACGGCGGAGCGGGCCGCGGCCAATAGCTCGACGGGAGAGGTACCGTTGCCCGTCAGATCGGTGTCGGCGCCGGAGAGATTGAGATGGATTTCGCCTGCTCCGCCGCGCCACCCCAGATCGGTGAAGATTTGTGCCAGCTTCGAGGGCGAGTGCTGCCGCCACCCGTTTTCCGTCAAGCGGTTGACCGCGATATAGAAGGCTTTATTGCCGTCCTGCACACCGTATTGGATCGAGCCTTGCCGGCGGTCGAACGCACCGAAGAGGCCTTCGGCCTCCGCTCCGGCATAGGTGAAACCGTTCTTCATCTGGATGGCGAGCGAGCCGCCCAGCGCGTTCAAGCCAAAAACCGGATTGGATCCTTCCAGCGTCAACCGGTCGATGGCAACGTCCGGAATCACATCCCAATTGAGCGTATCGCCAAAGGGTTGATTGAGCCGCACGCCATTGGCGTAAACGGCGAGGCCCTGGGCATCACCGGCCAGCGGTGAAGCCTCGAACCCGCGATAGAACAAATTGGGCTGAAACGGATTGTCTTGCGCGTTGGAGAGGGAAATCCCCGCCACGCCCAAATCCAGCGTGTCGAGCGTGCTCGCAGCGCCGAAGCGATGCAAATCCGTGCTGTTGATAATCTGGGTGTTGAACGGGACCTTGTTGGGATCGAGCGCGGTGCCGGGCAAAGCTCCAGCGGTTACGATAACGGACTCGACAGCCACGTCACCCGGTGCCGCTTGCGCGGCTGACGCGCACACAAGCGAAAGCAACGGGAGAACGATGACCCTGGGACGTATCATATTGGCTCGAATCAGTACCCGGCAACTACCATACCGGACGCGCGTGCGCTCAGTTGCCGGAAGCTGTTTTTACCGGCACCGACGGGACATGGCGAGGATCACAATATCTGGAGGAGCGCCGCTTGGATGCGCGTTCAGGTGCCGCAGGCCGGTGGTGGCGGTGTTGGCCCGGTCTGGACGCGCTCAACCTTCCAGCCTTTGGCGCACAGTAGACTGATCACGCTGTTGGAGCCGGCGAGATGCGCCGCTCCGACCGTGACCAGATAGGTCTTCGGGTCCTTCAGCATGGACTCGATTTTGGGCAACCAGGTCTTGTTCCGGTTATCGAGCATCACGGCTCTCTGACTCGGGTCTTCATTCGCGATCGCCGCCAATTTCGGCACATCTCCCTTGGCCCACGCCGCAAACAATCCCTGAGGTTCTTCATTGCTCTTACCGGGGTCGGTGAGCTTTTTTTCGAGCACCTTGATTTCCGAGCCGCCGCCAATCGCGATAAGGACCTCGAATTGGGACTGCAGGCTTTCGAGATAGCGCAATTCCTTGTTATGATTTTTTGCGTATTTGACAAGCGAGGCATCAACGCCGGGGCCGAGCTTCAAGGAAGTATGCGTCGCCATATAGGCATTTTCGAGTATCAGGCTCGCAAGCCCCGGCCGCAGATAATCCAATCGGTTCGGATCGAGATGCATGTCCTGTATGAGCGTCACATATTGCTTCCGCGCCTCTGGAGACAACATCGCGTGCAGCGTTTGTCCGCGCGGCAAATAGCCAAAATTGTCCATGAAGTAATGAAATTCCGCCGTGCCAAAATCGAGATTCGCCTCGAACACGAACACGTCGGCAGCGCCGATAGCCTGGTCGATGGCCGGCGCATGCCAGGAGAAATTTATCGGCAGCACATGAATTGATCCTAAGAGATAGATGGTGCTTTTGCTGTTTACGACCTTCCACAGTGCCGGCTGCGGGGGCCCTATCGTTTCGGCCTGTTGAATGTTCGGATGTTTGCCGGACGCATTTCCGCTCGCAGCTTCGGCGTGCGCGCTAGGCGCCAAGGCGAAGGCCACAAGCCAAGCAAACACAAGAGACATCGGTTTTCCGCAAACGCGCATTCCGGTACCCGTTCCAACGCACCGATGCCTATCAGGGCTAGGATTAAAGCGCGCTATAGCCGAGCCGCTGCGCGCGGTGTTTTCTTGCTTTGAGTAAACAAAACATTGAGCACAGCAGACGGGGTACTGTCGAAGAATGCGACCCGGTTCTTACATATCGCGCGATCATTCATCGGTCACAAAACCGCCCGAATCGGTGGACGAAATCGTTTTTATGGAGCGCGTTTCTTCCCATTTGAATGATCGTTCAATTCCGCTTTGTCTTATAAATCTCACGTCAATTTCTTTTGGGCACATTGGAAGGCTGTTGGCGCTCCCTGTCCCTAGCCTGGAAATCGCAAGAGAGGAACCCTTATGAGAGCGAAGAAAACTCTGACGGCATTGACCGCTGCCTTGATGACCATAAGCGCGATCCAACCTGCGCTCGCCGAGGGAAACGGCCGCGACCGTGTCCGGGGAAACGCCATCTACAAGGATGGCTACGACGACGGCTATCGCGATGCTTATCGGGCGGGCTACGAAGACGGCCGTGCGAACCGGCGCTACAATGATCACTACGGTCCGCCGCCGCCCGTCGCCAACAATGACCGAGAGGATCGCTGGCGCAAACGCTACGTGCGAACCTATACCTACAACGACGATTCCTTTTATCAGGAATGCCGGCAGTCGGTGGATCCCGGAGGCGTTATTGCCGGCGCGCTGATCGGCGGCCTGTTGGGCAACGCGGTCGGCCGCGGCGGTGGGCGCACGGGGGCGACAGTCGCGGGCGTCGTGGTCGGCGGCGCACTCGGAGCGGCGCTGACCCGCAATCTTGATTGCGAAGATCGCAGCTACGCCTACAAAACCTATTATGACGGCTTCAACTCGGGGCGTCCCAACAGTGCCTATCAGTGGCGCAACCCGCGCAACGGCCATTACGGCGATTTCCGCGTCGCCGATTACTACAACGATCCGGATGGGTTTCGCTGCGCCAACTACACGCAGCAGATCTTCGTCAATGGGCGTCCCCAGGCCGCCAATGGCCGCGCCTGCCAGCAGCCGGACGGCACTTGGTCCATTGTGAGCTGACGGACGACTCTGGGGCAGCGGCTTAACTGCCCCTCCCGCGGGGGGAGGGGCAGTTAAGACGAAACTCTATCGCAACACGTTGCTTTTCTCGGCCGCGTCGATCATCGCATCGGCATCGGCCTGCAGAAGGAAGCCGGCCGCGACAATCTTTTGCGCCGAGGTCTTCACCGCCTGAACATAGCCGTCATGATTGCCGTAGCGCTCTTCCAGCGACAGGCGCGGATCTTCATTGGCCATGCGCTCGGCTTTGGTCTTGGCGAACGGGATCATCCCGCCGGCATAGTTGCAGAGTTGTCCCTTGTGGAAGCCCGCCGCGGTCACGTTCCATCCCAGATACGTGCCGAGCGGCGCCTCGCGCAGCACGACCGGAACCCCGCCCAGTTCGTTGCCGTCTTGGTCGACCTTCGGCGCCTTCATGGCAATGACGCGCTTGATGGTCGGCGGCACTTTGGTCATCACACCGGTACCGTCGGCATAATTGAAGTCCGGGCCATAATCATAGTCGAGCACCGTGTTCATGAAACCGGTGGGCGCGGCTTCTGGCAATCCCGGAATGGTCGGGAAGCCCATCGCCTTTTTCGTCGGATCGACCAGCGTGCCGGCGGCAAGCGTCGGATAGACGCTTTGCGGTGGCGGCGTTCCCTTCATCACCCAATTGCGGAAATGAACCCGCAGCGCGTTCATCGTCTCGCGCTGGGGCATCGGATTGGCCGCGAGGCTTCCCTGGCCATAGCCATTGCTGGGACAGGCGGGCGCCGCGGCAGGCGTGACACTGAAGCCGCCCGGGCCGCCGCCATGCTGCGTGCTGCCGATATAATAGCGGCGCACATTGTCGGGCAGCGGAATGTCCTTGTCGGCAGCCGGCCCGACGAAGGACGGCGAGAGCTTCAGGCCCCACATCTCGGCCGCGCCGAAATGCTCGACAATCTTCGGGCAACTATGGCTCGCGGTGCAGCGGTCGAGCAGGCCCGCTGCGGGCAGGCCGCGCACGGGATCGGGCCAGGCGGTCCAGGATTGCGTGCCCTCGCTGCTTGGTTCGTACAGCTTTGAAACACCGTCGGGCATAGCGAAGCGGTAATTCAACGCGATGCGTTTGCCGGCAATGATCGGCCAGGCGCCGTCATGCACCTGGCGCCCCGCCTCGTCCTGATTGAAGCCGAGATGCAGGAAACCGCGGATGAAGTTGCCCGACTGCGAAACGCCGCGCGTGATCGACCATGTGATGCCGTCCGCCAGCGGGTTCGGCGTGCCGCTCTCATCGGCTTTGGCGGTCTTGAAGAACGCGCCGACGTCGCGGAACGCGGCAAAGCCGACGCCGAGCACCATCGGGTCCTTTGCGGTATAGGCCACCTGATACAGCAGCTTGGGATCGAAGCCGCCCTTGACGCAGATCTGCGTGGGATCGGGCGTGCCCGGGAACGGAGTCTCGGCGGTGCATTTTGCGAAGGCCCAATTGGCGGCCGGAATCTCGGCGACGCCCGAGACCTTGCCGTCCATGGTTTCGGAGGCGTGCGTGGTCAGGCTCGCCTGTTTGGTGTCGAGACTGACCGGCGCATAGGGCAGCGGGTTGGTGTGGATGTAGATGGTCTGCGACGCGGGACCGCTCGCGTTCATGATGCGGCCCATGACGCGCCCGGTGATGGGCGAACCGTCGGCGTTCTTCGCCACCGGCACGACGACATAATCATTGTTGTCCTTGGGTGCGGTCGCCCCGATATTGTCGCCTTGCCAGCCGCTGGACAGCCCGACATCGCCGAGATTGCGCTCGGCGGGAACGATGGTCAGACGGCCGGCCCGGTTGGGCACATCGTGCCACATCAGATGGCTCGACTTGGTCATGTCGACCGGCTTCACGATCTGGAAGGTGGCGGTGTATTCGACCATGCCGCGCGCGTTCTTCGGCGCCAGCTGGATGTCGGTGATGATCGTATTGTGCGGATCCTTCGGATCGAGCTCGCCATAGGCCTTGCCGACGAGCGTCTCGTAAGCACCGGCGGCGCCGAAACTCGCGCCGCCAAAAGCGGGCGAGGACTTCTTCTCGATGACGATGCGCGTCACCTTGGCTTGTGCGTCCGGCGCGATAGAGAGAGCCATGGCGAGCGCGGTGCATGCGCTGGTTGCCAGGAAGAAAGTCCGCTGCCTGCCGATCATATTTGCCTCCAGGAGGTTCGTCCGCTCGGGGAGGAGAGTATGGCAAAAGCGGCCCCCGATCCAGAAAAGCAAGGCGTAGGGCGGCAGTTTAATTGGACCCGTTAGCCGGCGTTGGTGTCATTCCCAGGAGCGTTAGCGAGCATTGCCGGACCTTAAAGGCCGCGGTTTCTCGTATAGTGCGGCGCTGTCCGGGCGTTAGCTTATGCCGACGAAGATTCTCGCCATAGACCAAGGCACGACCTCGACGCGCGCGATCCTCTTCGATGAACGGTTCGATATCATCGCCGTCGCGCAGCAGGAATTCCCGCAATATTATCCTCATCCCGGATGGGTCGAGCACGACCCCGAAGACCTCTGGAACAGCACGATCGCGGTGGTGAGGGGCGTGCTCGCCAAGACCCGCACGGCTGCGAACCAAGTCGCCGCGCTCGGCATCGCCAACCAGCGCGAGACCACGCTTGTCTGGGATCGCACAAGCGGAAAACCGATTCACAACGCCATCGTCTGGCAGGACCGGCGAACGGTTGGAATCTGCGCCGCGCTGAAGGCGCGCGGCCTGGAAAGGGAGCTCTCGGCCAAGACCGGCCTTCTGCTCGATCCGTATTTCTCGGCGACAAAAATCGCCTGGATCCTGGATCATGTGCCCGGCGCTCGGGTGCGCGCCGCACGCGGAGAGCTTGCTTTCGGCACGGTGGACAGCTTTCTCCTGTGGCGCCTCAGCGGCGGGCGGCTGCACGCCACCGATGCCACCAACGCCTCGCGCACGCTGCTCTACAATCTTTCGGCGGCAGCGTTCGATGAAGACCTGCTGGAGCATTTGCGCGTGCCCGCCGCGCTGCTCCCCGAAATCCGCGACTCGTCCGGCGATTTCGGCACCACCGATCCCGCACTGTTCGGTGGGGCCATCCGCATCGCCGGCATCGCCGGCGACCAACAGGCGGCAAGCGTCGGCCAAGCCTGCTTCAAGCCGGGGATGATGAAGACGACCTATGGCACCGGCGCGTTCATGCTTCTCAACATCGGCGATGCGCCCGCCGCGTCGGCCAACCGGCTGCTGACAACCGTCGCATACCAGATCGGCGGCAAGCGGACCTATGCGCTGGAAGGCGCGATCTTCGTGGCGGGCGCCGCCGTGAAATGGCTGCGCGACGGGCTGGGCATCATCCGCACGGCGTCCGAAACGGCGATGCTGGCGCAAGCCGCCGATCCCGATCAGGAGATTTATTTCGTACCGGCGTTCGTGGGTCTGGGCGCGCCCTATTGGAGTCCCGAGATCCGCGGCGCGGTGTTGGGGATCACAGCCGCGACGGGGCCCAAGGAATTCGCCCGGGCCGCGCTCGAGAGCGTCGCCTATCAGACGCGCGATCTGCTGGAGGCCATGCGCGCCGATTGGACAAACGCGGGCCAGACGGAAACGATCCTGCGGGTCGATGGCGGCATGGCGGCCAATGACTGGATGCTGCAATTCCTGGCCGACATCCTGAATGCGCCGGTCGACCGCCCGAAACTGGTGGAGACGACGGCGCTGGGTGCGGCTTATCTCGCCGGGCTCGCCGCCGGCGTCGCGCCCGGGCCGGACGCATTCGGCGCGCTCTGGCGGCGAGAGCGGAGGTTCACCCCGGCCATGGACGATAAGACCCGCAGCCGCAAGGTCAAAGGGTGGCACGATGCGGTGACGCGGGTGCTTTAGAACTACCGCGCCCCGAACACACGGAGATCGACCGATTTTCCCATGAGGAAATAGCCGATCGGCGAGGGATGAATACCATCACCGCAATTATAGGCCGGATTGATCAAATCCGGGTCGTTTGCCGCGCGCACGACGTGATCGAAATCGAGGACCGCATCGAAGCCGGCCTCTTTGCGCATCCAGTCGTTGACCCGGCTGCGGACTTTGGTCTTGGCATCGTTCCAGCCGGTGTCGGCCACCCCCGGCACGACGCTATGGCGGGGAATGATGGTGGCGCCGATGATCTTGATGTTCTTGGCCTTCACGCGAGCGATAATGTCCTTGAGGCCGCCGATGACCTGATCGGCGGAAGCGCCCCGGCGGATGTCGTTGGTGCCCATGAACAGCACGACATGAGACACGCCCGGATGCGAAAGCACATCGCGCTCGAGACGTTCGACGCCGGCGGGTGAATTGACGGCGGGCTGATAGCTCGCGACGTTCAGCACCGTGTTGCCGCCGATGCCTTCATTCACGACCGCGAGCCGCGCCGGCGTTTGCAGCGCGAGGCGCTGGGCCACGACATCTTCCCAGCGATCATGCGCATCGAGCGTGGTGCAGGTGCCGTCGGTGATGGAATCGCCGAAGGCGACGATGGCGGTTGCCGGGCCTGCGGGACGCACATCGATGGATTTCAGCCAGTACATGGCCGTGGTCTTGCCGGCAAAACCCTTGCCGTCGGCGGATTCGGTTTGATCGCCGGCGCCATTGTCGGTCACATAGGAGGTGACCTGCGCATTGTTGTGCTGGCTCGGCTGCACATCGGCGCCGCTGACGAAGAGGCTCACCGCCAGATCTTGCTGCGCGTCCACATGCAGCGCCACGGGATCGCTTTCGGCGCTCCCCCCGGCAGGGACGGTGACGGCGCCTTTTCCGCCAAACGTCAGTGGACGGATCAATCCGACGGCAAGCGCGGGTCCACGCACGCGTGGCCCGATGCTCGCGTGGGAAAATACCACCGGCGCGGTGCCAAAACTGTTATCCAGGCGCACTCTGACGGCGTCGCCCGGAATCGTGACCCGCGCGATCATGCGCACGGTGGCGTTGCTGATCTTCGCCTCGGCGAGTCCTTGCTGCGACGTACCCCAGGCCGCTATCCAGTTTTGGTTGGCGGTCTGCGGCAGCGCAGGCGATGCCGCGAGCGCGGCCAGCATCATTCCGAACATGATCCTCGATGCGCGCATCAATTTCTCCTCCCTAGCGTTTGCGCGCCGGCACAGGCACGCCGGCGATCTTCACGTTGACGCTGCCCAGGAAATTCCGGCTGGTGAAATAGAGCGTCTTCCAATCATCGCCGCCAAACGCGATGTTGGTCGTGTTCATGCCGCCATGGACGATGCGGCCCAGCTTTTTGCCGGTTTTGTCCATGATCCAGAGGCCACCCGTACCGCCGCAATAGACGTTGCCGGCCATGTCCACTTTCATACCGTCGGGTACGCCCGGCTCGGGTCCGGTCAAATCGGCGAAGACGCGATCGGTTTGCTTCGCGAGCGCGCCATTGGGCAAAAGGTCGAAAGCCCTGATATGGCGGCGCCGCGAATCGTCGATATAGAGCACGCTCTCATCGGGCGAAAACGCCAGCCCGTTGGGCGCGAGAAGATCGTCTGCCAAGAGCATGACGCTCCCGAGATCGGCCGAAACGCGATAGGTGCCGGGACCGCTGACCTCCCAAGGAAGGCCGGCCGCGCCGCCGCCAGGATCGGTGAAATAGATGCTGCCGTCGGATTTGACGACGACATCATTCGGCCGGCCGAGGCGCTTGCCCTGATAATTGTTGGCGATCACGGTGGTGCTTCCGTCCGCCTCTAGACGCGTCACGCGCTGGGCTTCGGCCTCACAGGCGACGAGCCTCCCCTGCAAATCGCGCGTCAGGCCGTTGGCGCGATTGGTCCCTTCCTTGAACACGGAAGCGCCCTGCCCCGGCGTATATTTGATGCGCCGATTGCCGTTGATGTCGCTGAAGAGGAGATAGCCGCCGTCCTTCCACCAGACGGGGCCCTCCGCCTGCCCCTGATCGCCGCCATAGCCTTCGGCGAGGACGCGGATGGGCTCTGAGGTGGCGATGATGGCATCCAATTCCGGCGCCAGTCTCTCGATGCGCTTACCGGGTGATGGCTGGGCCAAGACGCCGCGCAAGCCGCCCGCGAAGGCCGCGCCCCCCAGCACCGCCATTTCCAACAGTGACCGCCGCGATATGCCGAAGGACGTGCGCATGATCCCCTCCCGGTTGCCGCAGGGCGAGACGCTACTGCATCGCCCGGGCCGGTTCCAGGCGTGCCGGGCGGGCGGTGCCGGAAAACATCGCTGGCGGTAGGAAGCGATTGCGGTTCTGATGAGCGCCGTATCGAATCTCCGGATAGGCGCCGGAGAGAACGCCGGCGATAATGGCGCGACACGAGAGCAACAGCTTCGATTATGTCATCGTCGGTGCCGGTTCGGCGGGCTGCGTCCTTGCCAATCGGCTTTCAGCCGATTCCCGGCATAGTGTGGCGATTGTCGAGGCGGGCGGTCAGGACCGCTGGATCTGGTTTCATGTGCCGGCGGGCTATCTGTTCGCGATCGGCAATCCGCGCGCCGACTGGATGTTCCGGACCGAGCCCGACCCCGGACTGAACGGGCGAAGCCTTGACTACCCGCGCGGCAAGGTGATCGGCGGCAGCTCCGCCATCAACGCGATGATTTATATGCGCGGCCAGGCGGCGGACTATGACCATTGGCGGCAGATGGGGCTGGGCGGCTGGGGATGGAACGATGTGCTGCCCTATTTTCGCAGACAGCAGGATCATTTCGCGGGCAAATCGGAATTCCACGGCGCGGGCGGCGAATGGTATGTCGACGTGCCGCGGCTGCGCTGGGACCTGCTCGATGCGTTCGCGGAAGCCGCCCGCGAGGCCGGCATTCCGTCTACGGATGATTTCAACCGCGGCGATAATGAAGGCTGCGGCTATTTCCATGTCAATCAAAGGAACGGCCGACGTTTGAGCGCCGCGCGCGCCTTCCTGAAACCGGCGCTCGGGCGCCGCAATTTGAAGCTGTTCACCGGCGCGCTGGTCGAGCAAGTCCTTTTCGATGGGCGTAATGCGACCGGTATCCGCGTGCGCAAACATGGAACCGAGATGATCATCACCGCGCGGCGCGAAGTGATCCTGTCTGCGGGCACGGTCGCTACCCCTGCCATCCTCGAACGCTCGGGCATCGGCGATGGGACGCGTTTGCAAGCACTCGGCATACCGATCCTTCATCATCTTCCGGGCGTCGGCGAAAATCTGCAGGACCATCTGCAGCTGCGCTGCGTGTTCAAGGTCCGCGGCGTGCGCACCATGAACGCAGACTACCGTTCCTTCGTGAAACGCGCCGGGATGGCGCTGCAATATGCGCTGGCGCGGCGTGGGCCTTTGACCATGGCGCCTTCGCAGCTCGGCGCCTTTACCCGCTCCTCGTCCGATTATGCGACACCGAATCTGCAGTTCCACATCCAGCCGCTGTCGCTGGACAAGTTCGGCGATCCTTTGCACGCGTTTGCCGCCTTCACCGCGAGCGTCGCCAATCTGCGCCCGACCAGCCGGGGCTCCATTCACGCGCGCAGCGCCGATCCGGTGGACGCGCCGGTCATCGTGACGAATTATCTCTCGACCCCGGAAGACCGACAGGTCGCGGTCGATGCCATCCGGCTGACACGCCGCATCGCGGCGGCGCCCGCGCTCGACCGTTACGGCCCGCTCGAGCACCGGCCGGGCGCGGAGCTCACCTCCGATGCGGACCTGGTCCATGCCGCGGGCGAAATCGGTACCACCATCTTCCATCCTGTCGGCACTGCGAAGATGGGTACCAACAGCGACCCTTACGCCGTGACCGATGCGCGATTGAAGGTGCGTGGCGTCACGGGCCTGCGCGTCGTCGATGCCTCAGTGATGCCGGCAATCATTTCCGGTAACACCGCCGCCCCCACCATGATGATCGCGGAAAAAGGCGCCGACCTGATCCTGGCGCAGGGCGCCCGCCTGATCGAATTCAACGATTGATCGTCGGCTATCGGGCGCATGCATCCACAACCCTGATGGGCGACAATCGGCCGGAGTGTTATCCTCGGCAACATGACGATGCTTTTCTCCCCAACCGATCTCAAGGATTGGATCGAAAAGAACCGGCACCTCTTCCGGCCGCCGTTCAAGACCAACCGCGTCCTCGCGCACCATCAGGATTTCATCGTCATGATGCTGCACGGGCCGAACACGCGCTTTGACTTTCACATCGAACCGGGCGAGGAATTTTTCTATCAGATCCACGGCGACATCGAGCTTCATCTCAAGCCGGAAAACGAGCGCCGGCAGGTGGTGACCATTCGGGAAGGGGAGATTTTCCTGTGCCCGGGGGGCGTCGCCCATTCGCCACGGCGCGGCGAAGGAACCTGGGGCCTCGTCATCGAACGCAAACGCAAACCCGATGAGGACGAAGGCTTTCTCTGGTTCTGCGAGCATTGCGACGAAAAAGTGCTGTCGTACAATGTGGTCCAAGGCGACATCGCCTCGCAGGTGACCAAACTCTACGAGGCTTTCAACGCCGATCCTGCGATGCGCCGCTGCAAGAATTGCGGCTATGTGTTTCCGATGACGCCGATGGCCGAACGGCTCAGTTTTCTGGAGCCGTGAGACAATGGTGCGGACCGGTGCGCGAAACCTCATTACCGACGTTCCGGGACTGCGTGTAGGACAGGCCGTGGACGTTGTTCTGCGAACGGGCGTCACGGTGTTGCTGCCCGATTCACCCGTAAGGACGGTGGTCGACATACGCGGCGGAGCGCCCGGCACTCGGGAGACCGACGCGCTGGATCCGGCGAGTCTCGGCGTCAAAACCGATGCGATCGTGATGTCGGGCGGATCGGCATTCGGATTGGACGCGGCGTCAGGCGTCATGGCGTGGTTGAGCGGACAGGGGCGGGGTTTTGAGCTGAGGCCCGGTACGCCACGCATTCCCATCGTCCCTGCCGCCGTGATCTTCGATTTTTCGGGCGATGGGAAATTCGCCGCGGACGCAAACCCCTATGCCAGGCTGGGCAGGGAGGCCGTGGCGGCGGCCGCGGAAGAATTTGCGCTCGGCAATGCCGGCGCGGGTTTGGGCGCGACCGCAGGGGCCTACAAGGGAGGCCTCGGCAGCGCGTCGGCGATGATCGATGATACTGTTTGCGTCGGCGCCCTGGTTGTCGTGAACGCGGTGGGATCGCCGCTTATTCCGGGTACGGATGTTTTCTGGGCGTTCCCCTTGGAACAAGCAAAGGAATTCGGCGGCAGGCGTTTGATCGGGCCCCTGGTGGAGATTGCATTGGACTTGCCGCGAGACGGCAAAGGCAGGACGGCTGCGGGAACGAACACCACGATCGCCATTGTCGCCACGGACGCCGATCTTTCCGCACCGGAATTGAAGCGCGTCGCCATCATGGCCACGGACGGCCTCGCGCGGGCCATCCGGCCGGTGCACACGCCTTTCGATGGCGACACCTTGTTCGCGTTGACGACGGCGAGCAAGGCGATCGGTAGCGATCGCCTCCGCGAGCTGACACGTATCGGAAACCTCGCTGCGGATTGCGTGTCACGCGCCGTCGCGCGGGCCATCTACGAGGCGGCGACGCTAGGGGACGTCAAGAGCTATCGGGATATTTTTCCCGCGTGACGAGGGGTCGGGGCCGGCGATCACTCCGGCGCGCGATTCGAGGCAGGCGTCGAAACCCTCCGCCAGCAAGGCGCTATAAGGCGGCCATACCATTCCCGTGTGTCCGGCGGGAATCTCGGTCACCGTCAGCCCGCCAAGCGCAAGCGGCTGCCAATATTTCCTGTGAAATTCCGTCAATCCTTTGGCGCTGAACAGCGTGATGCTCCCCGCATAGGGCTGCGAGGTGTAGCGGCGGGAGGCGGTTCTGTGGATGCTGCGATAGAGGTCGGGCCGCAAGTTGTAGGATGGAAGTTTGACGAGAACCAAACCAATGCCGCGGGGAAGATGCTCCAATACCGCAAGACGCGCGACCGCCAGGCCATAATCCAGATTTTTTGCGGCTCGCATGCCTATGTAGTTTGCCATTTCTCCAAGGGTACGCTGGCGAAGCGCTTTCATGTGCCGGGACGCGCGGGGCGAAACTGTCTCGCGCTTTTTGGGCGAGGATTTCTCAAAGGTATCAATCAAGCCGAGGAAGGCGACGGTTTCTCCCCGGCGCACAAGCTGCTGCGCCATTTCGAAAGCGATCCTCCCTCCGATCGAATAGCCGGCGAGGAAATAGGGTCCCTTCCGCTGAACCGTGCGGATTTCGGCAATGTAATCCGCGGCGATCGCTTCCATCGTTCGCGCAATGGGTTCTGTTCCGTCGAGCGTCGGCGGCCGCACGCCGAACACCGGGCGATCCGATTTCAAGTGCCGAGCCAATTCCCGCGCGTAGCCGATGTCCCCAAACGCCGCATGGATAACGAAGAGGGGAGAACCCAAACCGGAATCGCGGAAGGCAATGAGCTTGGATGTTTTCCGAGGCGAGCCCTCGTCTTGCAACAGCGCTGCTTGTTTGGCGATGGTTGGCGCCGCGAGCATGGTCGTGGGGGGAAGATCGCGACCCTGCGTCTGCGCAATCCGCGCGAAGATCAGGAAAGCTTGCAGAGATGTGCCGCCAAGCTCGTAAAAATCGTCGTCGACGCCAATCTCCAGAAGGTTGAGGCATTTCTTCCAAATCTGCACGAGCGCGCACTCTACGGCGTTCGACGGCGGGCGTGAGCTCGCTCCGGACACTTTCACCGATTGAAGCGCCGCTAGTGCAGGGCGATCGAGCTTCCCGCGTGGTGTGAGTGGCAGCGAGTCCAGGATGACGACTTGCGAGGGGACCATGTGCGACGGCAGACGCGCGGCGATGGCGGCGCGGATGACTTGGCCGCAGGATTTGTCGGGCGGGCCAACGACGTAGGCCACAAGGCGGGCGTTCGCGCCCTCGCCAACGACGACCAGAGCAGCGTCTCTCACCGAGGGCACGGCAAGCAACGCGCATTCGATCTCATAGGGCTCGACACTGAAGCCGCGCAGCTTGATCTTGCGATTGTTGCGGCCGCGATACTCCAACGTGCCGTCGCCACGCCACCGTCCAAGATCGCCCGATCGAAAGCTGCGCAGTGTCGGATCCACAGGGTCGGTGCGGAACGCCGCCTCCGTCGCGGCGGGATCGTTCCAATATCCCAAGGCAAGAAAGCGGCTCTTTACGATGATCTCGCCCGTCTCGCCGGTTCGCGCGAGCGTGCCGTTCTCCTTCTCAATCCGCACGTCCGTTTCACGGACAACGCGGCCTGCCGGTGCGATTCCTTGCTCCACCGGCGAGGACGGTCCATAGACCAGATTGGCGATGGTGCCGGTTTCCGTCGAACTGAGACTGTGCGCGATCCGCCAATCGCCTGTCAGATGCCGGGCTGCGCACAGTATGTCTTCTCCATACAAGGGTTCGGACGATGCTGAGATCGTGCGCAGCATTGGGAAGCGATCATTGTCGTTCAATGAAGCAAGCCAGGTCCTGAACAATGAGGACGCGCTCATGAACCCAGTAATTCCCTTGTCGTTGAGCCAGGGCGACAACTGCGCCAATCCTCTGGTGCGAAGATCATAGGGAAACAGACACGCCCCACGAAACAGCACCATGAACACATCCTTGATGCCGGCCGAATAACCCATCGACCGGAGATGTACGAAGCGCTCGCCGTTTGCCACGCGCAGGGACTCGCCGCGAAGTTCAATGCCGCGCAAAAATCCGCGGTGACCTTGCACCACGCCTTTCGGCCGGCCGGTTGATCCCGAGGTGTAGATGATGCAGGCAGGCGAGTCCGCGGCAGTAGGGACGCTGTGAAACGGCGGTTTGTCTTCGAACTGCTCTGCATCAAGAACGATGGTGCGTTCGCCTGCGATCCGTCTCGCGGTATCGAGCCATTTGCGGTCGGTCAGAATCTGAGCTGCTCCGGAATGCGCAACGACGCCGGTGAGCCATGCCTCGGGCGCTGCAAGCTCGAGAGGAACGAAAACGCGCCCTGCCTTGGCAGCGCCGAGCATCGCCACGACGGCGAGCGGTCCCTTCTCCATCAAGACGGCGATAGGACGTTCGCGTAGGGACGACGCCGCAACAATATGGGCCGCAACATTCGCGGCCATCGCGTCAAGCTCGCGATAGGTGTGCGAAGCCTCATCCGTCACAACGGCGAGATTGTCCGGCGTGGCCGCAGCCTGGCGTTCGAAGCGCGTGGCGATCGTATCGTCCGAGCGCTGCGCCGTTTCGACAGGACGAGGGAATCCCAAGAGAGTCTGGTGCACTGCTACCCCTGACAATTCGTTCGGTACCGCCGCCGCTCCTTCGCGCAGCGCGGTGCCGACCCCAGCACCCCCAAGCAGAGGTTACGATAACATTACGGAATGGCCGTGTGAAAATTACTAAGCCATGAGGTAAATCTCATGGCGTGGGGCCCCGTTCTTTGAGCCACGCAAGCCGATGCTATGCGCCCCCTGAATCGGACGAGATCCTGTTAGGCGGGTTTCCGCCGCAAGGGCGCAAGACGGATTCGGGCCAAGTCCCACACCACGCGCTCGGGTCCGGCCGGCCGGCCGTTACGCGTCCATAGGACCATGAGCGTTGCGCCGTAAGCCATGGCGCCCATCACTATATCCAGGAACAGGCGGGGAGGACCGCGGAAGGGAAGGCCCGCGTTCAGCGCCAACACCGCAGCGGCCATCACCGCGCCCGCCGTCATGGGGCGCCATAGGGCCACGGCGAAATCGCGCAACGGAACGTCCAGCGCGCGCGACAAGGTGTAGAACATGGTCGGCGAGACCACGAGCGTCACGAAGAACCGCGTCATGACGATCGCCTGGAGGTCCTGGAAAATATAAGCGACAGGAAAGATCGTCAGGGCGAAGCCCACATTTCTCGTCCATTGCAGCCGTGCGGACGCATAGGCGTGACCCAGCGCCAGCAGCACGGAACTGATACCGCTGGTCAATCCCACGATGCCCCAGGAGAGCGCAAACCAGGGCATCAACGGCCAGACATCATGCCATTTCGGACCGAGGACAAGGTCCGCCATGTCTTCGGCGACCAGTGCAACGCCGATGCTCGTCGACGTGCAGATGAGCGCCGACCAAGAGAGCGTCGTCAGGTAAAGGTCGCGCCGCTTTTCCCGGTCGAATTGAACCCTGGCCATGACGGGCATGAGGGTCGCGACGATCGGATTGATCAATTCCTGGCTTGGGCTGATCGCCACGTCCCGGGCGACATCGTAGCGGCCCATCGCGGCAGCGCCGGCAAATCCGCCGACCGCAACCTTGTCGATCTGGTTGTTGACATAAGCGCCCAGATTCTTGAACAGGGTCCAGATCGAGAAGGACCAAATTTCACGCACTTTGCTGAAACATATGCGCGGCCGATGCGGTTCCATGAGATAGCTGAGCGCAATCGTGGCCACGCTCTGGGTCATGATTCCGATGACGAGCGCCCAATAGTTCCGCAGCGCAAATGCGAAGCCAATCGTGACAACGAAGGAAATCAATTCCGGAATCACACGGAAATAGAACTGACGGCGGAAATTCAGATTGCGGCCGAAATTCATCGTTCCGACATTTTGCAAGCCGCTCATCATCGTGCGCAGCGCAAGAATCTCGACCACCAGTTTGGCGCGCGGTTCGTGAAAATAGGCCGTCGTGAGCGGCGTCATCGCCAAGATCATCACACCGAGGCCGAGGCCGAGCAGCAGGGACACGGTCCAGACCGAATCATAGTGTTCGCGTGTTGGGTTGGGATGACGAACGATCGCGCCGTATTGTCCGGTCTGGGCGAAGATTTCGAGACTCCCGACGATCAGCCCTGCGATGGCCACGATGCCGTAATCGGCCGGCGTCAGGAGCCGTGCGAGGATGACCGTGCTGATGAGACCCAGCATCCGCGCACTCCAACGCAGGCCGATAGACCAGGCGGAGCCGTGGACCAGGTGCCGTTGAAGGCTCGGTTCTTTCCTGGCTTCAGACATTCAGGGTGCTCGATTGGGCGCTATGGCTGTCCGGGCAACGGCTTCAGCATCTGTGACAAGGGATTGGCGATCATTCGAGTATCCCTACAGATTCCTTAAAATCAATTTAGCCAATCCAGAAGCCGAACAGGCGGGGTCATTGCACCTCGACGATCGGCAAACGCCGATTGCGAAATGACGAAGATGCGACTCGCCCGGAACAAAAAGGGCTCCGCTCGAACCTCATCGGCAGGTGGGCGTCTTCTGAATGTTGGTAACACTTGGCCCCGCCTGAGCATTGCCGACGCGATCCGGAATATCTTTAGGAATGAATGGGTTGGGCGCGCATTAACTGAAAGTAATTCTTTCGCGTGGCGACGGAACTCTTCCTCATTACAAGTCATCCATTACGGCTCAGTTCTGGTCACCCGGATTTCACGCGGGATCCCGAACTGCTCGCGGGAGGGTGTCTTGAAAAACTTCGGTCCATTGGCCGCCGACAGGACCCTGCGTGCGTCCTTCGAACGACCATTGTCGCGCCGGCGCGCCCCGGACCGATCGGCAGATACCATCGCTTCGCGGTTCCGACGGCAGGTCGCGGCCGTTCCCAATAATCTGGCCGTGGTAACCGAGAGCGGTTCGATGACCTACCGCGAGCTCGGAACGATGACGGACAGTATCGCCACATATCTCCGCGCTCTGTCGTCTCGTCGCGAACTGCCAATCGGCCTGCTGATGGCCGAAGGACCGAAGCTTATCGCCGCAATGCTGGGCGCATCGAAAATCGGCCGCCCGTTTGTTGCTCTCGATGCGAATTTTTCCGAGGGCTGGCTGTCCCAGGTCATGGTCGAGTCGGGCGCGGAATATATTGTGACAGACCTTCCATCGCGGCAGATCGCCGATCGAATTGCCGGCGCGCGTATCAAGGTTTTGGACATAGAACAACTTAGCCACAGCCACGCTCCTCCAGTGGTCGATGCCGACGTTCGGCCGGATACCCCGGCTTTTATCGTCTACACTTCGGGTTCTACCGGCAGACCCAAGGGCGTCGTTCTCAGCCATCGCTCGGCGCTGCATGCCCCTGACGTTCGTTCAGAGCTTCTTGAGCTACGGGCCGACGATAGAGTCGCGAATCTGCGCTCCAGCGGCGTCGTCGCGGGAATCAACACCACCCTCCTTCCGCTGCTCAACGGCGCTTGCCTTTTCCCTTTCGATCTCCATCGCCGGGGATTGCACGGGCTGACGCCCTGGCTGAACGCGCAGAACATCACAGGCATTTCGTTTTCCGGTTCGCTGTTGCGAACGTGGTTGTCGTCGCTGGATGAGGATATCCGGTTTCCGTCGTTGCGCTTCGTGAGCGCGGGCGCGGAGGCGCTCTACGGAGCCGACGTTGTCGACTTGGCACGCCACATGGAAGGCGATTGGCGCATCGTACATACCCTGGGCTCGACCGAAGCGGGAATCATCGCCGCCGAAATGTTTGATCCTTCGAGCCGGCCGGAGCGGGGAATTGTCCCTGTCGGTCGCATCGTCCCCAACACGGAGATACGGCTCGAAAGAGACAACGGAACCCTGGCCGGACCTGGCGAGGCGGGTGAAATCATCGTCAAGAGTCCATATCTCGCGCAAGGCTATTGGAACGATCCGGAGGCAACGGCGCGGGTATTTCGTACCGATCTTGACGGGAGAACCCGCATCTACCGTTCCGGTGATCTAGGGCGCTGGAGAAGCGATGGATCGCTACAGCATCTCGGCCGCAAGAACCGCAAGATCAAACTTCGCGGCTACAGCGTCGAACCCTACGAAGTGGAGTGTGCGCTCAGTGCGCTTCCCGAGGTGAGAGAAGCGATCGTCACGGTCATCGAGAACGGAACCGACGACATTCGCCTGATCGCTTACGTCGTATCGAACGGCGACACATCGGTCGAGGCCGGCCGTGCGCTTCGCGCCGCTGTGGCAAAATCTTTACCGGGACATATGGTTCCCGCGCATGTGATCGTCCTCAAATCCCTACCTCTGACGGCGCGCGGAAAGGTGGATCGCGCGGCGTTGCCGCCGCCTCCCAATCTGGGATTGGCGCGCATCGGCTCCCGCGTGCCATCTGACACATATGAGCACTCATTGGTGGCGATCTGGCAAAATGCTTTGAAGATTCCAAAAATCGGTGTGGACGACGATTTCTACGAGATCGGTGGAACATCGCTGCAAGCGTTTCTGATCTTCTCGGATATCGCTCGGACGTTCGGCCGCGACCTGCCGCCGACGACCATGCTCGAGGCATCGACGATCGCGAAACAGGCGGCACTGCTGCGCGATGAGGCCTCACCCCGGAACAATTCAAAATTGATCGCCTTTCGTAAATCCGGCTCGCAGGCGCCGCTGTTTCTCGTCCATGCCGCGTTTGGCGATATTGCCTATGCCGGCGAATTGGCCCGGCAATTGAAGAGCGACCGGCCGGTGTTCGGTCTGCGGCCGGCAAAACTGGATGGTACGGAATCCGTTTCGCGCAACATGGAGGCCATTGCCGCAGACTACATCAGCGAAATCCGCCAAGTTCAGCGCAAGGGCCCATATTTCCTCGCCGGCCATTCCTTCGGCGGGCGGGCTGCCTACGAGATGGCCCAGCAACTCACGCGTCAGGGGGAAGACGTTGCCTTTCTCGGATTGATCGATACCTATGCGCCAAAGGGGCGCAAGAAACGCGAAACCGCTGTCCCGCGCGCCGCCCGCCACGTGGGTGCGCTGCGCAAACGCAATTTTCGAGAGATGATCGCCTATATCGGGATGCACGCCGCGAAGAACCTGGCATATGGACTCGCGGCCGCGCGCCTTGCGGCGTTGGAAAATCTGCCGAAGCCTATTGGCTCGCGGCTCATCAACCCGCCATCTTACGGGTTGCGCCCCGACCTCTATGAAAGTATGCACAAGAAGGCCAATCAGCGTTACGTGCCGCAGCCCTATTGCGGACGCATGGCGGTGTTTAGTGCCGAGGGCTTGGCGAAATTTCACCAGCGCCATTGGCAGCCGCTTACGCTTGGCGGCTTGACGGTGATCGAGATTCCCAACGCAAACCACGGATCCATCGTATGGCCGCCTCACAGCGCCAAATTGGCTGCGGCTTTTGATGCTTGTCTCGATGATGCGAGCCATTGATCATATCCGCGCCGCGAAGGTCAGCTAAGACCCATCGCGGGAATTCTCATGGTGAGCGAAAACGGAAATTGCTAGCTTCCCATTCGAATCGCGTTTTTTGAAGATGTGCGCGTGCAATGGATGCGGCAACCAATCTCGTTTCGATCGGCACCCCTGCGTCTGCGAGGGCCCTTCTGGTTGGCGATCGCATTGACACCACCGGTCTCGAACACCACCGCATCCTATCGACAAATCCTCTGGCATTCCCTCTAGGAACAAGCGGGGTCGCGACGCTGTTCCGATATGGCGTCGTCGTTTTGATCGGTGTGACGCCATCGCAGCAGGAGGAATTCCTGGGAAGCATTGCGCGGCGCGTGAAGGGTGAATTCGCCATCCGCGACGAAGAGACGGCAACAATCGAGCTTTCCCCCGATACGGAGGATCATATTTCGCCCAGAGGCCCGGTTTGCATCAAAGCCATGTCCCCGGAGCGACTTCTCGTTATTTCCGATGTCCTGGCCAAGAGCGTGGTGCTCGCCCATGACGAAGGCGAAGTCGCGACGGTCTTTGATGTCATCGAGCCTTTTGCTCGCGAGCTCGCGGACAAGGGGCGCACCCCAGCCGGGCGGCGGGCGATGTTACGACATATCGGCAAAGCCCTTCTGGTGCAGCATCGCGTTTCGGGGCGCGTCGCCGTAGCCGAAAAACCGGATGTGCTCTGGGACCGGCCGGACCTGGAGCGGCTCTATGCCCGGCTCGAAGACGAATATGAACTCACCGAGCGGGTTGGCTTGCTCAACCGCAAGCTTGCGGTCATCACCGAAACTGCGAAGGCGCTGACGGATATCATCGATACCGAACGCTCCCTGCGTCTCGAACTGATCATCGTGCTGCTGATTGTGTTCGAGATCGTCATCACCTTCTATCAAATGCTCATAGGCAGATGATCGAATGACGCAGCGAATCACACCCCCTCCCGCAAAGGGAGGGGGTGTGTGTTCACCATTCGATTTCGCAAAATTGCTTCGGGAAGACCTGCGCCAGGGTTTGCAGCTTGGGCTCTTCGCCGGCGGGATAGGTGGCTTTGGCAGCGGTCAGCGCCATGATGGTTCCCTCCCGCGTCCGAGCCAAAGCGGCCGCGTGTGCGGACTTTCCCACAAGGCGCGTCCGGGTCAGCTGTTGGAATTCGTGAAGGATCGCGGGCGCTTAGCACGGGATCGCCCTGCCGGTCACATTCCTGTG
>DATHDZ010000181.1:0-16713 GCA_035318785.1 Micropepsaceae bacterium
ACGTCATCCGCGGCGGCTCATGGAGCAATCTGCCCATCTTCGTGCGTTCCGCCGCGCGCAGCGGAAGCGGCGCGGAAGGCGAATATGACTATTCCAGCCTCGCGGGGTTCCGCATCGCCCGGACTCTGCCCTGATCAGCGCGGAATGCATTCAAACGGGAGCATTTGTCATTCCCGGCCGAGCGACGGTACGTCGCGAGGGGAAGGGAATCCATTTCGTGGAGATCGCGCGCCTTCTTCACCGAATGGCTGCCCTTCCCTCACGCTTCGCGCTCGCCGGGCATGACAATATTTGACTCCATGTGACCGCATACTGCGTTAGCGCAAAGCGTCTCTGGGATTCAAATTCAAGATCATGTCGATGAGATCGTCATAGGCGCCTTTCGGCAAGGCGATGGGCGACGACAACAGGACTGCGTTGCGCGCGCTCAATGCGATGGAGTGATACGTCGCATCGGAAAGGAAGCGCTCCTGGTCGACAATCTCGGCCTTGGTGACGGTGCCGTCGCGGGTCAGCACCACATGGATCGCAACCACAAAATTGCGCGCGCCCAATCCCTCCAGGTCCAGGCTCCAGCGGCGTTCGACCTGGGCGCGAACCAAATCCTTCACGCTATAGGCCGCTCGCGGGCCGAGCGCCGCTCCATTGCTTGCGGAGCGGTCGGACACTCCCGAGCGGGCGCCGCTCTCGGGCTGGCGAAGCTTCGCCAGCGCCTCGAGCCGGATCTGAAGCTCGTCACGGGGTTCCTGTATCTTCTCCGGCGGCGGTTGCGGCTCCGCGGGCGCTATGCCCGTGGGAGGACGGAAGCTCGGGAGCTCGCGGCTGGCCAATTCCTGTGCGCGTCTGGGCGGCGCCGCTGCTTTGCGCTGCTGTGGTCCCGCGGTTTTTTCGAGCGGCGGCGGAGCAACGGTTTCCTCGTCGAGCTGGACGACGTCCACCGGCACCACGGGCGTGACAATCTCAAGCGACGCCTTCAGCTGCATGAGAAGAAAGAACGCGGCAAGGCCATGGAGCAGCAGAGAGCTGATCACACCGGGGCGAAACCACTGCCTGAATCTCGCACCCAGGCGCGGGCTCGGAATCTCCTCGGCAGGATTCTGCCTGAGGTCATCCTCCCAATTCTCGCCAATGCCATTTCCCATTAGGACGCGGCCTATCCGTCGCTCTTGGTCCGAGCCTAGCAGAAACCAGCGCTGTGATCAGAGGGCCGGGGAAGCAAGCTTAGGACAGATTTTCCGGGACCAATTCGAGGCGGTCATAGCCTTTGAGGCGGTATACGAGCACCGCGAGAACCCAGCTGACGGCGAATATGGCGAGGATGAGATAACCGAGCATACCGAACTGATTGTTCAGGTCCACCACCTCGCCCCAGAACGCGCCCTTCAAAGCGAGTCGATCGGCCACCAGCCCCAAGACCTCGATGCTGCCGACGAGGAGCGCAACCACGACGGACACGGCCGTGATGGTGAGATTGTAATAGAGCTTGCGGATCGGCTTTACGAAGGCCCAGCCATAGGCGCTTGTCATCAGCACGGAATCGGCGGTGTCGATCAATGCCATGCCGGCGGTGAAGAGCGCCGGAAATACCAGCAGCGACCACATGGAAAGGCCGTTTTGCGCCTGGGCCGCCGAAATGCCCAACACGCCCACTTCGGTCGCCGTGTCGAAGCCCAGGCCGAACAGGATTCCCAGCGGGTACATCTGCCAGCTCGACCGGATGAAACCGAAAAGCGGCCGGAACAGCCGCCCCAGAAGTCCGCGCCCGGCCAGCAGCAAATCGAGATCGTCTTCCACCAGGCACCCACCGCGCTTCACGCGCTGGAAGGTGCGGTAGACGGCGAGGAGGATGAAAATATTGATGATGGCGATGGCGAAGAGAAACAGCGCCGACATCGACGTGCCGATCAGGCCGCCGACCTCTTTGAACTCCATGAAACGCGCATTCAGCGCGCCCGCGCCGAGGGCAATGAGAAGCGAGGCCAGCACCACCACGGTGGAATGGCCGAGCGAGAAGAAAAGACCGACCGTACCCGGCGGCTTCCCCTCCTGCAGCAATTTGCGCGTGACATTGTCGATGGCTGCGATGTGGTCGGCATCAACCGCATGGCGAAGCCCGAAACTGTAGGCGAGAATGGCGGTTCCCAAGAGAACGGGATAATCGCGAAACGCTGCAAACGCCCAAAACCACGCAGCGATATTGGCTGCCGCCAGAGCGGCGAACATGCTCACGATCTTGGGCGTGATTAGCCGGAAAGATACGACGCTTCTCGTCATCCTGCCTTCCGCACATGGAAATGGAGATGCTTATGGCTAGGCTCGTTGGCGTGAGCGTGCGCTTCCGCTTCCGCGTCCACCGGCACCATCACGAGGCGGCCATGGCGCACGCCGCGCTCGGCGATCACGTGATCGGCCAGATGGCGCACATGTTTCGCCTCGCCGCGCAGCACCGCCACCTCCATGCAGCTGCCATGGTCGAGATGCACATGCATCGCCGAATGGGTGAGCTCGTGATGGTCGTGGAAGACATGGGTCAGGCGCTTCGAAAGATCGCGCGATTCATGGTCATAGACATAGACCAGCGCGGCAATGCAGTTCCCGGTCTCCTGCGATCCTTCCGCCGCCTGACGCATGCCGGCGCGCGCGAGATCGCGGATCGCCTCTGACCGGTTCTGATAGCCGCGCAGGGAAATCATCCGATCGAGCTCCGTCACGAACTCGTCGTCTAGCGTGATGGTGGCGCGTTGCATGGGGCCTCCCGAAAAACCGGACCGCAAGTATGATGTTTAGAAGGAACAATCATACTCCCGCGGCGTTGGCAAGGGCGGCATCGCCGTCTTGCCGGAAGATGCACCGCCGCTGCAAAGTGGCAACGAGTTCCCAATGGAGAGCGCCATGGAAATGCGCCGGATCGGACGTTCTTCACTCAAAACCGCGCCCATCGTGTTCGGGGGCAATGTGCTTGGCTGGACGGTGAATGAAGCCGATGCGTTCAAGATCCTGGATGCCTTCCTCGATGCCGGGTTCAATGCCATCGATACCGCCGACACCTATTCTCGCTGGATTCCGGGCAACAAGGGCGGCGAATCCGAAACCATCATCGGCAAGTGGCTGAAGCAGGTTCCCGGGCGGCGCGAACGCGTGCTGATCTTTACCAAGGTTGGCGCCGAGATGGCGCCCGATAAGAAGGGCCTCTCGCGCCGCTACGTCAAAGCGGAAGTCGAAGACTCGCTGAAGCGGCTGCAGATCGGGACCATCGACCTCTACCAATCGCATCGCGACGACAATTCTGTTCCGATGCTGGAAACGTTGGAGACCTATGCGGAGCTGATCCGGGAGGGGAAGGTCCGTGCCATCGGCGCCTCCAATTTCACCGCGCCGCGTGTCAAGGAAGCCTTAGAGACAAGCCGCGCGCATGGCCTGCCGCGCTATGAATGTTTGCAGCCGCGGTTCAATCTTTACGACCGCGCCGATTTCGAAGGCGAGCTGGAACAGCTCTGCCTCAAAGAGAATATCGGCGTCATTCCCTATTACGGCCTCGCCAGTGGCTTCCTGACCGGCAAATATCGCTCGCCCGCCGATTTCGGAAAGAGCCCGCGAGGCAGCCGCATGGCAGATTATCTCGATCCGAAGGGCAAGAGGATCCTGGCGGCCTTGGACGAAACCGCCGCTGCCCATCACGTGAATCCGGCGGCCGTGGCGCTGGCCTGGCTGATCGCGCGCCCCTCGATCACGGCGCCGATTGCCAGCGCCACCAACGTCGATCAGCTCAAGGATTTTTCCGCCGCGGCGGAGTTGAGACTTTCCCCCGCCGAAATCGCCCAACTGGACGCGGCCGGCGTCATCTGAGGCTGATCCCCGGGGTCTTTCCCAGTGGGGCCGCCGTGAACTACACTGTCGGAGACGGCACGATATTTCGCTCGAAAAGCGACGGGAGGGATTATGACATCGACCAAACGCATCATTCTGTTTGCCACGGCCTCACTGGCCGCGGCCTTTCTGTTCAATCCGGGTTTCGCTGCGCCGGCGGGAACAAGCCCCCTCAGTCAGGCCTATCGGGAGCGCGGCAAGGAAGCTGTCGATTTCCAGAAGGTGCCGCCGGTCAAGATGTTCGACAACCTCTGGTATGTCGGACCGGGCTATGTCTCCTGCTACCTCATCAAGACATCTGCGGGCGCGATCCTGATCGATGCCTCCGAAGAGCCGGCGATGGTCGAGCATGTCATCGACAGCATCAAGAAAACCGGCACGGATCTGAAGGACATCAAATACATCCTCATCAGTCACGGCCATATCGATCATTGGGGCGGCATCGACCGGATGCACGAGCTGACGGGCGCGCCGGTTTACGCCACCGAAGAGGATTGGCAGATGATCGAGCAGACGGCATCGCGGCCGGGTCGCAACGGCGCACCGCCGCCGCGCGCGCCTAAGCGCGATAGGATCGTGAAAGACGGCGACACGCTCACGCTCGGCGACACGACGCTAAAGCTTTACAAAACGCCGGGGCATACGCCGGGCGTGATGTCGACCGAATTCACCGTCTTCGACAATGGCGTGCCGCATAAGGCGTTTTACTCCGGCGGCCTCGGCGGGCGCGACGGCGTCAAGGGTTTCGAGCAGGCGGTTCTGAGTTCCGCTCGCGTGGCGAAGATTCAGGGCATCGAGGTGTACCTGCCCAACCATGGCTGGAATCCCGGAACCGATTACCCCAATGGCTCGCTGTTCGAGCGTTTCGTGAAACTGAAGGCGCGCAAAGCGGGCGAGCCCAATCCGTTCGTTGACCCCGCGTCATGGAAACAGAACATCGACGAAGCGCAGGCGCGGATCAAAAACGGCCTCGAAGAGGAGCGTAAGAAGGCGGCGACGGGCGGCGCTCCCGCGGCCAACTGATCGAGATTGATCACGAGGCCGGCAAGCCAAGCGGCTTGTCGGCCTTTTGTGTTGTTGCGAAGCCGCACGCAAAATCGTCGGAGGCATCTATGCACGGGACGAATGCCACTCAGGCCTATATGACCGGCCACATGCTGATCGGCGGCGAGCTCGTCGAAAGCAAGGACGGCGCCTGGCTCGAAAGCATCAACCCGGCCGATGAATCCCCATTGGGTCGCGTGCCGATGGGATCGGCTGCCGACATGGCCGCAGCCGTCGAAGCGGCGGAAAAAGCACAACCCGCCTGGGCCGCGCTTTCCATGGCGCAGCGCGCCGCGTTCATCCACAAGCTCGGCGATGCGATACTGGCGCGTACCGAGGAAATCGCCCGCATCGAATCGCTCGACACCGGAAACACCATCGGCCCGATGCGCCGCGACGTGAACACCGCCGTCGACCGCATGCGCTTTGCGGCGGGCCTTGCCTATGAGATCAAGGGCGAGACCGTGCCCGCGACGCCGGGAAACATCCACATGACCATCCGCCAACCCTATGGCGTGGTCGGCCGCATCATTCCCTTCAACCATCCGATCGGCTTCGCGGCGTCCCGCATCGCGCCGGCAATCATCTCCGGCAACACGATGGTGGTGAAGCCGTCCGAGCAAAGCCCGCTCTCGGCGTCCATTCTGGGCGAAATCTGCAAGGCGATCCTGCCGCCGGGCGTGGTCAACATCGTTACCGGGGCGCGAGAAACCGGCGAAGCTTTGGTGCGCCATCCGCGCGTGAAGCGCATCGCCTTCATCGGTCAGCCCGCCTCGGGCATGGCGATCCAGAAGGCGGCCGCGGAAACCGCGGTGAAACATGTGACGCTCGAATTGGGCGGCAAGAATCCCCTGATCGCGTTCGAGGATTCCGACCTCGACAAGGTCGCGGCCAGCGCCGTGGGCGGCATGAATTTCGGCTGGCAGGGTCAATCCTGCGGCTCGATGAGCCGCATCCTACTGCATGAATCGATCCACGATCGGGTCGTCGAGCGCATCCTCGATCGCGTGCGCAAGATCAAGGTCGGCCATCCGCTGGACCCGCAAACCAATATGGGCCCGATCAACAACAAGGCCCAGTACAACAAGGTGCTCTCCTATATCGACCTCGGCAGAAACGAAGGCGGGAAGGTGCTTCACGGCGGGGGCATTCCCAAAGGCGACGAGTTCAAACGCGGTTTCTGGATCGAACCGACGGTGTTCGGCGACATGAACATGTCCATGCGCCTTGCCAAGGAAGAGGTGTTCGGCCCGGTGATGTCGATCTTCAAATTCCGCGACGAGGCCGAAGCGCTTGCGATGGCCAATGCGATCGATCTCGGGCTCACCGCGGCGGTGTGGACCAACGACATCAACCGCGCACTACGTGTCGCCCAATCCGTGCAGGCCGGCTATGTCTGGGTCAATGGCGTCGGCCAGCATTATCGCGGCGTGCCCTATGGCGGCTTCAAGAATTCCGGAATCGGGCGCGAGGAAGGCATCAGCGAGTTGCTGAGCTACACCGAGGAAAAGGTGATCAACATCGTGATCGGCGGCGGTGACTACAATCCCGCCGCGGCGGGTTAAAACGCCCGCGAGAGTGTGAAGAGCGCCAGCACCGCGTCCTTGTTCTGCACATGGTCGGGATCGACCGCATAGGCGACGTTCGCCCGCGCGTTCCATCGGCCGAGCGATAAGCCATAGCCGGTTTCGAAATCGAACTCGCGGCCCGACGGCAGGAGCGATGCCCGCTGTTCGCCCATGACGACGCCGCCCGTCGTCCAGTCGCGCCCGATTCCCGAAGCGATGGTGAGGCTTGCCTGCTCGGCCCGCAGCGGCTGACCGGCGGTGAAGCTCAGCACATCCCCGTCGCGGAAAATATTCGCCCCCGCGAGCCCGAGCGCGAAGCTGGTCGCGTAAACGGGGCCGATCGAGGTGATGAGACTCGATTCGGGATGTGTCGCACCGGTGGCGGCGATCGTGAATGCGCCTTTCAACGACCAATGCGCGTCGAGAGCGGTTTCAGCGGTTGCGGTCGTCCACGCCGTGGAAGCGTGGTCGGCCATCTTCAAACCGCCCGAGGCAAGCGAACCCATGAAGCCGCCGCTTTCGAGGACCTCGCCCACGTCCAAGCCCAGGCGCGAGACTCTCGTTTCGTGATCGAGATGCAGAATGGCAGTGTCCGCCGCGTTGCGGAAGGGCGTGCGCAGATGGTCGGTCATGCCTTGGTTCTCGGCATGCGAGGCCCCGAAGGATAGGCTCGTATCGTCCGTCAGCGGAACGCGCGCGCTGGCAAATGCGCCCGGCGCCGCGCCGATCAGCGGCGAAAACCCATTCGTCAGCGACATGAAGAATGCGCCCGCATCCGCTCCCGCCATTCCGTCACGCAACGACAATCCCGTTCCCGCCGTCCAATCGAAGCCGCCGCTCTCGCCCGCGAGGCGAAATGCCGTGTCATGCGTGAAATGGTCTTGCGGGCCGGCGAGCGTTTGAAACGGCACAATACCATCCTCTGGTCTGCGTCGTAGATCGAAGCCCAGCGAGGTCGCCGATCCGAGTCGGAGATTCGCAGACCGCCATCCCAGCCTCTGCTCCATCAGGCTAAACAGATCGGGCAGATTCGGACGCCCCACCGCCACCTGCGACAGGTCGATGTCGAAATCGCGTCCAAACCCGTCCAACATCATCACCTGCGAAAGCGCCCGGTGAAGGTCCGGTGCATCGCCAAAAACGCTGGCGAGGATAAGGCCGGTCGCGGACACCAAGGGAGCGTTGCCACCGCTCACCGCAAATGTCGAAACGCCAAGAGGCTGCAGCGCGGCGGCGATGTTCAAAAGACCATGCCCGTAGATCGTATCGACGCCCAGGGCGCCAAGATCGGTCGCCGATGCAAAAAGAATATCGGCCAATTGCCGCCCGGTGAGATTCGGCCAGCGCTGCAGGATCAGCGCCGCGGCGCCGGAGATCATCGGCGAGGAGAACGACGTGCCGGAAAGAAGCGCCGTCCCGCCGTTCCACGGCAGGATCAGATTGGTGCCGGGCGCAACCATGTAATAATTCATCGCCGATCCGGCGCGATCGCTGAAAGAGGCGATCTGGTTGTTCGAGTCCACCGCTCCGGCGATGATGTAGCCTCCCGAACCGCTGTTCAGAACGCCCGCGGAGTTCAAATCGCTGATCGTGTCGAGATTGTAGAGCGAGGGATTCGCGCCGCCGGCGTTTCCCGCCGACGAAACGAGAAGCGCGCCATTGGCCAGCGCCGCCGCAGGCGAGGCGAGCGTATAGGCTTCGCTCACATGCGGAGGGTTGTGGATCACATCGCCCGCTTCATAGCCGAATGACGTGTTGATGATGCGCACGCCGTGCGAGGTGATGTAGGTCCAGGGATCCGACACATGATAGAGCACGCCGCCTTGCGTGACTTGAGTCTCGTTGACAGCGGAAAAATAATCGACGGCGAGAATGGTTGCGTCGAAGGCGACGCCGTGAATCCCAAAATCGTTCTTGCGCGCCGCAGCGGTGGCCGCGATGGCGTGTCCGTGGTGATCGCTGGACGAGGCCTGACCGGTCTGAGCCTCGTAAAGCGCCACGGCTTGCGCGTTAGCCCCGAGGCTGTCGGCGCTGTAATTCACCTCGCTGGATGCGAGCTCGAAATTGAAATCGATGATGCCGATCGTGACGCCGGCCCCGGTGTATCCAAGCGCGTAACCGTCGGCGGCGCGAATCGCATCCAGCGCCCCCATGCGGTTGTACTCGACGGTACGAAAGACGTCGGCACCGGGCACGGGAGGAACGACCGTGATGACCGGCGGAGTGGCCGTCTGCTGCATGATGGCTGTGTTGGGGCCGCTGGCCCCACCGCCACCGCCACCGCAGCCCGACAGGCAGAGCGCGACCGCTGCGGTGCGGAGCATCAAGCTACGCGTCATCCCGTGCTTCCATTGTGGAGTTTGCGACTGGCGCGCCCGCTAGTGCCCCACGAGCCCGCCATCGATTCCGTTAACGATGCTAATTGCCCTCGCAACCCGCGTCCATACAAACGCGACTTACCAGCATCACATTAACGGACGGTTCCACTGTTGCGTTGGATTGCGTCCCCGTCAAAGCGGAAGCTCGGCTGCCTCCCAGGCCGAATGGGACCCATCGTCCGGCGACTTGCCTCGGGAAGATCGATCCCTTATAGAGCCCGCTTCCGCTTGAAGGGCGTGTGGCGATGAAAAAGGGCATCCATCCCAATTATCATTTCGTGAACGTGGTGCTGAATGACGGCACCACCTATCGGACCCGCACGACCTGGGGCGAGCCCAACGGCAAGCTGACGCTCGACATCGATCCCTCCACCCATCCGGCCTGGACCGGCGGTCAGCAGAACCTGCTCGACAGGGGTGGGCGCCTGACCCGCTTCAACAAGCGGTTCGGCGATTTCGTCAAGAAATGACGCCGCGTATATAGCGCTAGCTCGGCCCTCCTCCTCGCTGAAGCGAGGGCGATTATTTCTCTCGTTTCATTCTTTCGATCAGCGCGGCTAGCCGCGCATGCATCTCTGCCGGGGTGAGGGATTTGCTGCCGCCATGGCCGGCGAAAACCCATTCGAACGGATAGTCGAGAAGTCGCGTCAGGGATTTGATCTGTTCCGGCCAGGAGTACCAGCAGAAATCCCGCCACGCCGTCAGATCGTCATCCTCAAAGCTCCAGGCGAGCGAGTCGCCGGTAAAAAGGCAGCTTTCGTCATAGAGAAAAACCACACTTCCCTTGGTGTGTCCCGGAGCCGGAATCGCGACGAGATCGCTGCCAATCGCAACGGCATCGCGGCCCTCAAGAATGTTATCCGCGAACGGCGCGCGCGCCCGATCCCACTGGTGAATCCACACCCGTGCGCCGAAATGCTTCGCGTAGCGTTGGGCATCGCCGACGTCGTCGCGATGCGTGAGAAGGATGTGGGACAAGCCGCCCCATTCCTCGAGCCTTGCCGTGACGGCACGAGTCCAGCGCGGCGCGTCCACCATGGCGTTGCCATCCTCGCGCCGGATCAGAAAGGAATGCGCCCCGGCGGCCGAAGCCGCATTGTAGCCCAGGCGGTAAACCCTATCCGTCATCGGTTCGGGAAAGACCCCGTCGGGGATTTCCGTCGCGTTTCGCGTGCGCACGGAGGCGGTCGGGCAGAGCAGCCGCGCGCGCCAAGCCATGCGCAATTCCTCCGGCGTTTCGGGTTGTCTTGCGAAGACCGATTGGCCGTCCTTTTCGACGATCAATCCGGGCGCCACGGTGCGCGCGGCCGAACAGTCCGTGCAGCGTGTGTCGATGTACCAATTGCCCGGCGCATTCGCCGGGTGGCGCTCAATCATGCTCCGAATATAGGAGCCTGGTGCTCAGCTGAAAATGCGTGCCGCAGAAAAAGGCGCAAGGGAACGCGCTAGCTCGGCTCGTCCCCGCTTGGACCAAAGGCGGCTTCGAGCCGCGCGAAATGCGTTTGCACGCCTGGCGAACGCTCCGTTTGGCGGAAGAGCACGTCGTCGAGTCGTGCGATCCGCCGATAAAGGCTCTCGCTTCGATCCAAAAGATCGACGAGCTTTTGCGGCAGCGCGTCGACGCCATCTTCACGCCTGCCCATGCAGATCTCGCGTGCGCCGAGACGATAGCGGTCGGACGCGGCATCCTCCGAAGACATGTCGCCTTCCTGCACGGCGCGCTGAATCAAGAGCCAGCTTGCCGCCTGCATCAGACGCGTGGTGACGCGCATGCTTTCGCCGGCATACACAAGCGCCGCCTTGCGCGGCAATTCGCGCGACTCGGTGCGCCCACGCCCATCGAGATAGCGTGCGCATTCTTCGACCAATGCCATGCCTTCATCGAAAGTGTGCTCGAACAAGGCCGAGGCCCTGAAACTGTTCAGCGAAATACCGCTGAAGGATTCATCTTCTAAAAGCTCGATGTTCATTCTGCCAACCCAATGCCTATAGTCAGCGAAGCTATCAAGCCGAACGCGTTCGGCAAAGCGTCATGAAAAAAAGATTTACATAATGGTTACGATGCAACGGCCGCGCGCGCCGTTCACCATTCAATGGTTAATGCGCGGAGCGAGCATCAGCGCTTGAAAAACGCATCGGCTGCACTCTTGGTGGATGAACGCGCGCGCAATGCGTCTTTCGCGCGCAGGATTTCTCCCTCCAGCGATGCGATCCGCGCCTCGAGCTCGTGCGCCGACAGCGGAGACAGATCCTCGCCCAGGACGATATCGGCCCTGGGTTTTTTGGGTGCGAGTTCGTCGAGATCGATGGCCATCGTTGGACCTCCTTTGCTCTTCTGCACAATCTTGGCATAACCGGCCTATGGCGCAAGAAAGTCGGACCATGGCACTTCCCAAGACAATGATGGCGGTCGCTGTCGAACGCACCGCCGCGGGCCCAAAGCTCTATCTCAAAGAGATGCTCGTGCCGCATCCCGGTCCGGGACAAATTCTTATTAAGATCGCGAGCGCGGGCGTTAATCGCGCCGATCTCCTGCAGGTGGAGGGACATCACCCTCCACCGCCAGGCGCGCCGGAGACACCGGGCCTGGAGGCTTCAGGCACGGTGGTTGCCCTCGATCAAGCGGTGACGGGATTTCGCGTAGGCGATGAGGTCGCAGCACTTTTGACGGGTGGCGGCTATGCCCAATATGCCGTGGCCTCGGCGCTTTGCACGTTGCCCGTGCCCAAAAGCGTCAGCCTGATCGACGCGGGCGGCCTTCCCGAAGTCTACTTCACCGTGTGGAGCAATGTGTTCGACACGGCGCGGCTGAAAGCCGGCGAAAGCTTTCTGGTTCATGGCGGCTCGAGCGGCATTGGTACCGCCGCGATCCAGCTCATGCATGCGCGCGGACATCAGGTTTTCACCACGGCGGGTTCGGCGGAAAAATGCGCCGCCTGCGAAAAGCTCGGCGCGACGCGCGCGATCGATTACCGACAGGAAGATTTCGTCACCCTGGTGAAAGCCGATACCAACGGCAAGGGTGTCGATGTCATCCTGGACATGGTGGGTGGCGATTACGTGATGCGCAATCTCAACACGCTCTCCCGAGGTGGACGGGTCGTGAACATTGCCTATCAAAAGGGCGCCAAGGTGGAAGTCGATTTCCGCATTGTGCAGGCGCGGCTCTTGAGCCTGGCCGCGACACATTTGCGCGGCAGGCCGGATTCCGAGAAGACGGTGATACGCGACCATCTCGCGAGGGAGGTCTGGCCCCTCTTCGAGACCGGCCGGCTCAAGCCCGTGACCTACCGGGTGTTTCCCCTCGCCGAGGCCGGCGAGGCCCACCAGGCGATGCGGGAAAGCCGCCATATCGGGAAAATCCTGCTCGCGCCCTGAATTCTTCTTTGCCGAGCGCCGCTTCAGGGCTAATAAGGAGCCTTCCTCGATAGGGTTATGCCTGGAGAGCGGAGTGGGGTCCCTGACGAGCCCCGCACGGAAAGGAAAAGCCTATGTCCGACAAGCCCTTAATGCCCAAGGCGACCGCCGTTTGGCTGATCGACAACACCTCCCTCACTTTCGAGCAGATCGCCGAATTCGTCGGCATGCATCCCCTCGAGGTGAAGGGGATAGCGGACGAGGACGTGGCCAAGGGCATCAAGGGCATCGACCCTATTGCCGCCGGCCAGCTTACCCATGAGCAGATCGAACAGTCCGAGAAAGACCCCGAGCTGAAGCTCAAAATGGCGCCGGCGAAATACAAGATGCCGCACATCAAGGCCAAGAAGACGCCGCGCTACACCCCGGTCTCCAAGCGTCAGGACAAGCCGGACGCGATTTATTGGCTGTTGCGCAATCACCCGGAACTCACCGATGCCGATATCATGAAGCTGATCGGCACCACCAAAGCGACGATCGCGAAAATACGCGATCGCGGTCATTGGAATTCGCAGAACATCAAGGCGGTGGATCCGGTGACGCTTGGCCTTTGCTCGCAGATCGAGCTCGATTTCATCGTCGGACGCGCCGCCCATCGCAAGCCGCGTCCGGTGAAGAAATCGACGGAAAGCATGAAAACGGTCGAGGAAACGACCGGCGGCCTCACCCCGGTAGGCGACGAGAACGACGACAATTAGCGCCGCTTCGGATTGGGTTGAAGCGCATCAAAAAGCATAACGCGCGAGCAGGAAGCCCGCGATGATGGTTCCGAGCACGACGAACATCGTGAGCTCGAGTCGCTTCTCCACGAATGCCCTGATCGGTTCGCCGAACCAATAGACGAGGCCGGCGACAATCGTGAAACGCGCACCGCGGGTGATCGCCGATAGGACCACGAACATGGCGAAATTGTAGCCCGCGAATCCCGATGCAATGGTGACAAGCTTATAGGGGATGGGGGTCAAGCCTTTGATCAGGATGATCCAGGCGCCCCATTCGGCGTAAAGCGCGCGGAAGGTCTCCAGGCTTTGGCCATAGCCATAGACGCGGATCAGCCATTGGCCGAGTGAATCGTACAGCAGTGCGCCTATGGCATAGCCCAGCATTCCGCCGAGCACGGAGGCGAGCGTGCACCAGCCCGCCAGAAGAAAGGCGCGTTTGCGGTCCGCCAGCACCATCGGCAGCAGCATCACATCGGGCGCAATCGGGAAGAACGAGCTCTCCGCGAAGGACACCGCGAACAACGCGGCCCAGGCATAGCGTCCCGAGGCGTTCGCCATGGTCCAATCGTAGAGCGCGCGAAACAGCCCGCGTTTCTCGGCGCCGGTATTTTCGTTCATAGGAGGGTTTCCTGTGTGGGGCCGCGCGGGTCAAGCGGGAGACCGGCGGGCGAGCCTTGCGGCAGCGGCGTGAAGTTTTCACGCGTTTCGAGTCGCGCGGGTTCCTTCAAGCGTATCCGCGTGAAGGCATAGAAGGCCATGCCGGCATGGACGATCGCCGTATAAAGAAACAGGGAATTGGGTCCGGCAGTCGCGATCACGAAGGAGGCAAGCAACGGGCCCGGGATCGAGGCCGCGGCGTTGATCATCAAGAGCCCCGCCGACACCTCGACGAATTCCGCCCGCGGCAGCCGATCGTTCGCGTGCGCGATGGCGAGCGAATAGAGCGGCAGCATGGCCGCGCCGAGCACAAAGGTGATGCTGTAGAAAATCACCGGCATTCCGACGAGCAGCCACCCGAGCACCCCAAGCACCAACCCGCAAACGGAGGCCGCGGTGCAGGTGGCGGCTATCATCCAGCGCCGGTCCATGCCGTCCGAAATGCGCCCCAAAGGCCACTGGATCAGCGCTCCTCCGGCGATGAAGACGCTCATGAAGAGTGCGATCTCGCGCACCGAGAAGCCGAGCGACTGGCCATAAAGCGGTGCCAGCGCCCAGAACGCGCCATTGGCAAGGCCCGTTGTCACGCATCCCGCTGCGCCCACGGGCGCAACTCTGAAGATGCGTGCCAGGTCGATGTGAAGCGCAGGACGCAGAGCCGGAGGAGGAAGGCGGGTGAGCCCCATAGGCACCAGGCAGAGGCAATAGAGCATCGCGCCGATGCTGAAGAGTTCGAAGGATTGCGGTTCCCCCAAGAGAAGCAACCATTGTCCAAGCAGCAGCGCACTCAAATTGACGGCGACATAGAGCGACAGAATTTGGCCACGCGTCTCGTTTGTGGCCCGATCGTTGAGCCAGCTCTCTATCGCCATATACAGAATGGCGAGCGAAAATCCCGTGATGCCTCGCGCGGTAAACCACGCCAGGGGGGTCACCCATATCGGCAGAATCAAAACCGACATTGCGACCAGGGCGGCTGCCACGGCGAAGGCGCGAATATGCCCCACGCGCGACAAAAGAGGCGGTCCGGTAAAACAGCCCAAGACGAAGCCGGCAAAATACCAGGTGCCGAGCGTGCCCACGGCGATATCGGAAAAGCCGTCGAGATGCGCCCGCAACGGTGTCAGCGTTCCGATGAGCCCGTTTCCCATCAGGAAAAGACCCGTCGAGACCAGAATCGCGGCAATGCTGGAGGAAGGCGATGCCATGATTCGAAACCTGAAAAGCTGCGCTCGCTAGCCTGTCCGCATCTTTAAGTCAAAAAGGCTAACAGGCCGTAGGATGCGAACTCGCGAATTTATGATCCCCATGCCGCCGCGCGTGCCGATCACCATGCGAGCGGAACTTGCCGCGGCGAGGGCGTTTCTTTAGTTTTTCGCGCTTCGTTCACCCTTCCCAGATGATCCATGGCAGCGCGAAAAAAGAGCGTTTCAAAAGAAAAAGCGAAAACGCGCGCGAAGCCCAAGCGCGCGAAGACGCGCAAACCGGTCAAAGGCAAGACCCCGCGGAAGCCCACATCTGTTGCCAAATCGCCAGCCGCGAAAGGCAAAGCGGCGATCCCCAAGGCAAGATCGTCCGCACGCTCAAAGCAAACGGCCAAAGCTCGTCCTGGCGTTCTGGCCCGCCCGCGTCCCTTGCGGGTCTTGCCGCAGCCGCGGCCGGCATTGGGACATCGCCATAAGATTCGCGCGGGCAACGCCTATGACACGGACCTGGATCGCACTGCTGCAAATTTTCAGCCCCTGACGCCGCTCTCATTTTTGGAGCGCGCCGCCCGCGCTTATCCTAGGACGACCGCCATCATCCACGGCAAGCGCCGCTACTCCTATGCCGAATTCTACGCGCGCTGCCGCCGTCTCGCCTCGGCGCTGACGCGCGAAGGCATTGAACGCGGCGACACGGTTTCGGTGTTGCTCCCCAACACGCCAGCCATGCTGGAGGTCCATCATGGCGTGCCCATGACAAATGGCGTGCTGAACGCGCTCAACACACGTCTCGACGCCGCGTCCATCGCCTTCATGCTCGATCATTCCGAAGCGAAGATCTTCATCGTGGACCGCGAATTCGCAGCTTGCGCAAAAGCCGCACTCGACCTCGCCGAGGTGAAGCCGCTCCTGCTCGTTTATGACGATCTGGAATTTCCGCAAAGCGGGGAATTGCCGGGCGCGCAAGACTACGAGGCGTTTCTCCTCAGCGGCGATCCGGAATTCTCATGGCTCATGCCGCAAGACGAATGGGATGCGATCTCCCTCAACTACACCTCGGGTACAACGGGCCAGCCCAAGGGCGTGGTCTGCCACCATCGCGGCGCCGCCCTCATGGGCTATTCCAACATCCTTGCCTGCCGCATGCGCGAAAATCCGGTCTATCTTTGGACATTGCCCATGTTCCATTGCAATGGCTGGTGCTTCCCCTGGACCTTGGCGCTGATCGCCGGGACCCATGTGTGCCTGCGCTGGGTGCGGGCCAAAGAGATGTATGAGGCCATCGACGAACATAAGGTCACCCATCTTTCGGGCGCGCCGACCGTCATGGCAGCGCTGCTGAACGCCGAACCGGAAGAACGCCGCCTGCTCTCGCACAAAGTGAACTTCGTGCACGCGGCCGCTCCGCCTCCCGAGGCGATCTTGCTCGCGATGCTGGAGGCGGGCTTCAGTGTCACCCATGTCTATGGGCTGACCGAGACCTACGGTCCCGCCACGGTGAACGAATGGCACGAGGAGTGGGACCGCCTTTCCCTAAAGGAGCAGGGCGCCAAACGCATTCGTCAGGGCGTGCCCTATCCGGCATTGGAACAATTGACGGTGCGCGATCCCGCCACCATGGAAGCCGTGCCCGCGGACGGTCAGACTCTCGGTGAAGTGATGTTTCGCGGCAATATCGTGATGAAGGGTTACCTGAAGAATCCGAAGGCGACGCAGCAAGCCATGGACGGTGGTTGGTTCCACTCCGGAGATCTGGGCGTGATGCACGCGGACGGGTACATCGAGCTCAAGGACCGCTCCAAGGACATCATCATCTCGGGCGGGGAGAACATTTCATCGATCGAGGTCGAGAACG
>DATHDZ010000182.1:0-2166 GCA_035318785.1 Micropepsaceae bacterium
GCCAAGACCGCCGCCCATTGGCAGCGCGCAACGTCAGCGCTCGAAGAGGATGTCAATTCCAAGCGTAACGGCGCTTCGGTCTGGATCGGCGACTTCCCGCGCGCAGGTGGTGTGCCGATCATGATCGACGGACAGGTCGCAGGCGCGGTCGGCGTTGGCGGCGGCTCCGAAGAACTCGCCAAGGCTGCGATCGAAGCCGTGCTGGGCAAGCAGCCGCAATCGGCCCAACGCTGAAGCGACGCGGGAGCTGCGCGACGAAGGCGCGGACTCTTCCATCGCGCAGCGGGAGTGTGGTCTAAGGTCAGCGAGACGCCAATCGCTGATGCCGCATCTCGATCTGGAGAATCCGGTCGAGCTGCATTCTGATTCTCGGCACGTTCCTCGCGGCAAACTCCTTCAAATCGAAATCGTCTCCGGCTCGCGCATAGCCCTCCGCCAATGCCAAAGCCTCTTTGAGCGAGGCGGCCTGCTGGGCAATGAAGCGCCGGTCAAAGGCATCGCCGCTGACTGGAATGAGCTCGTCCATCAGGAACATATCATGTGTGAAGACGTGCGTCGGCAGAACGACATTGGGCTCGGTCTTTGTCAGCACCCATTTCAAGCGGCGCCAGTCTTCGATCGAATCCTCCCACAGCATGTGCCCGAATTCCCTGACATCCCGTGACGGCGATTTTTTCCCGGCCAGCCCGCCGGCCGCCGCCCCGTAATTGTCGGCCGCGACGACCGCGTTGACGAAATGAAGGCCGCTGGTAGCTGCCCAGGGGATACGCCCCCAAACGGGATGCGGTACTGAGATCGCAAGCAGCACGAGAGCCACGGTCCCGCTCACGATATTCAGATGGTGACGATTCGTCATAGCGGTTTCTCGTTCAAGCAAAACCGCCCGGACTTCGAAATGTTCCACGAGCGCCGCTGGCTGGGGACGCGCGAGGAGGTGCTGCACTTCGACATCAAGATCGGCGAGCGATGACTGGGAGGTTACATTGATGCGCCTGCAGGATCCGATAGAATGACGCGGTGCAAGGCGCCCAAGGAGACCATCATGCGGGATCGGTTCTTACACTCGACGATATCGCTCGCTATTGCTGCGGCCGCTGTCGGCGCCGTCATTTCGGTGTCCATCGCGGCGACGTCGGCTCCGGCCCCTGTCCCGATGCTGAAAACGCCTTGGGGTGAACCGGATCTCCAGGGCATTTGGACCGACGAAACCGACACGCCTTTGCAGCGCTCGCCCAAATTTGCGAACCAGGAATTTTTCACCGCGGCCCAGCGCACAGAATTGGATCGGCAGCGATCGGCCATGCTGGGTCGCGACCAACGCGCGGAGCGCGGCACAACGGCCGACGTCGCCGGCGCCTACAATGACGTGTTCACGCCCAAGAAACGCACAGGCGCGCGGACATCGCGGATTGTCGATCCGGCCAATGGCAGGTTGCCGCCTCTAACGCCGGAGGCGCAGAAGATCGCTGCTGCCGAACGCGAATTTCGACTTGCCTTGTTGCAGGCGACCGAAGCCTGCAAAAATAACGAGCTGGCGTGTAGCGGCGGCAAATATGATCCGACACCCTCGCCGCGATTCGCGGACCTCCCCCCTCGCTACAACACGGCGACCATCAATCGCTATGATAGTCCGGAGGATGCCTCATTGGCGGTGCGCTGCCTGATGGGCGGGTTGCCGGAGATCGGCACCCTTGGAGCGATCGCCGATCGCATCAGCTTTCGACGAATCGTGCAGACACCCGGCGGCATCTCGATGTTCTACGACGTGGGTCAGGGCCAAGGGTGGCAGCGCAACATCGTCATGGACGGGAGTCCCCATTTGCCCGCCAACATCCGCCAATGGTTTGGGGACTCGCGTGGGCACTGGGAGGGCAATACGCTGGTGATCGACGTGACGAACTTCAGTCCGAAAACCGACTTTCAGGGGTCGCGCGAGAATCTGCACGTGGTCGAGCGCTGGACGCGAACGAGTCCAACCATCCTTGAATATGCTGTGACCGTCGAAGACTCGACAGTGTGGGCGCGGCCCTGGACGGCCAAGCAAGAATTCATCCTGCAGAACAACGCGGAAAACAGAATCTATACCGAGCCGCGTTGCATCGAAGGAAACTATGGTCTCCCGGGATTGCTTCATGGACACCGCGTGCAGGAGCTCGACTTTGCGAA
>DATHDZ010000183.1:0-2035 GCA_035318785.1 Micropepsaceae bacterium
TTTTTAGGCGACGCCGCGAACTACGGCATCAGCCTGCTCGTGGTGGGGATGGCGCTGCGCTACCGCGCTATGGCGGCCTTCGCCAAGGGCGTGAGCATGGGTGCGTTCGGCCTTTGGGTGATTGCGACGGTCGTCTGGCACGCAGTACAGGGTACGCTGCCGAGCGCGGTCATGATGGGCGCAGTCGGCTTCGCCGCCCTCACAGCCAACGCCGTATCGTTCGGCATCTTGTGGTTCTACAGAACGGGCGACGCGAATATGCGCTCCGCGTGGATTTGTACGCGCAACGACGTCCTCGGGAATTTGGCGGTGCTGCTCGCGGCGCTTGGCGTGTTCGGCACGGGCACGGGTTGGCCGGATATTCTGGTCGCCGCCACGATGGCGGCTCTCGCGCTGCAAGGCGCGTCAACTGTATTACGGCAGTCTCTTGGTGAGATGCGTCAGGCTGCGCCAGTTTTTAATTTAACGGCGTGACGCCGCATTTGCGGTGGTTTGTGCGTTGCACAGCAAGCCGGAGAACCTGCGCACAGATAACCGCGTGGCCGCGCTGGAGGCGGCAGGCGCGCCGCTCGGCCGCCGCGCGATCGAGCTTTCGCGCTTCGGCCTGCAGCATGATGTTGCCGAGCGCGGTCCGCCACTCCAGCAGCACCGGGTTCTGGAACACGATGCCTGCCGCGACGTCAGACGGGGTCGACGACTTACGTCGCGAGGCCGACGCGCTCAAGGAGGTTGTTGCCGAACGCTCAGGCCGCCCGCAACACTGCTAACGATGTGACGTTCGAATGTAATTTCGTCGGCCAAGGCAGAGAGCCTAGCGGAATTACACTGACGTTTGCCTGCTCGCGAACCAATCTCTTAACCGCCAAGAGCGGCCCTGGTACAACCGTTCGATCGCTCCAAAGCGGACGGTTCTTCGGGAAAAAATCATGAAGAAGCAAGAGTCCGGATTCGCGCAAGCGCCGGAGGGCCCGCGGAACCTCTTGATATACCATTGCAGCCGAATGATCGCCGTCCAGAAAAATGAGATCAAAGCTCTCATCGCACTCGTCCAAATATGTCAGAGAGCTATTCGTTACGAATGTCACATGCTCCATCATGCCCATGGCCTCGATATTGTCGCGAGGTGAGCGCGGAAGACCTCCAAGTCTCCAGAAAGCATCCGGAGCATGGTTCACGTCCACAATATCGACAGTCACCAGCGAATGCTTGTTCGGCTTCTCGTCAGCCAGCAAATTAACTTTCATCGCCGCAGCGATATGGATCGTAGATGCGCCGACGTTTGTGCCGATTTCCAAGACACGCTTGAGACCAAGCGCGCGCACCAAATAGTACAAAGCCCGCCTATCTCCAGGATTTACGCCACCGGTCTTCATATCCTCAATCAAAATCAGCTGGTCGATCTCTTTGGCAAGAACGAGCCATTCTTCGTGTAGTTTTGGCTCGGTTAGAATTCGCTCGATCTCGCCTTTATCGATTTTTCTTAGTTTGCTGGTATCGATTTCGGTGCGGGGCAGATTGGAAAGAATCGCCTCCTCAGCTCGAATGTTTTTCGTTCGGCGCCACCAGGATCGGATGTCTTCAAACAGGATCATTCTCCAGAAGCTGATTTATCGCTTCGATCTAGCCTGCCAATGCGATGCGCCGCAGCCCGCCGGGCGCCCGTCACCGCGTCGGCGGCATGTTCCGCCGTGTTGTGCTGTCGAAGCAGGGAGGCGAGCTCGAGATTGATCCGCCGCGCGACGCTCCAGCCCTGATAGATGAAGGCTGAATACAGATCGACGCAGGTCGCGCCCGCGCGCAACATCGCAAGGACGTCGCCGCCGCTGCGGATACCGCCATTGGCTTTGATCGGGATGCGGCCGCGGGAGAGCTTGGCCGCGCGCGTGACGTTGTCGAGCGCCGTATCGAATACGGCGGGTCCGTGGAGCGTTCCCTGCTTCGTTCCGAGCCGGGGCTCGGACACCGGGCGTCCGCCGGCGACCTTGATGCCGTCGATGCCGCCGCCGACACAGCATTCGATCAATTCTCCCAGCCG
>DATHDZ010000184.1:0-27853 GCA_035318785.1 Micropepsaceae bacterium
TTGCGCCCTTTCGCGACATCCGCGACGCCCGAATCCTTCAGGCTCTTCTGTACGGCCTCCCGAATTTGCGCACGTGCGCGGCGCAGGAAGCGCTGGCGATTGGCCAGGCTCTTACCTTTCGGATTCAGCCTCCGGTCAATGAAATAGGTCATTGCACCCGCTTGGGCCGGCGGCGGCTCTCGCCTACCCCGCCTTGTTCACCCGCATGTACCATTCGACAAGACGGCGCACCTGGCGCTGCGTATAGCCGCGCGCCAGCATGCGCTTGACGAACTCGTTATGCTTGGTTTCGGTGTCGATGTCTTTCTTGGATTCGAACGAGATCACCGGCAGCAGATCTTCGACCTGGGTGAACATCCGCTTCTCGATGACATTGCGGATCTTCTCATAAGCCGTCCACTGCGGATTCTTTCCGTCATGCTGGGCTCTATAACGCAGCGCGAACTTGACCACCTCGTTGCGGAAGTCCTTGGGATTGGCGATGCCGGCCGGCTTTTCGATTTTCGAGAGCTCCGCATCTAGCGAGTTGCGGTCGAGCAGCTGCCCTGTATCGGCATCCTTGAAGTCTTGATCTTCGATCCAGGCGTCCGCATAGGCGATGTATCGGTCGAACAGATTCTGCCCGTACTCGCCATAGGATTCGAGATAGGCTTTCTGGATCTCCTTTCCGATGAACTCCGCATAGCGCGGTGCCAGTTCCGCCTTGATGAATTCGAGATATTTCTTCTCGACATCGTCGGGAAATTGCTCGCGTTTGATCGCCTGCTCGGTGACATACATCAGATGCACGGGATCGGCGGTGATCTCCGAATGGTCGTAATTGAAGGTCTCGGAAAGCGCCTTATAAGCAAACCGCGTGGAAATGCCGGTCATGCCTTCATCTACGCCGGCTGAGTCCTTGTATTCCTGTAGCGTTTTGGCCTTGGGATCGGTGTCGCGCAGCTTCTCGCCGTCATAGACGCGCATCTTCGAATAAAGATTCGAGTTCTCGTGCTCCTTCAATCGCGTCAGCACACAGAAGCGGGCGAGCATTTCGAGCGTTTCTGGTGTGCAAGGCGCCTTGTCGAGCTGACTCTCCTTGAGGAGCTTTTTGTAAATCTGAACTTCGTCGGACACCCTGAGGCAATAGGGGACCGTGATGACGCAGATGCGGTCTAGGAAGGCTTCGTTGTTTTTATTCGCCTTGAAGACCTGCCATTCCGCTTCGTTGGAGTGTGCGAGGATAACCCCGTTGAAGGGAATGGGGCCGAGCGTCTCGGTGCCGATATAGTTGCCTTCCTGGGTCGCGGTGAGGAGGGGATGCAGCACTTTGATCGGGGCTTTGAACATCTCGACAAATTCGAGGAGGCCCTGATTGGCATGGCAAAGCCCGCCGGAAAACGAATACGCGTCCGGATCGTTCTGGCTGAAATGCTCCAGTTTACGGATGTCGACTTTTCCGACGAGCGAAGAAATGTCCTGATTGTTGTCGTCGCCGGGCTCGGTCTTGGAGACCGCGATCTGACGAAGTTTTGAAGGATAAAGCCGCGCCACTTCGAATTTGGAAATGTCACCGCCGAATTCGTCCAGCCGCTTTACGGCCCAGGGGCTCATCACGCCGGTCAGACGGTGGCGCTCGATGCCGTATTTGTCTTCGAGCAAGGCCGCCAGATCGGTCGAGCGGAACAGGCCGAGCGGGCTCTCGAATACCGGGCTGATTTGTTTGCCCGCCATCAGCACATAAATCGGACGCCTCTCCATCAATTCCTTGAGGCGTTCGGCGAGCGAGGATTTGCCGCCGCCGACCGGACCCAGCAGATACAGAATCTGCCGTTTCTCCTCCAAACCCTGCGCTGCATGTTTGAAATAGCCGACAATGCGCTCGATCGTGTCTTCCATGCCGAAGAAACCTTCGAACGCCTTGTACCGCTTGATCGTACGATTGAAGAAGATTCGGCCGAGCCTCGGGTCTTGCGCAGTATCGAGCAGCTCCTGCTCACCGATGGAGGCGATCATCCGTTCCGCCGGGGAGGCGTAAAGCATCCTGTCGTCGCGCGCGGCAAGAAGCCAATCGCGCAGGCTCATGGTCTCCAGCTGTTCACGCGAATAGTCGCGGTTGAACAAATCGAACACATCAAGGTTACTCATCTCTCCCGCTCCTTCCGGTCGGGTCCCCACGAGGACATTCCAACAAAATGTCGAATGCGTGGCGTTGTGACGCCTTGGGCGTCAAAACCGCTTCTATGATCCCAATTGCGCATGAACACATGCTTAACCGAATCTCTCGCCGAGTTTTGCGGCTGCGAAACAGGCCGGAAGGGGTGGCCGTTCGCCGGGGCGGTCGATCTTGGGCCCCGCGAGCAGCGGCGCTAGCCCTTCCGGCAGATTTTCGGCCGCTGATTCCCGGCGCAGTGTACCGCGAGAAACCACTTGGAAATAGGTCGACGATCCATGCGCTCGTACACGGCGCGGCTTCCGGACGGGGATTTCTTTTAGACTCACAGAAATCGCTTCACGAAACAAACTTGCGTCAATAACGCGCAGATGAGAGCGCCGTTCCGCTCAAGACAGGAAGCGGATTTTTCTTGATACGGCGTTCGCATACGGTCAAGCTCGAATCATGGGCGTGAACCTGACGATCCGGAAAGCGCGGCCGACCGACGCCGAAGCGGTCGCACGGGTCTATGTCGAGTCATGGCGCGATACCTATCCTCTGGTACTGCCGGCGCGATTGCTTTCCAGCATGACGGTCGAGGGACAGGGCGCGCGCTGGCGAAACGCCATCGCCATCGCCGCGCGTGAGGCGGTCTACGTCGCAGAGGACGACAGGGGAAAGATTCTCGGCATGGCGAGCATGGGTCGCGCGCGCGATTCCGGGCTCGGCTACGACGCCGAAGTCTACACCCTCTATGTCGATCCGATGATGACGGGGCGCGGGGTCGGACGCGCGCTCCTGGCCGGCGCCTTCGCGGCTCTGTCGGAACGGGGTCACGCGCGTTGCGTGATCTGGGCGCATGCGGGAAATCCGGCACGATTCTTTTACGAGGCGATGGGCGGCAAGCTGATCGCTGAACGAACCACGTCCATGATGGGTGTCCCGGTTCCGGAAATCGCCTTTGGCTGGACCAAGCTCGCACTCGCCGAGGCTAGCCGCAGCAACTGACTCGCTGGGATCGCTGGCTCGATGGCCAACGTCCCTCGGATTATCTTTCCTTCGCCAATACCCGAGAACGGGCTTCGCCCAGCCGATGTGCGGCCTTCATAGGAAGCAACCGTGCGAATGTGCTGATCAGCCGGTATTGGGCACCCGGTATGCAGATTGGCTGGTTTTTCATCACCGCCCGATAGCCGGCTTCCGCCACGCGTTCGGCGGAAAGCCACATGAATTTCGGCAAACGCCGCATCTCGGCACGCGTGCCGTTCACGTCGTGAAATTCCGAAATGGTGAACCCCGGACAGAGGGCGCTGACAAAGACACCTGTGCCCTTTTGCTCGCTGTGGAGCGCTTGCGAGAATTTGATCAGCATCGCCTTGGCGCCGCCATAGAGGGTATGGCTTGCGGAGCCCGGCATAAGTCCCGCCACGGAGGCGACATTCAATATGCGGCCGTACCTGCGCCGAATCATGCCAGGGAGCAGGCGATGGGCGAGTTCGCAGGGCGCGGTCACCAGGACCTGGATGAAATCGCGCTGCGTTTCCCACGACGTGTCCCGGTAGAATCCGGGCACGCCGTAGCCCGCATTGTTCACAAGCGCGTCGATACTGACGCCCTCGCCCTCGAGCGCCCGAACCAGCTCGGCGCTGCTCTCGGTGCGCGCGAGGTCCGCGGGGATCGCGCGGACTTGGATCCCATGCGTCGCACGCAGCTCTTCGGCCAGCGCGGAGAGCCGATCCACGCGGCGGCCCGTCAACACCACATCGAAACGATGCGACGCAAAAACCCGGGCCATTGCCGCGCCGATGCCGGCCGAGGCGCCCGTGATCAGTACGGTGCGCCTCGATCCGTCGCCGGACTCATTCATCGTCTCCGCCGTTCTCTCCGTTGAGATCCTTGGGGCGAACATAGTCGATCAGCCGTCCCAAGCCAGGCTTCACCTCGCTCCAATCGGCAATCTCGAAATCCAGCACGGCGAGGGCTGCGGTGGGAAACTTCTGCGCCAGCTTTTGCAGGCGCCCCCTTTCGGCCGCACTCGGTGCCTGCAACGCCAGGGCTATCGCCAACTGCTCCAGGCCGGGATTGTGCCCCACGACCATGAGCGGCGTCGCTCCGCTGGATACGGTGCGGATCTTGGCCAAGAGCTCCGGCCATTCCGCAAGGTAGAGCGAGCGATCATAGCGGATCTGCGGCTGTCCCGCGAAGACCGGAAGGACGAGTTCCAGGGTTTCCTTGGTGCGTTCGGCGGTCGAGCACAACACGAGTTCCGGTTCATAACCTTTCGCGTGCATGCAGGCGCCAATGCGCGGCGCGGTTCGCTTCCCACGCGCGGAAAGGGGCCGTGCGTGATCGTCGGCCTTGCCGGACCAATCCGACTTCGCGTGACGCAGAAGTAGGAGTCGCAATTGTGGCGCCTCGTGACGGCCCTGCGAGAGTAGGAAGCAACACCAAATCTGACAAGGGAAAGCCAATATCCGCTGGAATCAGAACCGTTCTCATTTTCGAGCGGTGGAAGGACAGTTCCGCGAGAGTCAGGAAAAAGAGAAAGGTCCGGCCAACGACGCCGGACCTTCCCTATATGCCCTTATTCCAAAGCGGTGTCAGTGACGCTTGCTAGCGTCGCGCACCGCATCCTTCATGCCGCCGATCGTATTGCGGGCTTTGCCTTCCATCTTGTCCAACTTGCCTTCGGCTTTCATCTTTTCATCGCCGAGGGCTTTGCCGACGCCTTCCTTCATGGCGCCCTTGCCCTGTTGAGCCATTCCCTTGATGCGTTCCTTATCCATTGCTTTGTCCTCGTGTTCTCGTGCGGTGTCCCGTAAAAAACGACCTAGCTTTAGGGGAGGTTCCCTAAGGGTGCTGTCCTGCTTGACGGGTGGGGAAGGGGCTCCTATCGCTTTGGGTTCACGCGCACGGATTTGATATGGGAACGAACAAGGATTGGACGAATTGGCGCCGGCAGACCCTGGCGGTTCGGGGCGGGCAAAGGCGTAGCCCGTTCCAGGAAACCAGCGAGGCGCTCTATCTTACCTCGGGCTATGCCTATGAGGGGCCCGAGGAAGCCGAGGAGCGTTTCAAAGGCGCACCCGGCTATACCTATACGCGCTACGCGAACCCGACGATCTCCATTTTCGAGGAGCGGATGGCGCTTCTGGAAGGCGCGCCGGTCGGGCGCGCCACCGCGTCCGGCATGGCTGCGGTAACCTCGACGCTCTTATGCTGTCTTAAGGCGGGCGATCACGTGGTGGCGGCTCGGGCCCTTTTTGGCGCCATTCGTTATGTGATCGAGGACGTGCTGGCGCGTTTTGGTGTTTCCAACACCATCGTCGACGGCACCGATCTTTCCGCCTGGCGCGCGGCGATGCGACCGCAAACCAAAATCGCCTTTTTCGAGACACCGTCGAATCCGACGCTGGAAATCGTCGACATCAAAGGTGTGGCCGATATCGCCCATGAAGCGGGTGCGCGCGTGGTGGTGGATAACGCCTTCGCCTCGCCGGTGCTGCAGCGTCCGATGGATTTCGGGGCCGATATCGTGGTGCATTCTTCGACCAAATATATCGACGGCCAGGGCCGCGCCCTGGGCGGTATCATTCTGTGCAAGGAGGACTTCCTCAAGGATCACCTTCAACTCTTCCTGCGCAACACCGGACCGTGCATGAGCCCGTTCAACGCCTGGCTGCATCTCAAGAGCCTTGAGACCCTGGATTTGCGCATGCGCCAGCATTGCCGTAATGCGAACCAGATCGCCCAATTTCTGAGCGAACAAAAAAACGTCCGGCGCGTGCTCTATCCCTTTCGCGAAGACCCGCAAAACGCGGCTGCCAATCATCCGCAGGTTGCTCTCGCCAAGAAGCAGATGTCAGGCGGCGGCGGCATCGTGACCTTCGAAGTCATGGGCGGAAAAAAGGAGGCCTTTAAAGTCGCCAAGGCGCTGAAGCTGGTCGACCTGTCCAACAATCTTGGAGACGCAAAGAGCCTGCTGACACATCCGGCAACAACCACGCATCAACGCCTTACGCCGGAGGCCCGCCTTGCGGCCGGCGTCACCGAGAGCATGCTGCGCATCTCTGTGGGGCTCGAAGACACCGCCGATCTGTGCGAGGACCTCGCACAGGCGCTGGCGAAGATTTGAGAGGGTCGTCATGGAACATCACGCGACTATCCTTTGGCGGCGCACCAGTGAAGCGTTCACCTATGACAGTTACAATCGTACCCATGAATGGCGTTTCCATGGCGTTACCGTACCGGCCTCCGCCGCGCCCGATTTTCGCGGCGACGCGACAATGGTCAATCCCGAGGAAGCCTTCGTGGCGGCGCTTTCCTCCTGCCATATGCTGACCTTCCTCGCGCTGGCGGCGAAAAGGCGCTTCTCGCTCGATTCCTACAGCGATGAGGCCGTGGGTTACCTGGAGAAGAATGAAAAGGGTCAACTGGCGGTGACGCGCGTCGTCCTGCGCCCGCAAGTCCAATGGTCCGCGGGGGTCAACGTCTCGCAACCCGATTTGGACAGGTTGCACCATCAAGCGCACGAAGGCTGCTTCATCGCCAGTTCGGTCAAGACCGACGTCACGGTAGAGCCGCGCGCGTGAGCAGCAAGCATCTTTACGAAGAGATCACGCGCAACATCCGGATCGCGGTGGAGCCCGACTTTCTCGATGACCAGTCCGAGCCGGATGAGAACCGCTTTCTCTGGTCCTACCACGTGACGATCGAGAACAAGAGCGATCTCCCGGTCCAGCTGCTCTCGCGCTATTGGCGGATCACCGATGCGCGCGGACGCGTTCGCGAGGTACGGGGGGACGGCGTGATAGGCGAGCAGCCGGTGATCGCGCCCGGCCGCGCTTACGAATACACCAGCGGCACACCGTTGGAGACCGCGTCCGGGTTCATGATTGGCTCTTACCATATGCGCTCATCCACCGGCGAAAGCTTCGAGGTCGGAATTCCGATGTTCGCGCTCGAAAGCCCTTATGAACCGCGCCAAAGGCATTGAGGCGCGTCGCGTTCTGGCTTAGTTGCGCGTTTCAATTACAATACAGCCGCCCTATCGGAGCCTTTGCATGGATACCCGCCCACTTTGCTCCAGTGCCCCCTCCACGCCCGGGGAGCCGAAACCCTCCCGGGAGGAGGTGGAAGCGGCCGTGCGGATATTGCTTCGCTGGACCGGCGATGATCCGAACCGCGAAGGCCTGCGCGATACGCCGGCGCGCGTGGCGCGGGCCTATGAGGATTGGTTTTCCGGCTATGCCGATGATCCGGTCGTTTTCCTCCAACGCACCTTCGAAGAGGTGGAGGGTTATGACGAGATGGTCGTGTTGCGCGATATCCGGTTTGAGTCTCATTGCGAGCATCATCTCGCGCCGATCATCGGCCGCGCCCATGTCGGCTATCTTCCCGCCCGGAAAGTCGTCGGCATTTCCAAGCTTGCCCGCGTCGTCGATGCCTATACGCGCCGACTGCAGGTTCAGGAGAAGATGAATGCGCAGATCGCCAATTGCATCCAACATGTTCTGGAACCGAAGGGCGTCGCCGTGGTGATCGAAGCGGCGCATCAATGCATGACGACCCGCGGCGTCCACAAACCGGGCGTGACCATGGTGACCTCCACCATGCTCGGCGCGTTCCGCGAGGATTCTCGGACGCGGCGCGAATTTCTCGCCATGATCCGCAATCCCGAAAGCATCGGCGGTTAGCGCACTCTCATGCCGCCGGTGTCACCCGCGCTCGACATCGTGCAGAGGCTGATCGCCTTCGACACCGTTAGCCGCAATTCCAATCTCGATCTGATCGCCTTTGCGCAAAGCATGCTTGAGCGAGCCGGCGCAAAGACGCGGCTCACCTATGATGCCGCAAAAACGAAGGCCAATGTGTTCGCCACCTTGGGACCGCAGCAGGACGGCGGCTATGTGCTCTCCGGGCACTCCGATGTCGTACCGGTCGACGGCCAGGATTGGTCCAGCAATCCTTTCTCCCCTGAAATTCGCGACGGCCGCCTCTATGGCCGCGGCGCTTCCGATATGAAAGGGTTCATCGGCGTCGCCTTGGCGCTGCTGCCGGAATTTGCCGCGCTCGATTTGAAACGGCCGCTCCATTTCGCCTTTTCCTTCGACGAGGAGGTGGGCTGTGTCGGCGTGCGGCGCCTGCTTGAAGACCTCAACGCCGCCCAGATCAGGCCCGCCCTTGCCATTATCGGGGAACCGACCGAAATGCGCATCGTCGGCGCCCATAAGGCAGGCGCCGTCATCGAAACCATTGCCCGCGGCCGCGAAGGCCATTCGAGCGCCCCTTCACGCGGCGCCAACGCGGTGATGATGGCAGGCGAATTCATCGCCTCGCTGGCGGCGCTGGGAAGCGAGTTGATGACCGACAGAGATGAATATTTCGAACCTCCCTACACCACGATCCAGGCGAACATGGTGTCGGGCGGCACCGCGGTGAATGTGCTCGCCAGAGACGCAAGGGTGATGTGGGAATATCGCGCCCTTCCCGACCGTGATGCAGACGCGATCGTGACGCGCGCGACGGCGCAGGCCGAATCCGCAATCCTGCCGCGCTACCGCGCGGGCGCCCCCGAAGCGCAATTCGAAACCCGCATCAAAGCCGCCTATCCCGGCCTGATACGCGACGTGAATTCACCGGCAGTTCGGCTTGCTTGCGCGCTATCGGGCAGCAATGACGTTCACGCCGTCTCTTATGGCACCGAAGCGGGCCTCTTTCAGGGGGCCGGAATTCCTGCGGTGATTTGCGGCCCCGGCTCCATCGCACAGGCCCATAAGGCTGACGAGTTCGTGGCCTTGGAACAACTCGACGCCTGCGCCGCATTTCTTCGGCGCGTCGCACATAAAGCCACCGAGTGAATGAACGCTAGACGCTCAGGGTCTGAAGCGGAAACTCGTAGACCGTGCCGCAGAATTCGCAGCGCGTCCGGATCACCCCGTCGGGATCGGGCAATTCTTTCAGTTCCGACGCAGGGTACGATCTCAGCACCGCTCGCACGCGCTCTGCCTCGCAACTGCATTCGAAATGCAATGCCTGGCTCGGATGCACGCGCACTTCGTCTTCATGGAACAGCCGCCACAGAACGGTCTCCGCCGCAAGCTCGGTATCCAGCAATTCGATGGCTTGCAGGGTTTCCATGAAAAGCGCAACGCGCTCCCAATCGTCGGAAGACGTTGCATCGTCCGATTTCGCTCCAGGCACGGCCTGCACCATGAGGGCGCCCGCGCGCCACCCACGGCCCGCGCCGGAACGGTAGATTGGCCCGGCGGCAAGACGCAGCATTGTTGGAAGCTGCTCGCTTTGTGCGAAATAGATTTCCGCGGAGGCCGCAAGCCCGTCTGGGGATAACGGCACCAGGCCCTGGTAGGACTGCGCCCCTTGCTTCGGCTCGATCGTGATCGCGAGTGCGCCCTCGCCCACCAGCGTACCAAAATCGCTGGGGTTGCCCGCATGGGCAAACCGCCGCTCGTCCACCCTTGCATAGCCGCGCAAACCACCGCCCGCGAAATAATCCGTCACCAGCAGGGTGAGCGGTCCGTCTCCTTTGGTTTGAACGCTGAGGCGCCCCTCGAATTTCAGAGCAGACCCCAGAAGCGCGGACAAGGCCAACGCCTCGGCAAGAATGCGTTGCGCGCCTTCCGGCAAAGGATGGGCCGCGAGCGCCCGCGTCGACACCGCGTCAAGGCGCAAAAGCCGGCCACGCATCCCGATATTCGGAAGATCGAAGGGAAGCACGAAATCCGCCGAAGGTGCGGGCCGGTATTGGGATTGGTCCATCGACCTATCTGGGATCAACGAATCTGCTCTGCAAGGGGCGGGGCGGGGACCCGATCACCCCAGGCACCAGAGCAGGATGGCTTTCTGCACATGCAGACGGTTTTCTGCCTCGTCGAAGACGACCGATTGCGGTCCGTCGATGACCTCGTCGGTCACTTCCTCGCCGCGATGCGCCGGCAGACAATGCATGAAGATCGCGTCGGACTTGGCGCGCAGCATCAGCGCTTTATTGACCTGGAAGGGCTTCAGCAAATTGTGCCGTTTCGCCCCCTCCTTGTCGCCCATGGAGACCCACGTGTCCGTGACGACGCAATCGGCGCCGGTCACCGCCTGCTCCGGGTTGTCGGTGAAGACGATCTTCGCGCCCGAGCTCTGCGCCCATTTGCGAAGGGCCGGCCGCGGCGCGAGCTCGTCGGGAGTCGCCACGCGCAAGGTGAAATCGAAGCGAGCCGCGGCATGGACCCAGGAGGCGCAAACATTGTTGCAGTCACCCGTCCAGGCGATCGTGCGGCCCCGGATCGAACCCTTCTTTTCCTCGAACGTCATGACGTCTGCCATGACCTGGCAGGGATGCGACAGCTTGGTAAGGCCGTTGATGACGGAAACGCCGGCATATTCGGCGAGCTCGGTCAGCATCTCGTGAGCGAGAGTGCGGATCATGATGGCATCGACATAGCGCGACAGCACCCGCGCCGTGTCGGCGATGGTTTCGCCGCGGCCGAGCTGCATCTCCGCGCCCGTCAACATGATCGTGCGGCCGCCCAGCTCCTGCATGCCGACATCGAAGGAAATGCGAGTCCGCGTCGAGGGGCGTTCGAAGATCATGGCCAGCATGCGGCCCTCAAGCGGCGCGTCCGCATCCTGCGTACCTCGCAGAAGGCCCGCACGGGCATCCTTGCGCCGGCGTGCCTCGGCAATGACGCTTTTGAGCGTCGCGGAATCGAAATCGGCAAGGTCGAGGAAATGCCGCGGTCCGGTGGCCGCGGGCTTGCGCTGTCTGACGGCGCGTGAGGCGGTCATACCGCTTTCCTCTCGGTCTCGAATCCCGCACATGCCGTGACGAGCGCGGCCATCGCTTCCTTCACGTGACGCTCTTCGATGTTCAGCGGCGGCAAGAGACGCACCACGTTTTCGGTCGCACCCACGCCAAGCAAGCGGCTCTCGCGCAATCGCGCAATGAATGCCGCGGCCGGTACGTGAAGCCTCAGCCCGAGAAGCAATCCGCGCCCGCGCACTTCGGCGATGACATTGGCATGTTCGGCGGCGAGCATCGCAAGATGCTGCTGCATCGAACCTGAGATCTTACGAACGCGGTCTAGAAATCCCGGTTCGAGCACAACATCCAGAACCGCATTGCCGGCCGCCATGGCAAGCGGATTGCCGCCATAGGTCGAACCATGCGAGCCCACGGTCATGCCTTTCGCCGCACGCTCGGAGGCGAGGCACGCGCCCAGCGGAAAACCGCCGCCGATGCCTTTGCCCACCGCCATGATGTCGGGCACCAAGCCCAGTTCTTCATAGGCGAACAGCCGCCCCGTGCGGCCGATCCCGGTCTGCACCTCGTCAAACACCAGGAGCAGACCGCGCGCGTCGCAGAATTCGCGCAAGCGCTTCAGGAAACCCGCGGGTGGCACCCGCACCCCGACCTCGCCTTGGATGGGTTCAACCAAAATCCCGGCGGTTTCGGGCCCGGTTGCCCGGACCACCGCATCGAAATCTCCGAAGGGCACGGAATCGAACCCTTCCACTTTCGGACCGAAGCCTTCGAGATATTTGGCGCTCCCGCCTGCCGCGATGGTCGCCAACGTGCGGCCGTGAAACGCTCCTTCGAAGGTGACAAGGCGATAACGCTCCGGCGCTCCCGATGCGTAATGGAACCGCCGTGCCATCTTGATGGCGCATTCGACGGCTTCGGCACCCGAATTGGCAAAGAACACGGTGTCCGCGAAACTCGCCTCGATCAGCCTCTTAGCCAGCCTCTCCTGCGCCGGCACGCGATAGAGGTTCGAGGTGTGCCAGAGCTTGCCGGCCTGTTCGCGCAAGGCTGCGACCAATTGCGGGTGCGCATGACCCAGCGCCGAGACCGCGATACCAGACCCGAAGTCGAGGTAGCGCTCGCCCTTCTCGTCGAAAAGATACGGCCCTTCGCCACGTTCGAATGCGATGTCCGCCCGGTTGTAGGTCGGAAGAAGCGGCGGAATCACGACAAACTCCTTTTGCGCCGGGAAAAACGAAAACGCGACTTATAGAGTCGGACGGGGGAAAGCAGAAGCCGGAAGTCTCATCCTACGGCGATTTGCGGGGTCGTAAGGGGCTGCAAATCTCTTTCCGGCCGACTCCTTTATTGTGGACAAGGCGTGGTAGCTAGACCTCATACCTTGTGTTGAGACCCTTCTCTGCTACGATATTTTGTAGGCTTAATCCAGGAGGCGCGACATGGGCTGGACGGACGAACGGGTCGAGCAATTAAAGGCGCTGTGGACCGAGGGGCTTTCGGCAAGCCAGATCGCTCGGGTCATGGGCGGCGTCACGCGCAATGCCGTGATCGGCAAAGTCCACCGGTTGGGACTTGCCGGGCGCGCTGGTCCAGCACGATCCGAGCGGCCTCGGAGCGCAGTTGCAAGGCGATCCGTCGTCCACGTGGCGGCGCCTCCCCCGGAGATCGTCGAGGAAGATCCCGTGGTTTTGGAAGATGGACATTTCGCCACCGTGCTCACGATCAACGATCGGATGTGCCGTTGGCCGATCGGCGATCCGGCAGAAAACGAATTTCACTTTTGCGGACGCAAGCCGAAATACGGCTCGCCCTATTGCGAAGCTCACGCCCGCAAGGCCTATCAGCCACAGCCTCAACGCCGGGATCGCCGCGCAGCGGGTTGAACCCACCTTGCGAGCGCAATCGGGGCACCGGATGAAGGCCATCCGGTGCTTCCACTTTTGTGGATCCGTCAGATCGCGAAGGTTTCGTCGAACGAATAGCCCGCGGAACGCACCGTGCGAATGGGGTCCTTTTCGCCCGACTCGTTGAGCGCCTTGCGCAACCGGCCGACATGCACGTCCACCGTGCGCGCTTCGACGTAGACGTCCGATCCCCAAACGCTGTCCAGCAATTGCTCGCGGGAAAAAACCCGGCCCGGGTGCTGCATCAATTGATCAAGCAGCCGATATTCCGTTGGTCCGAGGTGAATATCGCGGCTGGCGCGACGCACGCGATGGCTGCCGCGATCGATGCTGATCTCGCCGACCGTCACGATATCTTCGACGAGGCTCGGCCGCACCCGGCGCATCACGGCCCGGAGCCGCGCCAGGAATTCCGTCATCGAGAAAGGCTTCACGATGTAATCGTCCGCGCCGGTATCGAGACCGCGGATGCGATCCGTCTCCTCGCCGCGCGCCGTCAGCATCACGATGGGCACATTGCGCATGTCGCCCCGGCCGCGCAGACGGCGGCAAATCTCCAGGCCGGAAAGCTGTGGCAGCATCCAATCCAGGACCACCAGGTCAGGTTTCACTTCGTCGGCGAGGATAAGCGCTTCCTCCCCGTCCCGCGCCTCGAAGACGCGATAGCCTTCCCGCTCGAGATTGTAACGCAACAGTGTCGAGAGCGCGGACTCATCTTCAACGACGAGAACGGCAGGTTCGCCGTTTGCTCTCATGCTCAATCCTATTTCGGTTCAAGAGGAATGGAGGTGGTCGATGTCAAATCCGCCTTGGGGCGATCGACGCGCAGATAATTGCCGCTGACCATGTGGTAAACGGTTTCGGCGATGTTGGTGGCATGATCGCCCGCGCGCTCGATATTCTTGGCGATGAACAAAAGATGCGCGCACAGCCCGATCGTGCGCGGGTCTTCCATCATATAGGTGAGCAACTCGCGGAAAAGGCTGTTGTAAAGCTCGTCGATTTCCTCATCGTGACGCCACACGTTTTTCGCCGCCTCGGCATCCCGGTCGGAATACGCATCAAGCACCGCTTTGAGCTGGGAAAGCGCCTGGCGGCCCATCCGCGCCAGACTCTGCGCCAGCTTGATCGGCGGCTCGCGATTCAGAACCAGCGCGCGCTTACCGATGTTTTTGGCGAGGTCGCCGATCCGCTCCAATTCATTGGCGATCTTGATGGCGGCCAGCGTCGTTCTCAGATCGACGGCCATGGGTTGGCGGAGCGCCAAAACCTTTAAAGCCTGATCTTCGACGATCTGCTGGATGCGATCGACGCGCTCGTCCGAACCGATGGCAGCTTCGGCCAGCTTGGTGTCGCGCTTGGCGATGGCTTCAATGGCGTTAGCGAATTGCGCTTCGGCAAGGCCGCCCATCTGGGCGACCGCATTGGCAAGCATTTCCAGTTGTTCGGTAAATGACTTCACGATGTGATCGCTCATACCAACGCCATCTCTCTGGCATCTCGCCAGCGCGCCCGCTGTAGGACGATTCCGTCAACGGTTTGCGACACATATATAACAGTTTGATGACGTGGCCGCGTCTCAACCGGGATAAACTGTTGCCGCAGCCGTGGCCGGGAGGGAGACGGTGAATATGCTTCCCACTCCCGCCGTGCTCTCGATTTGCAGCCGCCCCTGATGGCGGTTGACGATGTGCTTAACGATGGCGAGGCCCAGGCCCGTGCCGCCGCGTTCGCGGCTCCGCTTCACATCGACCCGGTAGAAGCGCTCGGTCAGCCGGGGGATCGCTTCACGAGGGATTCCCTCCCCTTCATCCTCCACGGCCACGAAGACCTGGCCGGCACCCTCCCGTCTGGTGGGCGACGGGGTGCGGCCGAAACGCACCCGGACCTCGCTCCCTTCGCGGCCATATTTGATGGCGTTGTGGATCAGGTTCTGGAACACCTGGGTGAGTTCGTCACGGTCTCCTACAACGTGGAGCGCCTCGTGGGGCGCAATTTTGATGCTGATACGATCGGAGTCCGCCAATGCTCCCAAAGCGGCCGCGGCTTCCCGCACGAGCGCGACCACGTCCACCTCGCCGGCTGGAGGATTGTGCTCGTTGAGCTCGATCCTTGTGAGCGACAGAAGGTCATCGATCAGCCGCCGCATGCGGCCGGCTTCAACGCTCATGATTTCGAGGAAGCGCTCGCGCGCCTCCGCGTCGTCCTTGGCGTGCCCGCGCAGCGTGTCGATGAAACCGGTGACCGCAGCGAGAGGCGTGCGCAGCTCGTGACTCGCATTGGCGACGAAATCCGCGCGGAGCTCTTCGGCACGGCGCATGGCGGTGAGGTCACGAAACTGGACAAGAACCAAGGGACTACCTGTGCGGGCGATATTCGTCTCGTAATGGCGCTGCACGGGAACGGGCACGCTGAAGACGATGGTCTCCGGTTCTCCGCCGGCGAGCACACGTTCTACCGCCTCCAGGACTTCGGGATTACGCAGCACTGCAGAAATCCGCTTGCGTTCCGCTTCCGCACCGACGAGCGATTGAGAGGCACGATTCGCGAAGACGACCCGGCCCGCCAGATCGAGGATGAGCAGCGGGTCGTCTATGCATTCGAAAACTTTCCGCGCCGAGTCGGGTAGGTTTCCGGCGTCCTGCACGGGCGGCGCGCTTGCCGCCGGGTTGGGCGCGGCGCGGCGCGGCGCAGAAAGGTAAAGGGCAAGACCGGCAATCGCGAGCGTACCGAGGATGGTCGCGGGGATGATCGCGGTCCCCGACACCGCAACCGCCATCAACGCCACGATCGCAGTGGCGGAGAGCAAGAGAAAAGGCCGGCGCCATGCGCGCAACTGTGCACGGCCCACTTCGCTCATCGCCATCGATCCTCTCGGGGGTTGGGACGCGGCGCTTATAACACGCGATCGTCACGATTCCGTGCCGCCCAACTTCCCCTATATAATGGCATGGCATCAAGCACCCCGATGATGGAATGACCGTTCCGCCTGACGTCCTGAAGGCCTTTATCGAGGGCAAGCTCGCTCACCAGGAGGCAAGCGGCGTGGCGGCGGAGATCGCAAACGATCCCGACCTCGCCGCTTACGTCGAAGACCAAAAAGCCTTCCACGTCGCCTTGACCTCGCCTCCGTTGGCCTGGCTGCGTCGCATGGGCGAGCGCACCACGAGGCAAGGCGCGAGTTGGATCCCAGCCATCGCCATGGCGGCAGGCATCGTTCTGGGCGTCCTCCTGGCAGGCACCTTCGGCATCGCAACCGATATGCGAAGCGATGGCGGCGCACTCGTCGCGCAAGGCGAACTCGCGCATATGCTCAATACGATGTTGGCATCGGACGCAGAAGGTATGCCCGCGAGTCGCGCGCGCGTCAGCGCCAGCTTCTGGAGCAAGAACGGTGTCTTTTGCCGCAGTTTCACCACGCGAAGAAATGCGCAAAGCGCGCTCGCGGGGATCGCCTGCCGTGACCGCGGTGCTTGGCGAATTGTAGCGATGGCCGCGATGGAAGCCGGAGAGACCACGGGGGCGTTGGACGCCTTGCCCGCCTCGGTGCGTACCGTCATGGAAAATTTGATCGTCGGCGAGCCGCTCAAGGAAGCGGCTGAGCGCCAGGCACGCGGTCAAGGCTGGCGACCGCAGTAAACCCCTTCTCGACCGTCTCTACACGGATCACTTGGGCCGGCAGGACGGCTAGCCGTTCCTGTCCGGCCAATTTTCTAGGCCGGGCGCGGGCTGGCACCCCGCAAGAACAAATCGACAGCGCGATTCACACTTTGCTCGATCTGCGCATCGTCCGGGGCACGAATTTCGCCCACCAGCAAGCACATCTGCAAATCCGCGATGACCATGGAAATCAGCATACTCGCCGCGCTGACCGGGTCGGCGACACGCAACGTGCCCCGGGCGTTTTGCTGCGCAAGCCAATTGCTGAGCGGGGCCCGCGCCATGCTTGGCCCCTCGCGGTGAAACGCGTGCGCGATTTCTGGCGCGCGCTGTGACTCGGCTATGACCAGGCGATAGAGTGCGGCTTGGCGTGGCGCCAAAACGAAGCGCGCAATTCCACCGAGAAAGCGGCGAAGGACAATCTCGGCGGTCTGTACATCCGCGCAATCACCCGATTCCGTGGTCGCATCCAGCGTCGCGCGACGCGCGGCGATGACGGCAGCAAACAGCGCCTCCTTGGTTTCGAAGAGGCGATAAAGCGTTTTTTTGGACATGCCCGCCCGGCGCGCAATGTCGTCCATGCTGGCAGAACTGTAACCGAGTTCCACGAATACGCTTTCCGCGGCGTCGAGAAGAAGCTGCCGCCGCTCCGGCTCTGCGATTTGGCACGGCCTCCCGCGCCTTGCACGAAACAAGCAGCCGCTTCCGACAATCGGGTCGGTCGCGAGATCCCCGATCTCGTTGCGTGGGAAAAAAATTGCTTTGCTTCGCATCAGTCTAAAGTCTGTGAGGAATCGGCGTTATCCATCAGATATCCGTTCGCAAAACCTAGCCTGCTCGCGAATCCACTATAGCCATTCTTGACAAAAAATAGGGAACTATCTAGTTTCCAAATGGATAAGTTAACGTCAAATGGACGCGAGCCGGCTTAGAAAAGCACCCTTCCGCATTCCTTGGGTCAACCTATCAGGTATTTTTCGGTTATAGACGGTTGGGATGAAGGGGTTCCGGGCGTGCGTCAGTCTTTCAAAAACTTTCTTATGGTTTCCGTCGGGGCAGTCGGTTTGGTCGGGTGCACGCTCGGCCCGGACTTCCTCCGCCCGGCGCCACCCGCCGTTACCGGCTATACGGCCACACCGCTGCCACCTGAGACCGTCTCAGCCGACACGATCGCGGGTGATGCGCAACGCTTCCTGCAGGACACGGATGTCCCGGGACAGTGGTGGACGCTCTTCCGTTCGCCGGTTCTGGACGGTCTGGTGGAACAGGCCCTGCGGGCGAATCCCGACATTGACGCCGCCCAGGCCTCCGTCAGGCAAGCGCACAACAATTATCTGGCGCAGGCGGGCTCGTTCTTTCCCCAGGTGAGCGGCGCCGGCTCTTTTGGGCGGCAGCAATCGACCACGACGGGCGCGTCGTTCGATCTCTTCAACGCCTCGGTCAGCGTGTCTTATGTGGCGGACGTGTTCGGCCAAGTGCGACGCTCGGTGGAAGCATCCGGCGCGCTGGAGGAAAATTCACGCTTTCAGCTCGAGGCGACCTATCTCACTTTGACCTCGAACGTCATTACCGCCGCGATCCAGGAAGCGTCGCTTTCCGCACAAATCGCCGCGCTGCAAGACATCATCACCGCCCAGGCCCAGGAGCTCGATCTCCTCAATCAGCAATTCGAGCTCGGGGCGGTGGCGCGCGGTGACGTACTGGCACAGCAATCGCAATTGGCCGCGACGCAGGCCAGTCTTCCCCCTGTCCAAAAGCAATTGGAGCAGACGCGCAACACCATCTCGATTCTGACGGGCCGCTTCCCGTCGGAAAGTCAGATTCCCAATCTCCAGCTTACCGATCTTTCATTGCCCCAGGATTTGCCGCTCAGCCTGCCCTCCAAACTGATCGAGCAGCGCCCGGACATCCGTGCCTCCGAAGCGTTGCTCCATACGGCGAGCGCACAGATCGGCGTCGCTACGGCGAATCTTTTTCCGCAATTCACGGTCACCGGCGGCTTCAGTGACAACGCCAGTGAGCTCGGCAGTTTCTTCAATGGAGCCAATACCGGCTGGAGCATCCTTGCCGGATTCACCGCGCCCATATTCCGGGGCGGCACATTGCGGGCCCAAGAACGCGCCGCCTATGACGTATTCGACCGCACGGCAGCCCAATATCGAGGCACCGTCCTCAACGCCTTTGCCAATGTCGCCAATGTGCTCGCCGCGCTCCAGCTCGACGCGGAAAATGTGAAGACCCAGCTTTACGCGGAACAGACCGCGCAGCAGAGCCTCGAGATAACACAGGAGCGGTTCCAGGCTGGTGCCATCGCCTATCTGTCCCTGCTGGACGCCCAACGTACCTATCAGCAGGCTCGCATCGCTCTGGTGATTGCGCAGGCCAACCGCTTCGCCGACACCGTGGCGCTGTTCCAGGCGCTCGGCGGCGGTTGGTGGAATCGCCAGGATCTGCCCATCATCAAGGATCCCACAGGTTTCGCGAGAATCCCATGAATCGTCCTGAACGTCCCGACCTTATGATAGCGGCGCGCCCGCCGCGTCGCCGTCGCTTATGGCTTTGGATGGTCGTCGTCGTCTTGCTCGCCGCCCTATTTTTTGCCGCGATCTTTGCATTTCCGATCGTCGCCTTCGTGAGCAAGGGGTTCCCCCCGCCGCCTCCGGCCACGGTGACGACGGCCACCGCACGGTTTGAGGAGTGGCGTCCTGAAATCCAGGTCGTCGGATCGTTGAAAGCAGTCCGCGGCGCCGATCTTTCGGTGGAAGTCGCCGGTATTGTAAATGACGTCAATTTCGATTCCGGCGGCGACGTCGCTTCGGGCGCTGCGATCATCCACCTTCGCGATGCGGACGACGTTGCCAAATTGCATACGCTCGAGGCGGCACGCGATCTTGCCCAAAGCAATTACACCCGCGATCAGATGCAGCTTCAACGGCAGCTCATCAGCCAGGCCGCCTTCGACGTTACCGCGGCGAACCTGCAATCGCTGCAGGCCCAAGTGGCCGAGCAGCAGGCCATCGTCGCCAAAAAGACCTTGCGCGCGCCATTCGCCGGTCATCTGGGCATCCGCGGCGTCAATGCCGGTCAGTATATAAGTCCGGGCACGGTGGTCGTGACGCTTCAGGCGCTCGACCCGATTTTTATCGACTTCTCCATTCCGCAGCAGCAGCTCGCCCAAATCAAGGTTGGCCAAATACTAAGCGTTAAGGTTGATGCTTATCCTCAACGTACGTTCACCGGAAAAATCACCACCATCGATCCGAAGATCGATCCGTCAACGCGCAACGTTGCAGTGCGCGCGACCCTGCCCAATGCGGATCGCAAATTGCTGCCTGGCATGTTCGCGACGGCGGGTATTACGACCGGTGGTGCGCAGCGCTATATCACGCTGCCGCAGACCGCGATCACCTTCAACCCGTACGGCAACATGGTCTATGTGGTCCAGGAAGGTGCCGATCCCACCGGCAAGAAAGGTCTCATCGGGCGCCAGACTGTGGTGACCACGGGCCTCACGCGCGGCGATCAGATTGCGGTTCTCTCGGGACTGAAAGAAGGGGATGTGGTGGTCAGTACTGGCCAGACAAAGCTGCAGAACGGCGCCTTGCTTGTTGTCAACAATACCATTCTGCCCTCGAACGACCCGAACCCGCAGCCGCACGAGAATTGAGACCGACGGATGAATTTCACCGATATCTTCGTCAAGAAGCCGGTTCTCGCGACGGTCGTCAGCCTGCTGATCCTGGTCATCGGCTTGCGCGCGGCACTCTCTCTTCCGGTACGGCAATATCCGCGCACGGAAAATGCGGTGGTGACGGTGACGACCGCCTATTACGGCGCCGACCCCGACGTGGTCGCGGGATTCATCACCCAGCCCTTGGAAAACGCCATCGCGCAGGCCAACGGCATCGACTACATCACATCATCGAGCACCAACTCTCTTTCAACGATCACGATCAATCTCCGCCTCAATTACGATTACAACCGCGCGGTCACGGAAATCACCAGCAAGATCAGCTCGGTGCTGAATCGGCTGCCGCCGCAATCGCAACAACCCTCGCTGCAGGTACAGGTCGGCCAAGCGGTGTCGGCGATGTATCTGGGGTTTCGCAGCGACGTGTTGCAGCCCAATCAGATCACCGATTATCTCGTCCGCGTGGTACAGCCAAAATTGCAGGCGGTCCCGGGCGTGCAGACCGTCAACTTTTTCGGTGCCCGGAACTTCGCCTTACGCGCTTGGCTTGACCCGACCAAGCTCGCTTCCTATGGCCTCACCGCGTCGGACGTGAACCTGGCGCTTGCCAACAACGACTTAATTTCGGGGCTCGGCAACACCAAGGGCCAGATGGTTCAGGTGAATCTCACCGCCTCGACCGGGCTGCATTCCCTCGACGAATTTCGCGATTTGATTATCAAGCAGGCGAATGGTGCCATAGTGCGGCTCTCCGACGTCGCCACCGTCGTATTGGGCGCTGAGGATTACAACACCGCCATTTCCTATAACGGCCAGAATTCGATTGCGATGTCGATCGATATCGCACCCGATGCCAATCTGCTGGAAGTGATGCAACGGGTTCAGCAGGTTTTTCCCCAAATCCGCTCGCAACTGCCCCAGGGATTGGAAGGCGCCATCCTCTATGACGCCTCGCAATTCGTCAGCTCGGCGATCAGCGAAGTCGAAAGCACCATCATCGAGACGCTTCTTATCGTGATGCTGGTGGTGTTCGCGTTTCTGGGTTCGCTCCGCAGCGTCTTGATTCCCATCGTCGCCATTCCCCTCTCCCTCATCGGCGCTTTCATCATGATGCTGGTGCTGGGATTCTCCATCAACCTGTTGTCGCTTTTGGCGATGGTGCTCGCCATCGGACTTGTCGTGGATGACGCGATCATCGTGGTGGAGAATGTGCACCGTCACATCAACGAAGGCGCCCGGCCTTTCGATGCTGCGCTTCAGGCGGCGCGAGAATTGGGTGGGCCTATCATCGCTATGACGGCGGTCTTGATCGCCGTCTATTTGCCGATCGCCTTCCAGGGTGGTTTGACCGGCGCGCTGTTCATCGAATTCGCCTTTACTTTGGTCGGCACCATCGTGATCTCGACCGTCGTCGCTTTGACGCTCTCCCCGATGATGGCCTCAAGGCTCTTGAAACCGCAGACTCTCGAAGACACCGGCCTGCAGGCACGGATCATCCGCTTCATCGACACAAGGTTTGAGCGCCTGCAACATTTCTATAGCCGCCGCCTGAACGGCACGCTCAATTACATTCCGGTCACGGTGGCATTCGCGGTCGTCGTCATGATCGGCACCGCGGCATTGTGGATGACCACCCAGAACGAACTCGCGCCGCAGGAGGATCAGGGCTTCATCTTCAGCTTCGGGCCGCCTTCACCCACCGCCTCGGTCACCCAATACAAGGAGTTTTCGGGAGCGGTTTACGAAAAACTGAAGTCGAACCCCAATCTCGATTTCATCTTCCAGTTGGATTCGCCGAACCGCCTGTTGAAGTTCTTCGCCCTGAAGCCATGGGATCAGCGGCCCCAGAATTCCGCGCAAGTCCAGGGAACGGTGCAAAGCGATCTCACGCAGTTCCCTGTGTTCAACAATTTCCTTGTCGCCCAACCCCCTCCGCTGCCCAGCACATTCGGCGCGCCGGTGCAGTTCATCATCAGCACCACGGAATCTTACGACCGGCTCAATGAGGTTACACAGACCTTCCTTACCGAAGTCCGCAAGACCGGAAAATTCCCGTTCTACCTGGATGCCGATCTGAAGTTGGACAGGCCGCAAGTGTCGGTCGATATCGACCGCGATAAGGCCGCGCTGATGGGGCTTTCCATGAGCGATGTCGGCAACGCGCTTTCGGCCATGCTGGGTGGCGGCTACGTCAACTATTTCAGCATGGAGGGGCGGTCCTACAGGGTGATGGCGCAGGCCGATCAACCTTTCCGGCTCAATGCCAAGCAGATCCTGGACTATTATATCCGCGCGGCGAACGGCGGGTTGGTACAGCTATCGACCATTGCGACCATCACCAGCGCGACGACGCCCGAATCGCTTGCCCATTTTCAGCAGCTCAATGCCGCCACCATCAATGCCCAAATAGGGATGGGGTTGACCCAGGGCAGTAGCCTGGCTCTGCTGCAACAGATTGCCGCTCGAACGCTGCCGCAGGGCTACATCATCGATTATGCCGGCACGTCGCGGCAATACGTCCAGGAATCGAGCGGCTTCCTGACGCTCCTTTTCTTCGCGGCGGTGATCATTTTCCTGGTGCTGGCGGCGCTCTTCGAGAGCTTCCGCGATCCCTTCATCATCCTTGTGTCGGTGCCGATGTCCATCGCCGGCGCCATGGCGGCCATGCACCTGGTCGGCGGACTGCATGTGTTTTACCCGGACGTCATGCAATTCGGCGGCGCGACCATGAATATCTATACGCTTGTCGGAATCGTGACGTTGATGGGCCTGATCAGCAAGCACGGCATCTTGATCGTGGACGTGGCGAACCGGCTCCAGCGCGAAGGCCATGCCAAGCGCGAGGCTGTCGAGCTGGCGGCGAGCATCCGGCTGCGCCCGATCCTGATGACGACCGCGGCCATGGTCTTGGGGGTCGTGCCGCTGCTTCTTTCGACCGGCGCGGGCGCCGTGGCGCGCTTCGCGATGGGGCTGGTCATATTCAGCGGCATTTCCATCGGCACGCTGTTCACGCTTTTCGTGCTGCCGACGTTCTACATCCTTATCGCGAAAGACTTCTCGCGCGTGCGTGCGCGCGCAGAAGCCCTGCACCCGCAACCCGTGCCCGGCGAATGATCTAGGCTTGTAGCGCCCCGGCAGTCCGGTAGCGTTTTTCTACTTGCAGCACATCGGCCACGGTCGGCAGCCGCGCCTCATTGCCGAGATAGCGGATGGCATGCGCTGAAGCGGCGCGCGCAAAGCGGAAATGCGTCTCCCACGGCGCGTCCGGCCGAGACAGATAGGAATGAATATAGGCGCCATGGAAAACATCCCCGGCGCCATTGGTATCGACGATTTCCTCGCGCGGAACCGCGAACGCCGGCATGATCGCGACCTTGCCCGTTTCGGCATACCAGAGCAGGCCGCGCTCCCCCATGGTCACGCCACCGATCCTGCAGCCCTTCTGCTTCAAAAGCTCGAGCACCGCGGCCGGTGAAAGCTGCAATTGCTCGCAGAAGCGCTCCGACACGACGGCCACGTCGATAAAGCCAAGCAATTCGTGAGTGTTGACGCGCACCCCGCCCCCATCCAGCGATGTAAGAATACCCGCCTCACGGCAGGCCTTGGCGTAATAGATCGCCGCATCCGCCTGATGGCCGTCCAAATGCAGCGCCCGGCAGCCCTCGAGATTGAGAGGTGGATGGGGATGCAGATAATCGTCGTCGCGGCAGCGCACGATGGCTCGTTTGCCGTCCTTGGGCATCACGAAAGAGAGGGACGAACGGCGTACCTTTCGCGCATGTACCGAGACCTGATATTTCGATGCCATATCCAAAAACATCCGGCCAAGCCAGTCATCGGCAATGGAGGTCAAGAGATCTGGCGGAATACCCAGCCGCGCGCAGCAGAATGCCGCCGTCACCGCATTACCCCCGAAGGAAACCGCGTAATCGCGGGCGACATCCTTGTCGTCTCCGGTCGGAATATGGTCGGTCACAAAGGTGACGTCGATATAGGTCTGGCCGATGAAAAGGGCTTCCATATAGCAACCTTGAATCCTGCGAGGCGTTCAAGTTCTAGAGGGCGGCTCTCTATTCCTCAAGCGTGGGCATGTGGCGCCCCGCGATCGAGGAAAATGCTTGCCAGGTTTCCGCTGGCTGCTAACAAAATAGGCGAGGCTGGGATTTCTATCGGCTCATGCGTCAAACCCCGGCGGAAACCGGGTGGTATCGGGTAAATTTGGATGGCGAGCGATCTTGTCGGCCTTTACGCCAAGCGGTTGCGCGATGCTTTCGCGCCGCTGATTCCGCGCGATCGAAGCGCCGCTCTCGTGGATTTTCCGGATTCGGCGAATTGCGGCGAGCACGCGATTTGGCTCGGCCAAAAGCGGGTTTTATCCGAATTGGGCATCCCGATCGCCTATGAGAGTTCGGCTCAAAGCTATGACCGCGACACCATGGCGGCCAAGATCGGGACCGGCACGATTCTCATGCAGGGCGGTGGAAATCTCGGCCGCCCTCTACTTCGTCACGAGACCCGCCTCCGCGTGCTGCAGGACTTTCCCAACAACAAGATCATCTTCTTCCCGCAGCAGGTGACGTCCCGCGATAATCAGTATCTGGAACGCATCGCCGATGTGATCGGGCGGCATCCCGACGTGACGTTGTTTGCGCGCAGCACGGATACGCAGCGCATATTGGCCGAGCATTTCCCCCAAAACGCTCGCATTGAATTGGCCCCCGACATGTCTTTCCTGCTCGGCCCGTTGCCACGTCTAAGCGAGCCTCTCTACGACATCGTGTGGCTGGCGCGCACCGATCATGAACACGCCAATGACCGGACGGAGGCCGCGGCGCGGCTGGCGTCGCAGGCCGCCGAGAAAATCGTGCTGCCCAAATTTGCCGATGGCGTCGAGATCAACCTTGTCGTCAAGCAAAGGCCTCCCACGGTTCTCCTCACCGACTGGCAATCCATGGTCTTTGAGAACGAGGAGGCGCGCCTCGCCTACCAGCGCCTCGATTTCGATGCGCGCTCGCAAGCCCGTGTCAGCCGTGCAACCCACATCCTCTCGCTCGGCCGCTTGGTCATCACGGATCGTCTGCATGCCCATATTTTCTGTCTCATGATGGGAATTCCGCACGTGCTGATCGGCAACGAGTCCGGCAAAAACCGGAATTTCTATGAAACCTGGACTCGCGACTCGAATCTGTGCCGGCTCGCGCGCGTTCCTGCAGAGGCGTGGTCGATGGCGCGCACGGCGCTCAAGCAGGCGAACGGCGGCGAATGGGCATGGGAAGGCACTCCTAGCGCGGGCGGCGGCGCCGGTCAGACCTCCGGCACGTTAGAATAGGCCCGGAATCCAACGCTTCACCCGCGCTTTGTAGTCGAGGTAGGGCGAGCCAAAGCGCGATTCCAGACGCGCCTCATCCTTGAGCACGCGGCGGTGAAACCACACGGCGCTGAAAACCAGGAGCGCCGCCGCCAGCCATGATGCGAAACTCACCGCCAGCCCCGCCATGAAGATCAGATGCCCCAGATACATGGGATTGCGCGTGTAGCGGTAAGGCCCTTCGGTCACGATGTGTTTCGGTGGGACGTCGAGACCTGGACCGCCGCCGCCATTCGCCATGCGGTATCGTCCTATGAGCCGGTATTGCAGATAGCCCCAAACGATGGGAATCGCGCCGACGGGGTGAACGATGAGCGCGCCGCGATGAAAACCCAGTTCAAATGCGATGACCGCGATCGGGTAGACGATGAAGGTCCGGTTGGACGTTCCCTTGTACCAGCGTCGCACCCTCGGCCACGGCAAATCCATTGCCATCCCCCCTATCCTTCCACCTTCGCCGGCTCCACGGCGGGCCTGCGATGGCCACTTACCTCCGTGCCCGCATGCGCCGATAGACTGATAAATCCCGGCAGCGCGAGCGCCCCGACCAGCGCGACAGCCGCAAAAGCGAAACGGAAGTCGGATATGGCAAGGGCATCCTCGCCGGCGCCACGCAAGAGAAGAGATGCCTGCAGCGCGACGCTGCCAAAAGCGACGCCCAGGCCAAAACCCATCTGCTGCGTGATGTTCATCAATGTCGTGGCGGCGCTGCGTTGTTCCGGAGCGAGGTCGACGAAGGGAAGCGTGAAAAGACTCGTCAGTCCAAGCGAGCGAAAGCCGCCGGTGAGAATCAAGAGGACCATAACGGCCCATTCCGGCGTGGTATTCGATAGGAAACCGCAAAGGACAATCGAGAGCGTCGAGAGCAGACCATCGACCGCCAAAGTTGCGCGAAAGCCGAAGCGTCTCAGAATCGGCGTCGTGAAGGGCTTCATGGCGATATTGCCGATGGCATAACCCAGCGTCAGCACACCCGCCGCAAATGCGGTCATGCCAAAGCCGCGTTGGAACATGAGGGGCAAGAGGACAGGCGTGGCGCCGACCGCCATGCGGAAGAGAACGCCCCCCCACACGCTCACCGAAAATGTGTGCACCCGCATCGGAGAGAGTTCGATCAGAGGATGAGGATGGCCATGAGCGTGTTTGATTGCCAGCCACCCGAACAGCAGACCCGCGCCGACCAGTGCGGCAGCAGCCGGCCAATCCCGGATACCAATGCGGTCGAAACCGTACATCAGGGCGCCCAGCGCTAAGCCGGTAAGGGCAAATCCGGTCAGATCGAAGGGGCGTCTTTCGATCTCGCGCGTTTCGCCGACATAGCGAAGCACCATGATGATTCCGATAATTCCCAGCGGAACGTTCAGAAAGAATATCCATCGCCAACTTGCATAGGTTGTGATGAACCCGCCTATCGGCGGGCCGAGAACCGGCGCCAAAAGTCCGGGCCAAGTCGTGATCGCCGTTACCCGCAAGAGATCGCGCTTTTCGGTGCTGCGCAGTACAACCAACCGCCCGACCGGCGACATCAGGGCCGCAGATGCGCCCTGGACCACGCGCGCAGCGATGAAGCTGTAGAAATCCGGTGCGATACCACAGCCGATCGAGGTCAGCGTGAACACGCCGATCGCGCCGCAGAAGATCGTTCGCGCACCGAAGCGATCGGCCAGCCAGCCGCTCGCCGGAATGAAGATGGCAAGCGTCAACATATAGGCGGTAATGCCGATACTGAGCTGAATGGCACCGACGCCGAAGGATTGCGCCATGCTCGGCAGCGCGGTCGCGATCACGGTGCCGTCGAGCGTCTCCATGAAGAAGGCGGCCGCGACGATTAACGCGATCAGGGTCGGTCGAAACGATTGCACATGGGCCGGCGCAGGTTCGATGCTCATGGATTTCCACTTTACCGGGAAGGTGGGTGCAGCCGCCGGGCTGAAAGACGCAGAAGAAGCAAGCGTCTTAATGGCGTCCGGTTCACTCAGTGTCCAGACGGATTCCTGCCGAAGTTCGGTGGTGAATGGGGGCGAACAGCGGTGTTCAGTCGCGGTTCAGGCCAAAACTCTATGATCGCGAGCAATGACGTTAGGTGTCACTCACGCACTCGAAAAGAGTGCAGCAACGAGGAAGGAATTTTCCGATGAAACGCTTGCTCTCAATCACCTTGGCCCTGACCCTTATGGGCAGTTCGGTTGCCATGGCCCGTGGTTATCAGGGCGGCGGTTACAGCGACCGCCACGGCTATAATGGCTATTCGGCGCCTAACCACGGCGGATATGGATACCGCGACCGTGGCAATAACACTGCGGCGGCGGTCGGCGTTGGC
>DATHDZ010000185.1:0-3176 GCA_035318785.1 Micropepsaceae bacterium
CTGGTCGAGGCTGGCGCGAAAGCCGCGGCCCATCCGCGCGACGTTGCCGCCACCGCCAGCATCATCTTCATGTGTCTCACCGATGCCGTCGCCGTGGAGGAAGTGGTGTTCGGTGCCAATGGCCTTGCGATGGCGAAAGGAGCCGCGAAGCTGGTCGTTGACTTCTCGTCGATCCACCCGGATGCGGCTCGCGCCATTGCCGCGCGGCTGAAGGCCGCCAACGGGATGGGATGGATCGATGCGCCCGTTTCGGGAGGCACCATGGGCGCTGAGGAAGGCACGCTCGCGGTGATGGCCGGAGGCGATGCCGCCGATATCGAAAGGGTGAGGCCCTATGTTCTGGCGATGGCGCGAAGGCTCACCCATATGGGCCCGACCGGAGCGGGCCAGACCACGAAGCTTTGCAATCAGGTGATCGTCGGATGCGCTATGGCGGTGCTCGCGGAGGCGACGCGCTTGGCGGTGAACGCCGGGATCGACGCCAGGCGGCTGCCGGAAGCCCTTGCCGGCGGCTTCGCCGATTCGATACCGCTGCAATTGTTCGTGCCGCGCATGGTGCAGGGCATTCACTCCCCGCCCCTCGGCCATATCGCAACGATGCTGAAAGATCTGGATACGGTGATCGATGTCGCCCGCGAAACATCGAGCCCGGTGCCGATGGCAGCACTGGCGGCGCAATTGTTCAGACTGGCCAAATCAGCGCGCGGCGCGGATGCTGACGCGCTTGAAATCTATAAACTGTCGGCCTCCCAGGTTGGTTGACGGGCAGTCGCATCTGGCAGGGGACGAAAAATCCATTGCGGCCGCGCAGGGGGCGGTTAGAAATGCTTTTCACATGGAAGCGTCCAGTCGAACCAAGGATCCGCGCCAATGTACAAGCCTGCCGGTGTTAAGACGTTACCCGAATTTCTTGTTCCGGACCAGATGAAGGCCTGGGTTTTGGCCGACCCGGACGAGCTTCTGCTGCGCGACAAACCGACACCGGTTCCAGCTCGCGCGGAAGTTCTGGTCCGCATCGACGCCGTTGCGATCTGCGCAACCGACCTTGAGATCATTCACGGCGGCTCGCCGGCGAGCATTCAGGGCGGCCTGCCCTTCAACAAGAATTTCACGCCCGGCCATGAATATATGGGGACGGTTGCCGCGCTCGGACCAGGTGTCGACGAGTTCGAAATCGGCGAACGCGTCAGCGTGGAAATCCACGCCGGTTGTGGTCAGTGCAAGCGGTGCCGACAAGGCATGTATACGTCCTGCCTTAACTACGGGAAACCCGATAAGGGTCATCGCGCCAACGGTTTCACCACCGATGGCGGTTTCGCCGAATACGCGGTCAATCACATCAACACGCTGGCGCGGGTGCCCGACACCATGAGCGACGCGGAAGCCACCCTTGTCGTCACCGCCGGGACCTCCATGTACGGCCTGACCGAACTCGGCGGGCTCGTTGCCGGTGAAAGCGTGGTGGTGATCGGCCCCGGCCCCATCGGGCTGCTTGCTGTCGCCGTGGCAAAAGCGTTGGGCGCAAGCCCCGTCATCCTGACGGGGACACGCAACAAGCGTCTCGCGATCGGCCAGGAGTTGGGCGCCGACCGCGTCATCAATATCACGGAGGAGAACGCGGTCGATGTCGTCCAAGAACTCACCGGAGGTATCGGCGCGGATTATGTGATCGAATGCGCCGGCACCGAAGCCACCGTCAATCAGGCCATTCATATGGCAAATCGCGGCGGGAAAATCTGTCTGGCGGCGTTCCCGCATGACCCGGTGACGACCGATCTGGCTCATCTGGTGAAGAACAATATCTATGTCTACGGCATTCGCGGCGAAGGCCGCAGCGCCACGCGCCGCGCGATGGCTTTAATGGCGGAAAAGCGATTCGACGGTACAAAAATTCATACCCATACCTTCGCGCTCGCCGATCTGCCCACCGCGCTCCGATACGCCCGAGACCGGGTCGACGACGCCATCAAGGTAGTCGTTACCACTCGGCAAGCGAGCGCGCTTAGCAATGCGGCGGCAGAGTGAGCGGTTGAGCCGTAGCTAGCCTGCTTCGCGCATCCGCCTGAAACCCTTAACGTGAAATCATGCGATCCCGCCGAGATAGAGCCGCTTGACGATGTCGTTGCCCCTCAATTCGTCGACCGAATCGGCCGCGACGACGATTTCGCCATGGACGATGATGTAACCGCGATCGGCGATCCGGATCGCCTGATTGAAGTTTTGCTCCGCCATCAGCACGGTCAGACCGAGATGCTGATTGAGCTCGCCGATCTTGGCGATGGTCTGCGAGACCAGGAGCGGCGAGAGGCCGACCGAAGGTTCATCGATCAACAACAGGCGTGGCGACGACATCAGCGCGCGCGCGATGGCCAGCATCTGTTGCTGCCCGCCTGACATGGTGCCGGCGAGTTGACTCTGTAGCCCCTTGAGGGCCGGAAATGTTTCGAAGGCAAGCGCAAGATTGCGATCGATATTGCGCCGGGCGGCCTTGCGGAAAGCACCGAGCATCAGATTTTCCAACACGGTCAGCTTTGGAAACAGCCGCCGCCCCTCGGGAACCAGCGCCACGCCGAGATCGACAATGGCCTCGGTCGACAGCCTGGTCAGATCGTGCGCCGTTCCGTCGATTGTCAGCGACACGCTTCCACGCTGTGGCCGAACCAGGCCGGCGACGCACTTCATCAGCGTGCTCTTGCCATTGCCGTTGGTGCCAAGCAATGCGACGGTCTCGCCAGCCTCGACATGGAGCGTGACACCGCGCAGCGCTTTCACGGCGCCGTAGCCCGCATCAAGGTCATTGATGACAAGGCTAAGTGCCAAGGTAGGCCTCCTGCACGCGCTGGTTGGCCATGACTTCGGACGGCGTGCCGATCGCGATGATCTTGCCGGCGTCGAGACACATCACACGGTCCGAAAAACGCATCACCGCCTGCATGATGTGCTCGATCATGATGATGGTGATGTCCTGACCCGCAAGGCTCATGAGCAGATCAAGCACCTCGTCGACTTCCGAGCTGGAAAGGCCGGCCATGGCCTCATCGGAAATCAGGAGTTTGGGGTGCGTCGCCATCGCGCGGGCGAGTTCCATCTTGCGCAATTCGACCTGGCTGAGCCCCAGGGTCGAAAGGTCAGCCTTCGACGCGAGGCCCATCTGCGTCAGGATCGACATCACGGTG
>DATHDZ010000186.1:0-13705 GCA_035318785.1 Micropepsaceae bacterium
GCATGTCCTGAACTCGCAAGGCCAGGCGCGCGTGCAGTGTCTGAATATGTCGTTTACCGACATTCTGCGCGGGACGGGGGCGTTGGGCTCCTTGCCGCCGCAGGATCTCATCTACTCGGTAGGGCTGATCGATTATCTCACGGACCGGCGGGCGAGCGGGTTGCTTGCTCGCCTCTACGAGACCTTGGCGCCAGGCGGCCTTCTCATCATCGGAAACATGAACGAGACCGCTCTCAGCAATCTGTGGCCGATGGAATTCATTACCGATTGGACGCTCTATTACCGCAATGACGCGCAGATGATCGCGTGGACGGAGGGACTGGAGGTAGCGCAGGCCTGGACCGAGACAGAGCGGACCGACCGGGTGCGGCTGCTCTTCGTGCGCAAACCCTAGTGACCCGCGTGCTTCGCACGCAAAAATAGCAAAGCGCGCAAAGCGCTACATCGCCTGCTTCATCTCGGCGCGTTTGCGCCCGCGTGCTTCGCACGCAAAAATAGCAAAACGTGCAAAGCGCTACATCGCTTGCTTCATCTCGGCGCGTTTGCGCCCGCGTGCTTCGCACGCAAAAATAGCAAAGCGCGCAAAGCTCTACATCGCCTGCTTCATCTCGGCGCGTTTGCGGATGTCGACAAGCCGCGAAGCGGGAAGCGTTACGCTCGCCGTGGTTCCCTTGCCAAGCTCGCTCTCGATCTTGAGTTCGCCCCCGTGGAGCTCGGTGAGACGCTTGGCATAGGGCAGTCCCAAACCCGAGCCGGCATGGCGGCGCGAATAGGACGTTTCCACCTGCTCGAAGGGGCGCAACACCCGTTCGATGTTTTCCGGCGCGATCCCGATACCGGTATCGGTCACCTTGATGAGGATGCCTTTCTGGAGGTTTGCCGTCACGTAAAGCCGGATCGTGCCGCCTTCCGGCGTGAATTTGATGGCGTTGGTGATGAGATTGGCGACGATCTGCAATAGCAGACGCTCATCGGCGATGGCGCGAATCTCGGTTTGACCGCCGAAGAAGATCAACTCGACCTTGTTTATTTCGGCGCGGCCGCGGCACATGCGAACGCAGGCTTCGAGCGTATCGACAATATCGAAATCCTGCTCGTTGAGTTCCAGCTTGCCGGACTCCGCCTTTGCGAGGTCCAGGATGTCATTGATGATCGAGAGAAGGTGCGAACCGCTTTCGTTGATGTCCCTGGCATACTCCGTGTACTTGCCGTTGCCCAAGGGACCGAACAATTCGCGTCGGATGATATCGGAAAAGCCGATGATCGCGTTCAACGGCGTGCGCAGCTCATGGCTCATGGTGGCCAGGAATTCGCTTTTCGATTTGTTGGCGCGCACCGCCTCGGTAAGCGCCTCGGATACGAGCTTGTTCTTCTGCTCGACGGTCTTCTGCCCGACATAGGCCTTGCGGATGTACAGTTCCTGAATGTAGCCGGAGAACAGACCCACGCCCGTTGCCATGACCAGAAAAAAGTCGTTGGCGATGAAGAATTGCACGGGGATCGGGTTGATCCAGAAGGCGACCGCCTGGTACGCGGCAATCAGAAGCAACGAAATCCAAACGGAGTGCTCGAATTTCAGCCGGATCAAGCTTCCGCAATAGCTCACCACCATGATGAGACCGGCGTAATAGAGACTGTTGAAGGGCGGAGCCATGATCGCGGTCATCGCGACGATGCCCAGACCCGTCACGATCATCACGGTGGAAAGCGCGACCTGCGCCACCCGGAAAAAGACCGGGAAGAAGGTGAGGATGAAAATTCCAATCAGGATCGGCGCTACGACCCCGTAACGGATGGCCAGCATCGAGGAGAGGGAAGGGCCTCCCACCACGAGGTCGAGGATGCTGAACGCAAGATAAAGGCCGGTTCCGGCAACCAGGTAGGCGCGGATGAAATGGATGGATTCGCGAAGCGTCTCGCTCTGGAACAGACGTTCCACCGCCGAATCGCGGAACCGCAGCGTCAGCCGATTGAGATCGAACTGCAGCTGGTCGGTTTTCACGGGATTCTCTATGGAATGCATGAGCCTAGGCGCGATTCGTCATCACGCCGTTTTATCGGCGCGAGGTTAAGAATCGGGTAACGACCCTGAAAGTGGGGCTCAGATCTTGAACTCGGCGAGCAGGCGTCTCAATGCTGGTGCGATGTCCGGCCGCTGCAACCCTACCGCGATGTTGGCCTGAAGGAATCCGACCTTGTCCCCGCAATCATAACGGGCACAAGTGGTTGTGACCGCGTGGAAGGGAATGTGCCCGAGAAGACGCGCCATGGCGTCGGTGAGTTGGATCTCGTTGCCAGCCCCTCGCTCGCGCCGTTCCAATTCGATGAAAATCTCAGGCGGCAAAATATAGCGCCCGATCACGCAGAGGGTGGAGGGCGCGTCTTGCGGGCGGGGCTTTTCGACCACGCCTTTGACCTCGGTGATGTTGCCCCTGGTGCGGCCGGGATCGATGACGCCGTAGCGCTGTGTCTCTTCTCGGGGTTTTTCCTCCGCCGCGACGATGACCCCTCCGCCGATCTCGTGATAGGCATCCACCATCTGCTTGAGGGCCCCGGGCTTGCCCACCATGAGATCATCTGGCAGCACCACGGCGAAGGGCTCGTTTCCCACCAGATGATGGGCGCAGAGCACTGCATGGCCGAGGCCCAGGGGCTTTTGCTGTCGGGTGAAAGACACGGATCCGGTGTCCGGCAGGCTCTCTAAGAGACTGTTCAGCTCCTTGGTCTTTTCCCGCGCCGTCAGAAGCGATTCCAGCTCATAGGCATGATCGAAATGGTCTTCGATCACATGCTTGCCGCGGCCGGTGACGAAGATGAACTGTTCGATACCGGCCTCGCGCGCCTCTTCGACCCCGTATTGGATCACGGGCTTGTCGACGACCGGTAACATCTCTTTGGGAACGGCCTTGGTGGCGGGCAGGAATCGCGTGCCCATCCCGGCAACGGGAAAGACGGCTTTACGAATTGGTGGTGTAGACATACAGGAACCGATGAGTCATGAGCGCAACGCCGAGTTGGGGGATTGTGTTCCAAAGGCCGGAACAGGTTTCATGCGAGCATTACACGGCGACCAAGGCAGGGTCTACTTTCGAAGAATGGGTTTCGCTGCGGAATGAAGATATTTCTCACCGGTGTCGCGGGCTTCGTCGGCTCTCATGTCGCACAGGCGCTGCTTGAGAAGGGCCACAGCGTCAGCGGTGTGGATTCGCTCAATGCCTATTACGATCCGGCGCTGAAACGGGCCCGGCTCGCGCGCCTGCAGGTGCGAAATGGATCTGCCTTCACGCAAGCCGATATCGCCGATTCCTTAGAGCTGGCCCGCGCCGCTGCAGGCGAATCCTTCGATGTGATCGTGCATTTGGCCGCGCAAGCGGGCGTGCGTCACGCGCTCGATGATCCCGGCGCGTACACCCAGTCCAACCTGGTCGGCCATCACAACATCCTCGAACTCGGGCGCCACATGAAGGGGCTCGCGCATCTCATCTACGCCTCCTCGAGCTCGGTTTATGGCAACGACACGACGCCACCCTTTTCCGAGGAAGCCCGCGCCGACCGCCCGGTCTCCTATTACGGCGCGACAAAGCGCGCAGGCGAGCTTATGTCGCACTCCTACGCGGAGCTGTTCGGATTGAACCTGACGGGCTTGCGATTCTTCACCGTCTATGGGCCCTGGGGACGTCCCGACATGGCCTATTGGTTGTTCACCGATGCCATCCTCAGGGGAAAACCGCTCAAGCTGTTTGGCGGTGGCCACCTAAGGCGCGATTTCACTTGGATCGACGATATCGTGGCGGCGGTTGTCCGCATGACGGAGGCCCCGTTCGCCCACCAGGGAAGCGGCGCGCCCCATCGGCTCTACAATCTGGGCAACAGCCATCCGCAGGACGTGCTGACGCTTATTCGCACGATCGAGCAGGCGACCGGAAAAAGCGCCATCATCGAGCATGCGTCGGGTCCCGCCGGCGACGTCAAGGAAACCTATGCGGATGTGAGCCGTGCGGCGCGCGATTTCGGCTTCAAGCCGTCAACCACTCTTGCCGAAGGCATTCCGCGCTTCGTCCACTGGTTTCGCGACTATCACCGGCTCTAGGCTATACGCCGACGGGCGGGCGGCCGATGCTGATATAGGCGAAGCCCGCTTTCGCCATCTCGTCCGGCCGGTAGATGTTGCGCAGGTCTACCATCAGCGGGGTCTTCAACAGCCGCTTCGCGGTCTTGAGGTCGAGCGCACGGAACTCGTTCCACTCCGTCAGGATGACGACGCCGTCGGCCCCTTCGAGCGCCGCATAGGCATCCGGGCACATCTCCACCTGAAGATGTTTCTTGGCCTCGTTCATGCCTTCGGGATCATAAGCGCGTATCCGCGCGCCCTGTTTGGTGAGTTCCGGCAGGATCACCAGGCTCGGAGATTCACGCATGTCGTCTGTGTTCGGCTTGAAAGTGAGTCCGAGCACGGCGATGGTTTTGCCGGAGACGCCGCCGAAGGCCGATACGATCTTTTCCGCCATCCGCTCCTTGCGGGCCTCATTCACCTTCGCCACTGCTTCCACGATGCGAGAGGGCGCGCCGACATCCTGAGCCGTCTTCATAAGGGCGACCGTGTCCTTGGGAAAGCACGATCCGCCATAGCCCGGTCCGGCATGAAGGAATTTGGAGCCGATGCGGCCATCCAGGCCGATGCCACGCGCCACGTCCTGCACATTGGCGCCCACGCGTTCGCAAATATCGGCCATCTCGTTGATGAAAGTGATCTTGGTGGCGAGAAACGCGTTCGCCGCATATTTGATCAGCTCCGAAGTCTCCCGCGAGGTGAAGAGCATCGGCGTCTCGTTGAGGAAGAGAGGCCGATAGAGCTCTCGCAGGACCGCACGCGCAGTGTCGCTCGTCGTGCCGCAGACCACGCGGTCAGGGCGGCGGAAATCTTCGATGGCCGAGCCTTCGCGCAGGAATTCCGGATTGGAGCAGACGTCCAGTTGCGCATTCGGGCGAATGCGGCGGATCGTTTCCTCGACCTTGCGGCCGGTTCCGACGGGCACGGTCGATTTTGTGATGACGACCGTATAGCCGTCGAGGGCTGCCGCGATCTCTTCCGCCGCCGCGAAGACATAGGTGAGATCGGCATGGCCGTCGCCGCGCCGTGACGGCGTGCCCACGGCGATGAAGACCGCGTCCGCTGCCTTTACGCTGGCAGCGAGGTCCCCGGTGAACGAGAGCCGGCCTGCCTTCACATTGTCCGCCACCACCTCTTCGAGCCCGGGCTCGTAGATCGGCATGCGCCCCGCCCTAAGCGCGTCGATCTTGCCCATGTCCTTGTCGACGCATGCGACGTGATGGCCGAACTCGGAAAAACAGGCGCCCGAGACAAGCCCGACATAGCCGGTTCCGATCATTGCAATTCGCATGGGGTCCTACGCGCTGGGGTCGAGACTGTTTGGCAAGCCGGAGCCAGGGTTACAACAGGAAGTTTGTTTAATTCGTGAACACCGCTCCCTCGGCCCGATCCCGAGGCTCGGCCTCGGCCGGTCCCTATGAGGAACCCATCGGTCCACCAGCACGTTCCCTACACGACCTCAGCCGCGACTTGGTTGCGGCACGGAATATTGAAGAGAAAGTAAGGAAGATGAGACACACACGCACAAAAATATTGGCCCTGGCTGCGCTTGCGCTCGGCCTCACCACGGTCGCAGCGGAAGCGGCGAATTGCCAAGGCCGCCGCGATACAGGAACGGCGGTTGGCGCAATCGGCGGTGGCGTCGTCGGCAACGCTGCCACGCGCGGCAGCGCAGGTGGAACGATCGCCGGCGCGATCATTGGCGGCGTCGCCGGCAATGTCATCGGCGGCAACAATTGCGAGCAGCAGCGCGACACTCGCCGGTATGAACCACGTCGCCATTACGACAACCGTGGGGTGGCCTTCTATTACGATCGTAACGGCCATAAACATTATTATAGGTGAAGGCGCCTCAGCCGGTCCGCAAATAGCGGACGGCTTCGTCCTGCTCGAACAGATAGAGCAGCGCCCTCAGGGCTTCGCCGCGGGCCGATTTCAATCCGCCGTCGCGTTGCAGGATGAGCTGCACATCGTCGCGGGCGGCGGCCAACAATTCGCCGTGCAGTGAAAGGTCGGCGAAATGGAATTCCGGCAGGCCACTCTGCTTGGTGCCGAGAAGCTCGCCCGCGCCGCGCAGGCGCAGATCCTCTTCGGCGATGACAAACCCATCATCGGTCGCCCGTAGCGCGGCCAGACGCTGCTTGGCGGTCGGCCCCAGCGCCCCGTGATAGACCAGCAGACACGTCGAGCGCGCCGACCCGCGGCCCACCCGCCCGCGCAGCTGGTGAAGCTGGGCAAGGCCGAAGCGTTCGGCATGTTCGACCACCATGATCGATGCCTCGGGAATATCCACGCCGACTTCGATGACCGTGGTGGCCACCAGCACGCGCGTTTCGCCCATTTTGAACGCGGCCATCGCCGCATCGCGCTCCGGCCCCTTCAGGCGGCCATGCACCAGCCCGACTTTCGGGCCGAACACTTTGCGCAAACTCGCAGCGCGTTCTTCCGCCGCCGCGAGGTCGGACTTTTCCGATTCTTCCACCAGCGGGCACACCCAATAGGCCCGCGCGCCTTTGGCGAGCGCCCGTTTCAGCGCTTCGGTGACTTCGTCCAGCCGCGCGGCGGGAAGCACACGCGTCTCGACGGGGCGCCGGCCCGGCGGCTTTCCGGTCAGCCGGGACACATCCATGTCGCCATAGGCCGTGAGCTGGAGCGTGCGGGGTATCGGGGTCGCGGTCATCACCAGCACGTCGGCAGGACGCTCGCCCTTGCCTTGGAGCTGCATCCGCTGGTGGACACCGAAACGATGCTGCTCGTCTACGACCGCCAAAGCGAGATCGCGAAACCGCACATCCTCGGAGAAGATGGCATGGGTGCCGACGAGAATATCGATCTCACCCGCCTCAAGAGCCGCCACAATGGCTGTCCGCGGCGCGCCTCGCTCCCGCCCCGTCAGGAGGGCTACCCGGACCCCGGCTGCCTTTGCCATGCCCTCTAGAGAGGCCAGATGCTGGCGAGCGAGGATTTCCGTCGGCGCCATGAAAGCGCCCTGGCTTCCCGCCTCGACGGCGTTCAGAAGCGCTGCCATCGCGACCACGGTCTTGCCCGCGCCGACATCACCCTGCAGAAGGCGCACCATGCGCGACGGGGATTCCATGTCCGCGGTGATTTCGGCGATCGCTTTGGTCTGTGCCTCCGTCAATTGAAATGGCAGCGCCGAGAAGGCCTTGCGGCGCAAAGCTCCGGGACTTTTCAGCGCCCGTCCGGGCTGGCGCCGGACGCTGTCGCGGATGAGCGCGAGTGCCAATTGATTGGCGAGCAATTCATCATAGGCAAGGCGTCTGCGCGCCACGGTTATGGGCGCGAGATCCGCATCCGATCGCGGGGCATGGGCGGCGCGAAGTGCGTCGGCAAAACGCGGCCAACCCTGTTTTACGCGGTAGCTCTCGTCCTGCCATTCCGGCAGATCGGGAAGGCGATCCAGCGCGTGGCGCACTGCCTTGCCCAAAACGCGAGGCGACAATGCTTCGGTGGTAGGGTAGACGGCCTCGACATCGGGAATGGCGGAGGGCTCTTCGGGCGATGCGATATAGTCGGGATGCGCCATCTGCAGACGCCCGCTAAAGCTGTCGATGCGGCCCGACAGGATGCGGCGCGAGCCGGGCGGCAGAACTTTGAGGATGTGGTCTTCATGCGGCGTGAAGTAGACGACCTCCATCGCGGCGGTGTCATCGGTCGTCAATACGCGATAAGGCAGCCTGCGTCCTCGCACCGCCGGCTTGTGATCGAGTACATTCACGGTGACCGTGGCAATGCGACCTGGCTCGGCTGCGATCAGCTTGGGCCGGTAGCGCCGGTCGATAGTCCCCGCCGGCAGATGAAAGGCGAGATCGAGCACACGGGGCGCCCGGGCCCCGGTTCCGAGCGCTTTGGCAACGAGCTTCTCGATCTTGGGGCCGACGCCCGGCAGGACTCGGCTTTCCGCAAACAGAGGATTGAGAATCGCGGGACGCATCACCAAAAATCTATCGGATTCGTTGCATTAGCGCGTTATAGAGCCGCATGACCGAATTGACCGATATCGACATTCGCCGGAAGAAAGCCTTGTTCCGTGCGCAACGCCGCGGCTTCAGAGAGCTTGACCTCATTTTCGGCGCCTTCGCGGATGCGCATTTGATGGCTCTTGAAGGGGGCGAACTGGAACGTTTTGAGGCGTTGCTCTCGGTGCCCGACTGGCAGATGTTCGATTGGATCATGGGCCATGTGGCGGTGCCGCAGGCCTTTGATGACGGGGTCTTCGCGCGCCTGTGCGCGTATCGGCAAAACCTTTCGTCCTGACGCGGTGGCAATTTCGTGGATCGCTTGACCGCAATCGCGCGTGCGCAGGGCCGTCTCTCCGTTAGCGGCGCCCCCGAGGGCTATGATTGCTATATCGCGGCCGAAGCGGCGATACGCACGAAAGGACTGGTGCTCTTCGTCGCGGCCGACGATGCGCGCGCGGCGTCGGCGCTAGAAGGCGCCCGTTTTTTCGCGCCCGATGTTCCGGTGCTCCATTTCCCGGCCTGGGATTGCCTGCCCTATGACAGGGTCTCGCCGCGTTCCGATATCGAAAGCCGCAGGCTAGCAACGCTCGCCGCCCTTGCGAGCCGCAGCGAAGGGGCAGGGGCGGCTCTCGTTGTCACCACGACCAATGCCCTGGTCCAACGCGTGCCACCCCGCGACATCATCGCCCAAGCGAGCTTTCTCGCGAGTGCCGGTCAGGACGTGGACCGCGACGCGCTGACCCGCTTTCTCGCCCGCAATGGCTATAGCAGCACCGGCACGGTACGCGAGCCGGGAGAGTTTGCGCTGCGGGGCGGGATCGTCGATCTATGGCCGCCGGGTAGTGAGGAGCCCCTGCGGCTGGATTTCTTCGGCTCCGAGCTTGAGACCATCCGCCGCTTCGACGCGGAATCGCAGCTTTCGACCGGCACCCTGGACCGCGTCCAATTATTGCCGGCGAGCGAAGCGCCGCTCGATCCCGATTCGATCAGCCGTTTCCGCGCCGGCTATGTCGCGGCGTTCGGCGCCGTGACGGACGATGATCCGCTCTATGGCGCCGTCAGCGTCGGACGCAAGCATGCCGGCATGGAGCATTGGCTTCCGCTCTTCTATCCGCATCTGGATACGCTCTTCGATTATGCCGGGCGCGCGCCAATCTTCCTCAGCCCCCATGTCGAGGAAGCGAAAAAGGTTCGCCTCGAATTGGTGGCCGATTATCACGCCACCCGCGAATCGCTCCGCGCCGGCAGGGGCGAGGCGGGCGCCATCGCCGCGCCCTACAAGCCGCTGAAGCCCAACGCGCTTTATTTGACGGACAGCGAATGGGAGCGGGCGCTGGCCGGCCGTCCCTTACGCATGTTGTCACCGTTCACGGCGCCGGATTCGATTCACGCGACGGATGCGGGCGGCAGACCCGGCCGCGACTTTGCGCCCGAGCGCGCGCAAGAGGGCCGCGAGCCTGAAGCGCCTGGCCGCGTCAACATCTTCGAGGCGGCAGCGGCCCATATCGTACAATTGCAGCAAAGCGGGCGGCGCATCGTCATCGGCTGCTGGAGCGAAGGCTCGGCCGAGCGCATGGGAGGCGTGCTCGCCGATCACGGTGTCAGCGCCATCCGGCGCATCGCCGACTGGCATGACGCCGCCGCGATGCACAAACAGGCCGTCGGCCTTGCCGTGCTCGGCATCGAGCATGGGTTCGAAGCCCCCGACTTCGCAGTCCTCACCGAGCAGGACATCCTCGGCGACCGCATGGTGCGCGCGCGCGGCCGTACGCGGCGCTCGCAGAATTTCCTTTCCGAAGCCTCCGCTCTCGCCACGGGCGATCTTGTCACCCATATCGAGCATGGCGTCGGGCGCTACCTCGGGCTCAAGGCGATCGAGGTCCAGTCCGCTCCGCATGACTGCCTCGAGCTGCAATATGACGGGGGCAAGCTGTTCCTGCCCGTCGAGAACATCGAGCTTTTGACGCGTTTCGGCTCTGAAGAAGCCGGCGTGCAGCTCGACAAGCTCGGCGGCGTCGGTTGGCAGCACCGCAAAGCGCGCATGAAGGCGCGCGTGCGTGAGATGGCGGCAGAACTGATCCGCATCGCCGCCGCGCGCGCCCTGAAGGAGATGCCGGCCATCGAGACTCCGGCCGGACTCTATGACGAATTCTGCGCCCGCTTCCCCTATGCCGAGACCGAAGACCAGGAACGCGCCATCGCCGACGTCATCGAAGACCTGGCCAAAGGGAGCCCGATGGACCGGCTCGTCTGCGGCGACGTGGGTTTCGGTAAGACCGAGGTCGCATTGCGGGCAGCCTTCGTCATGGCGATGAGCGGGCACCAAGTGGCGGTCGTCGTGCCCACCACGCTGCTGGCGCGGCAGCATTACCGAACCTTCCGGGATCGTTTTGCCGGGCTACCGGTTCGTATTGCGCAACTCTCCCGTTTCACCCCGCCAAAGGATGCGAAGGACATCAAGGCGCGGCTCACGACCGGCGACATCGATATTGTCATCGGTACGCATGCGCTGCTCGCCAAGACCATCAGCTTCCGCCATCTCGGGCTCTTGATCGTCGATGAGGAACAGCACTTCGGCGTTGGCCACAAGGAGCAGCTGAAGAGTCTGAAAGCCGACGTTCACGTGCTGACGCTGACCGCGACGCCGATTCCGCGCACATTGCAATTGGCGCTTTCCGGCGTGCGCGATCTCTCGCTGATCACCACGCCGCCGATCGACCGTTTGGCGGTGCGGACCTATGTGACGCCGTTCGATCCTCTCACCATCCGCGAAGCCTTGCTGCGCGAACATTATCGCGGGGGCCAAAGTTTCTATGTGGTGCCGCGGATCGCCGATCTTGGCCAGGCGGCCGCGTTCCTCAAAGAGACCGTGCCCGAGGTAAAGACCGCGGTGGCGCATGGACAGATCGGAGCGGCCCAACTGGAAGATACGATGACGGCATTTTACGACGGAAAGATCGACGTGCTGGTGTCCACCAATATCGTCGAGTCGGGCCTCGACATTCCGACCGCCAACACGCTGATCGTGCATCGCGGCGATATGTTCGGCCTCGCCCAGCTCTATCAGTTGCGCGGACGCATCGGGCGCTCCAAGCAGCGCGCTTATGCCTATCTCACCACGCCGCCCGACAAGAAGCTCACCGATGGTGCGCAGCGCCGTCTGCAAGTGCTGCAGTCGCTCGACAATCTCGGCGCGGGATTTTCGGTGGCGAGCCATGATCTCGACATCCGCGGCGCCGGCAATCTTCTCGGCGAGGAGCAGACCGGCCATGTGCGCGAGGTGGGCATCGAGCTCTATCAGGACATGCTGGAGGAAGCGGTGGCCTCCTTGCGCGCCGGTCGCGTCGATGAAGAGATTTCGGACACCTGGTCGCCTCAGATCAATCTGGGCGCGGCCGTGCTGATCCCGGAAGCCTATGTGCCCGATCTCAATGTGCGCATGTCGCTATACCGGCGGCTATCGGAACTCGAATCCGACGAGATCGAAAGCTTTGCCGCCGAGATGATCGATCGCTTCGGTCCGCTGCCCGAAGAGGTCGAGCATCTTCTGAAGATCGTCGCCATCAAACATCTTTGCCGGGTGGCGATGGTGGAGAAGATCGAGGCAGGGCCGAAGGGCGCCACGGTCACGTTCCGCAACAATGCCTATCCCAATGCCGGGGGGCTGGTGCGCCTGATCACCGACCATGCCAGGACCATGAAGGTGCGCCCCGATCAGAAAATGGTGGTGATGCGTGAATGGCCGACGCCCGAGGAGCGGCTCAAAGGTGCGGAAGCGCTGTTGCATCAGCTTGCACGGCTGGCAAAGGCTGCCTGACGCGCTTGCCAGTCTCTAAGGCGCCACGCTAGACCGCTCACGTGATTTGCGAGCTCTCACCCCTCACCCCTAACGCTCGGTCGGCGAAAGCTGCACCGGAGCTTTCGCTTTCGCCCTCGACCCCGCGTTGGGGGAGGGGGACTGCGGAGTTTCACCTCCCCCAGCGCGGGGAGAGCCTGCCCCCGACTGGATCGGGGGTCGCTCCCGCAAGCGCGACAGCGCGTAAGGGAGCGGGTGGGGGGATCCGCGACGAGTTGCCGACATGAAACCGCAGCTTCGCGTCGCCTTCGCCTATTTCTGGCCGGGCTTCACGCCGGATCATTTTCGCGCCTTCTTTCCCTTCGTCTACGACAAATACGATCTCGTCCCGTCGCAGAATCCGGAAATCGTTTTCTATTCCGTCTTCGCGCCGCAGTTCCGCCCCTATGCCGACCCGCGCCATCACGCGCCGGTGGCGCGCATCAGTGCGGGGAATTATTTGCGCGTCTTCTTTACCGGCGAGAATTTCGAGCCCGATATGGATGGCTGCGAATTCGCCATGACGTTTTCGGCGCTTGTCGATCACCCCAACCATCTGCGCTTGCCGCTATGGGTCTATGAGGGGCGCGGCTGGGGCTACGGGCCCGAGCGGCTGGTGAAAGCCGCCGCGACCGATTGGGAAAAAGTCGCACACGAGAAAACCCAGTTCTGCAATTTCGTCTATCTGCACGAAGTGCCGTATCGCGACGCGATCTTTCGCATGCTGAACGCCTATAAACGCGTCGATGCCGCGGGCCGCCAACTCAACAATATGAATGGCTGGACCGTGCCGATGGTCCCCAATCGCGCAGCGGGCAAGGTGGAGTTCTTCCGGCGCTACAAATTCACGCTGGCGATCGAGAACACGATCTGGCCAGGCTACATGACCGAGAAGCTGGTCGATCCGATGTTCGCAGGCAGCATTCCCATTTATGTCGGCGATACGCAGGCCACGCTGTCTTTCGATCCCGCGGGCTATATCGACTTCACCAAATTCTCGACCATGAAGGAGATGCTGGCTTTCGTGCGCGAGGTCGACAATGACCGCGATCTCTATTTCAAGATGCTGGCGGCGCCGTTCTATCGCGGCAACGCCATCCCTGATTACGCGCGCGACCAAACGAGTCTCGCCTTCTTCGACCGCATCATCGCCGCCGCGCTGACGCGGCGGTAGCCCCCCACCGGCTCACCGCATGTGCTGTTCGCCACCTCTCCCGCACGCGGGGGAGGAAAATTTGCGTTAGCGCGTATTTGGTTTTCCTCCCCTGCGAAGCGGGGGAGGTCGCGAGCGCGAAAGCGCGAGCGGGTGGGGGCGAGGGAGGGGAGTCACCCCACGGTGATGTAGGTGGTCTTCAGCTGGCTGTATTTGTCGATCGCGTGAAGCGACTTGTCGCGGCCGAAGCCCGATTGCTTGTATCCGCCGAACGGCACTTCGATGCCGCCGCCGTGAGAGCCATCGCGAACTGCGGCCGGAGCCGTTATGCTGCCCTCACCGTCTAAGCCGAGGAACTGCTCCCCATGAACGAGAGTATCCACGGAGAAAGGACTGCTTCTGAGCTGCAAGATCGGGTAACCGAACTCATGGAGCAACAGACGGCCATCTCGGAAGTGCTGCGCGCCATTGCGAGCTCGCCTCACGACTTGCAGCCTATCTTCGACGCCATCCTCGACAGCGCCACACGTCTCTGTCGAGCAGACATAGGCACCTTACGTCTCTCCGAAGGAGGCGGCCTTCGTCGCGTGGCGGTGCGAGGGGACCCGCATTTGGTTAATCTG
>DATHDZ010000187.1:0-3137 GCA_035318785.1 Micropepsaceae bacterium
GCGACGCGTGGCGCCCGAGGTTTGCTTAAACAGTCTCGCGCCAATCAGAGGGCGCGGGGAATGCCGGATGCGCGCTGCACCCGCGGTCCCGTGTGCAAAATGGATAGAGGAAACGCACACGAGCATACAGGTTCAGCGGAGGCAATCCGACATTCCCTGCGCAATGGTTTTACGGCTTATAACGCGCTCTCCCCGGCGACGAATTCGTCTTGTCACCGTCGCTGGCGAATTAACGGCATATCCGCGCCCGGTTGGGCCGACATGCCTCCGCCAACTTGACACCAGCAACGGGTGTCAGGACCACACGGCTTTGCCGTACGCTTCAGCGCCGTTCGTCAGCTCGCCGTTTGATCGCTCACGGGTCTGGCTCAATCCAAAACCCGCCCTGCCACCACGTCACGCGCCTAACGCTGCCGCGTCCACCGCATCCCGCCCCGCGTCTCTGACGATCCGGATACGCCCCTCTGTGGGGCGGGACGGGGAGGGATATATTCCTGAGTCGGGCTGGCGGCAAGTGGAAATTTCGGAAAATCGGAAATTTGACCAATTGCATTCACCACTGGCGGCTACGGCGATCACGAAAAAGACGCGCGCCAAGTATCGGGGCGCAGGTGAAGCATTTCATTGAGAGGAGGGGCTATCTGAAAAATGCGCGGAGTTTGGGCGAATAAGTGCACACGATACAAACGCCATGATTCCGCGGATGCTGCAGCCCTCTGGCATTCGTTCTCAGACAGAAAGAATGGCGTTCTAGCTGCTCCATTCGTCGTTTTGACTTCGATTAGACGCTCCCGACCGTCGGGTTCGAAAGAAAGAATATCGTATCCCGCGCCGTCGCCCTCGTCCTCCGACACCCACCTTATTTTCTTTATTAGGTCCGACCGCTGGAACCTTTCAAGCTTCTTCTTTTCTATCTCCAGAACAAATTCTTCGCCCGCTCGTCCCAATGATCGGTTGCGGAGATCGCGTTCCACAGGATCGAATTTTCTAACCAAACGCTCAAGCTGCCAAGGCCTAACGGATGATCCGGCCTGGGCCAAGCCTCTTAACTGAATTCTTTTGTCAGAATTCGCCCAATACTCCGATATCACGATACCCAACTTTGAGGCGGCTTGGCCATGGCCATTGTCGGCCGCCTCCCCCAAATCACTTCCGCAAATAAACCGGATCATCATCCCTCGTCTCCGGCACGTTATTCGCAGCCGCAATCCTGATCGCCGCCCAGGCATTCTCCGCATTCGGCATCCTGAACCTGTCCCGCATCCACGTGACAAAACTTTCGGTGCCCATCAGGTCGATATCGAATTCGTGTCCGAGCTGGATCGCGATACGGGCCTTGTTGTCGTCGACCAGCACGACCACCGCCTCGCCGTCCGCCAGCAGGCTTTCCACCGCTTCGATCACCCCGGGGACGCTGCGCTCGCCCCTGCCCTTCCACGAAGGTTTCAGTTCGGGTTTCGAGCCGGCGAGCTGCCAGTTCGTCATGGCCTTGGCGTATTCCTCGCCTTCGCGCGTGGCCTTGATGTGAATGCGGTTGGCATTGCCGGCAAACCACTCTTTCAGCACCGCGCGGTGCGAAAGCCGCTGGTCATCGCCCGGGTCCGGATCGCGTATGGCTTCCTCGCGCACCATGTCTGTGACCCAGACATCGGCCCTGGGCACGAACAGCCAGTCCAGCGCATCGCGGCCGATCAAAGCGAGCAACGAAAGCGGCGTGGTGTCGGGAATGAGAATTCGCGACCGCCGCGCGATGTCATCGGTCGGCTGATCGCCGGTCACGAAATCCCCAGGCGGCGCTCGACTGCCCTGATCTCCGCGCGCACGGCGTCACGATTGCGGCCGCTTTCGGCGGCATCCGCCATCGCCGTTGCGACGTGGCGGAAATCCGCGGTCTCATATCCCAAGGGATCCCTAAGCTGTCCGCGCCGCACGATGGCACGGGGTTTTGTCACCTCGCTCGGCAAGGCTTCGTCGGCCGCCAGCTTCAGGCGACGGAATTCCTCGACGGACATCATGACGGAGCGCGGCTTGCCGTGATTCAGGATGACCACGGGAGAGGCCGCGGCTGAGCGCTGAATCTCTCCGGACTGTTGTTGCAGGTCGAGGGACGTAAATTCACGCATTTTGCCTTCCGTAACCACGTAATATACGTGTTTTTGGTACCCTGCAACCGGCTCAGGACAGGCCCCAGCCATTGCGGTATGGGTCATTGTGCGGTACACTGCCTCAGATGGGGTTGCTGCATGATCGTGGGCTTCCGGGACGACTGGTTGCGGGAGTTCTTCATTAACGACGTCAGGTCGAAGAAAATCCCGTCCGATCTGGAAGAACGCCTGTTCCGCAAGATCCAGATGGTCGACGATGCGAGCACGGACCGCGATCTGCGATCGCCGCCCAGCAACCATTTCGAGAAGCTGCGGGGCCATCTCGACGGCCTGCACTCGATCCGCGTCAACAAGCGATGGCGGCTGGTGTTTCGATGGGACAGCGGCCGGGGTGAGGCGAAAGATTTATATCTAGACGATCACAGCTACGAGTGAGGCAAGCCATGCTGACGACCAAACGCAAGCCGGCGACAACAGGTGAAATCCTGGTCGAGGAATTCATGAAGCCGATCGGCCTGACGCAGGGCGCGCTGGCTGACGCCATGGGGGTGCAGCGCAAGCACGTCAATGAGCTGTGCAACGACCGCCGCAATGTGACCGCGGCGACGGCTCTGATTCTCGCCCGCGTGTTCGGCAACAGCCCGGATTTCTGGCTCAATGTGCAGCGGCGAACCGACCTGTGGGAAGCGATGCATTCACCGCGCGAGCGCAAGCGGATCGAGCGGGCGCGACCTCTGACAGCAGCGGCATGAGCGCTTGGCGCCGCAGCCGGCCTTCTGATATCGAAAGAGCTTGAAACCAGGACTCGATTGCCGATGCGTAATTTCGCAGCTTCACGCCAATTGCCCACCCTGCTCTTCGCCACCCTGCTTTGCCTCTTTTCCCTCCCCACCCTCGCCGCCGACGAGCCCGACCCGGCCGCGCCGAAGGGCGCCGCCGTCACCGTGCTGAAAGCGGCAAAAGCCTGCTTCTCGAACATCGTCGAGGTTTCCGGCATCCTGATCGCCCGGGACGAGACCTCGGTGCGGCCGG
>DATHDZ010000188.1:0-3544 GCA_035318785.1 Micropepsaceae bacterium
CTCAAGCGCTTTCCCGATGCCATCGCCGATAGTGATAGGGCGCTCACGCTTGATCCTGGACACACCGGGGCCATGCGTATTGGGATTCATTCCCGCCTCCACACCTGCGATTGGCAGCGACGCGAGGAGGACAAGAGGAGGATCACCGCCGGCTTGATGGCGGGATCGCGCGTCATCGAGGCGTTGGATCACCGGGGCCTGTGCGATTCGGAAAGCGAGAATCTGGCTGCCGCACGGCTTTGGGTGGCCGAGGAATGCCCGCCCGCCGCCACGCCATTATGGCGCGGCGAGCGCTATCAACATGACAAGATACGCGTGGCCTATCTTTCCACCGATTTTCGTGCCCATGCAGTTGCCTTTCTGATCGTCGGCATATTCGAGCACCATGACAAAGACCGTTTCGAGACCATCGCCATCTCGTTCAGCCGCGACGACAGAAGCGAGACCCGGACGCGCATCGAAACTGCATTTGACAAGTTCATCGACGTACAGGATATGAGCGATTCTCAAGTCGCCGCATTGATGCGCGAAATGGAGATCGACATCGCGATCGATCTCAACGGGTATACGGGCGACTCACGCACCGCCATTCTCGCCCATCGGCCGGCGCCGGTGCAGGTGAACTATCTCGGCTATCCGGGCACCATGGGTGCGCCCTATATCGATTACATCATCGCCGACCGCATCGTCATCCCCGAGGAACATCGGGTCGATTACAGCGAGAAAGTCATCTACCTGCCCGACGCCTATCAAGCGAACGACCGCAAACGACGCATCGCCGAGAAGACTCCAACCCGCGCCGAAGCCGGCTTGCCGGAGCACGGCTTCGTCTTCGCCTCCTTCAACAACACCTACAAGATCGGGCCTGAAATCTTCGACATTTGGATGCGGTTGCTGCGCGATGTCGAGGACAGCGCCTTGTGGCTGCTCGAAGACAACCCCATCGCGGCGGCGAACGTCAAACGCGAAGCACAAGCGCGCGGTGTGGCGCCCGAACGGCTCGTCTTCGCGCCGCGCACCATGCCGGATCAGCATCTGGCGCGGCACCGTCTGGCCGATCTCTTCCTCGATACGCAGCCCTACAACGCGCATACCACCGCCAGCGACGCGCTGTGGATGGGTTTGCCGCTGGTGACATGTCCCGGCAGCACGTTCCCGGGCCGCGTCGCGGCAAGCCTGTTGAACGCGATCGGCATGCCCGAGCTGGTGACGGGTTCTCTTGCCGAATATGAAACCCTGGCGCGGAAACTCGCGCGCGAACCCGCTGCGTTAGCCGCGATAAAAGCGAAGCTCGCGGCCAATCGTGACACACATCCGATGTTCGACACGGCGCGGTTCGCGCGTTATCTCGAATCCGCTTATGTGACGATGTGGGAGCGCCAGCAGCGCGGCGACGCGCCGGCCAGCTTCACAGTCTCTGTGATCCCTTAGGCTATTGCGGCGTTGGGCCTTGGCTCACTCGCACGAGGTCACCGGGACGCACCCATTTCTTGAACGCGGCCTGCACGTCCGCCGGGCCGAGCGCGATGTAGCGCCGCGCAGCATTCGTGGGTTCGTCAAGTGGCAAGTCCAGATCCCAGCGGCCGGCGAGTGCGCGAGCAATGCGTCCGACACTGGATTCACCCAAGGGTATCTGGCGAAGCATCAAGGCCTTGGTGCGCTGCAATTCGTCCGCGCCAACGGGCGTGTCCTGCATTTGCTTGAGCTCTTGCACGATGATGGTGTGAGCCTTTGAGACGTTTTCCGGATCGGAGGCGAATTGCACGATGTAATTGCCGCGCGTCTTGCCGGCGCTCACATCGGATCCGACCGAATAGACAAGGCCGGCATTCTTCCTCAAATCGATCGAAAGCCGCGTCGAATAAAAACTGCCGCCCAGTACACCATTGCCCAATTGCAGCGCGTAATAATCGGGATGGGAACGCGTGATGTCGATATTCTGAGCCAGAACGACGCTATCCTGTACGCGGCTTTCATCAGGCACGGCGACCACATTGGCGCTGTTCAGCGGCACGGCAGGCAAATCCGTAGGCGGTTTGGGACCTTCAGCTTTCCACGCGCCGAAATATTTCTCGATCACCGCGCGGGCGCGCTCCGGCGTGATGCGGCCCATCACGACGATGCTGGCAAGATCGGGCCGGAACGCGGCGTGGTAATAGGCTTTCACGTCATCGATGGTGAGCGAACGGACGCTTTCCGGCGTCGCATCGCGTAAGGACGGATCCCCTTTTGGGTAGAGCGCCTCGCGCAACGAGCGCTGCATCATATAGCCGGGACTCTTAAGCTGCGCCGCCACCACGCGCGCCACCTGCCCCTTGATGATCTCCAAGGCCTCTCGCGGGAACGCGGGATGCAGCTCATTGTCGGCAAGAAGCTGCGCGCCGCGATCAACATCGCGCGCCAGAACCTGAACGGTGAAATCGGTTCCGGCATCTTCCTCCGCGCCGATCTTGTCCAGCGCTTCCTGGAAGGCGATGCGGTCGAGCGTCTCGCTGCCGTAATCGAACAGCTCGGAGATCACCTGCGACATGCCTTCCTTGCCCTGGGGCACCAGCAACTCCGGGCGGCTCTTGATATGGCCATAGATCGTGACGGTGTCGCTGACATCCTCGGGCTGCACGATCAGCGTCAACCCGTTCGGCAGCGTGCTCACCGTCGGGTGGATGGTGGACGTCGGCACGTTCAGCCGGCTCAACGCGCTCTCAGCCCAATCGGGGAGTTTCGTGGGCTGCGCTTCCCCGAGCGAGATGGTTTCCTGGCCACCGAAGCCACTGGACGCAACCGGCCGGCCGCCGCCGCGCGGCACCAGCACGGCCGAAACCGCGCGCTCCAGATTGAGATAGGCCCTCGCGACGCGGTTCACGTCGGCGACCGTGACCTTCTTGATCCGCTCCAAATCTTCGTCGGGCGAACGCAGATTGTAGACCGCCACGGCTTCCGACCAAATCGAAGCGAGCCCGGCGATCGAGTTCTTCTGGAATTCCGCCTGGCGCTCTTCCTGGATCTTCGCCGCCTCCACAAGCTCGGCCGGCACGCCGTCGGTGAGAATCTTCTGCAGCGTGGTGCGAAGCTCGCCTTCAGCCGCCTTGGCATCGCCGTCGGCGGGAAACGCGAGCGTCGCGTAAGCCATGCCGACCTTGGGCAGCGGATCGAGCGAAAACCCGGTGGAGAGCGCCTTGCCGGCCGGCACCAAAGCGTAGAGGTCGCCCCGCTCGCTGTTCAGGACATCGGAGAGAACCTCGAGCGCGGGAAAATCCGGACTGTCGAGACCGGGTATCCGCATAGCGAGCACGCTCGTCCCATTGGCGCTGTTGGTGGGAACCGTAAAGGGCTCAGTCGCCGCGATGGGTTTGGGATTGATCGCGGGGTGGACGGGAATGGTCTTGCGGGGGATCGACCCGAACAGGGTTCGCACCTTGGCGAGAGTCGCCTGCGGATCGAGATCGCCGACCACCACCAGGATGGCATTATTGGGCGCGTACCATTTGCCGTAGAATTCTTTCAGCGCTGCGGCCGTGGTCTTTTCGAAGGACGGCCTTGTGCC
>DATHDZ010000189.1:0-14247 GCA_035318785.1 Micropepsaceae bacterium
CCTCATCGCGCGTCATGCCCGGCTTTAGGGAAGCGGGTTCAAGTTCCGTTGCCACCACCGTGAAGACGTAATGGTGCGGGGAATCGCCGATCGGCGGACACGGACCGATATAGAGCGCGTTGTCGCGCGTGCCTTTGCCCCCGACGAAATTCTTGGAGCCCTTAGTGATCTCGCCCTCGGCGAAGCCGGTGACATTGGCTGGGATGTTGTAGCCCACCCAATGCGACACCCCCTGGCCCAACAATCCCTCCGGGTCGAGCATGAAAACGACGTAGCTCTTGGTCTTGGCGGGTGCGTTCGCCCAAGCAAGGGCCGGAGAGACATTCTCGCCGCCGCACATCCGCATCGGGTCGTCCGCGGCGTTTTTCTTCGTGAGCATGGCTCCATCGGCAAAGGATGAGGACGCCAGCGTAAAGGGCGCAGACGCCGCATTGCTGCCGCCGGTTGCGATGGCGCCCAAAGCTGCAACGGCCACGCCAGCCGCCAAGAAAAACCGTGCATTTCCCAAGTTCATCGCGTTCGTTCCCTCTTCCCGAATTCGAGCCAAACTAGCATCAGGGCGGGGTTTGGAAAACCGGGGACGGAAACTGATGGCCCCTCCATGGCCTCGGACGGTTAAATTGTGCTAATCAGGGGATCGGATTTGTGTCGGGCACCCCCGCCCGTAAGTCCAGGACCCAGGAAAAACTTTAGGGAGAAGATGATGCGTGCAACGAGAATTCTGACTTCGGCTGTCCTTTTTTCGGTGGCCGCTTACGGCATCGCCCTCGCTGCGGAAGCAATGCCGACGGGCGTGAAGATGGCCGGTGGCATGCTGCAGGATGCCAAAGGCATGACGCTCTACACGTGGGACAACGACAAAGAGGCCAACAAGTCCGCTTGTAACGGCATGTGCCTGATGAACTGGCCGGCGCTGAAGGCCGATGCCGCCGCCAAGGACATGGGCGAGTGGAAGGTCATCTCCCGCGACGATGGCTCCAAGCAATGGAGCTATAAGGGCAAGCCGCTCTATTATTTCGTCATGGACGCAGCTGCCGGGGACCAAAAGGGTGAAGGCCGCGGCATGGTCTGGCACATCGCCAAGCCGTAATCGGACCGAATAGGTTGCAGACGGGCGCCGGGTTACCGGCGCCCGTTCGCGTATTCACGAAGCCGCGAGCCCCGCCGATGCTCGGCTCCCTCAGAGGATTCGTGCCCGGAATCCCTGGGTTTCCCGTGTCGCCCAGCGGGGCTGTCATAAAAGCTTCGTCCAAATGTGACATTCGTTACACGCAGTTTTGGCGTTATCCGCTTTGAGCGGCAATGGGCAGATTCCGCCTACCGCGAAGCCTCGCCATCCGACCTGAGAGGACCCAATGAGCCTTTTCAACAAACTCACCTCCAGCGCGATTGCCCTCGTCGCCGCAATCGGAATGACGACGGCGGCGCTTGCCGTGAATATTTCCGGGGCCGGCGCAACCTTCCCGTTCCCGATCTACGCCAAATGGGCGGCAGCCTATAAGGGCGCCACCGGAAACGGCCTAAACTATCAGTCGATTGGCTCGGGCGGAGGGATCAAGCAGATCGAATCCAAGACCGTCACTTTCGGCGCGACCGACATGCCGCTTTCCGTGAAGGAGTTGAACCAATACGGGCTGATCCAATTTCCGACGGTCATCGGTGGGGACGTGCCTATCGTGAACCTTCGTGGAGTGGCGCCCGGACAATTGGTGCTCGATGGCACCACGCTCGCCGATATCTTCCTCGGCAAGATCTCGAATTGGAGCGACCCGGCGATCAAGAAGCTCAATCCGGGTCTCACCCTGCCCAACCAGGCGATTGTGACCGTTCACCGCTCCGACGGATCCGGTACGACCTTTATTTTCGTGAATTATCTTTCCAAGGTCAGCAAAGAGTGGGCCGACCGTGTCGGCTTTGCCACCGCCGTTGATTGGCCTACCGGGATCGGCGCCAAGGGAAATGAGGGTGTCGCCGGGAATGTGTCGCAGTCATCAGGCGCCATCGGCTATGTCGAATATGCCTACGTTAAGCAGAACAAATTGAACTACGTCCGCATGATCAATCGCGAAGGCAAGACCGTCAGTCCGGCGGCACCGAGCTTCGCGGCGTCCGCAGCGGGCGCCGCCTGGAGTCCGACCAATGGTTTCGGCACGCTTCTGACGGACCAACCGGGGGCAGACACTTGGCCGATCTCAGGCGCGACCTTCATCCTGGTCTATAAGCAACCGCAGGACCAAGTGGCGACGAAGGAGGCCCTGAAATTCTTCCAATGGGCCTACCAGAACGGCGACGAGATGGCCGCCAGCCTGGATTATGTGGCGTTTCCGAATCCGGTGAAGCAGACCTTCATGACGAGCTGGAACCAGGTCCAGGGTTGGAACGGTGGACGCTGAGCCGGCCCATCGGGGGGCCGGCGCCATTTACGCACCGGCACCTCCGGGGTGACAGCTTCGTTACGGCTTCGCAAATAGTTCGAGATTGGCGCATATAGAAGCGGGAAGGCTGACCTTTTTAGACAGCCTCCCGCTTTTTCTTTGGACTCCACGCCCCTGCATGGTCGATCTTGCCTTGAGCCAAGACGTCTCTTCCTCGCCGAGCTCGGCACGATTGCGCCGCTCTTATCGCACCGATCGTTGGTTTCACCGTCTCACGCTCGCTTGTGCATTTCTGGTGCTTGCGCTGTTCGCCGGTATTTTCTGGTCGCTCCTGAGGGGCGCGTGGCCCGCGATCCAGGCCTTTGGTTTGCCGTTCATCTGGACGCAGGTCTGGAATCCGGTCACGCAGAAATTCGGTGGGCTCGCACCCATCGCCGGCACGCTGATCACATCGTTTCTGGCCATGCTGGTAGCTATTCCCGTCGGCATCGGTATCGCCATTTTTCTCACCGAGATTTGTCCGCGACCTTTGCGGCGTCCCATTGGCATCGCGGTCGAGCTTCTTGCCGGAATTCCGAGCATCATCTACGGCATTTGGGGCCTGTTCGTGCTGGCGCCCGTCCTGCAACAAAGCGTGATTCCGGTCTTGATCGCGACCTTCGCGGGCGTCCCTGTGCTTTCCAGCCTGTTTGCCGGCCCGCCCTATGGGATCGGCATGTTCACCGCCGCGCTGATCTTGAGCATCATGACGATTCCTTTCATTTCGGCGATCACGCGCGACGTGTTCGAAGCCGTGCCGCCGGTGTTGAAAGAAGCCGCCTATGCGCTCGGCTCCACAAATTGGGAAGTGTTGTGGAATGTGGTGCTGCCTTATGCGCGTTCCGGCGTGGCGGGTGGCGTCATGCTGGCGCTGGGGCGCGCCCTCGGCGAGACCATGGCGGTCACCTTCGTGATCGGCAACGCGCACCGAATCTCAACCTCGCTTTTCGCACCCGGAACCACCATATCGGCGGCCATCGCCAATGAATTCACCGAAGCGGTCGGAGATCTCTATCTTCCATCGCTGGTCGAACTCGGACTTCTGCTCTTTTTCGTGACGTTCATCGTCCTCGCGGCGGCGCAATTCATGCTCCACCGTTTGGAACTGCGCGCCGGGAGCCGGACATGAATAGCGGCCGCTATTTCCGCCGCCGCTTGAGGAACGGCTTTTTCCTCACCCTCTCGGTGTTGGCCACGATTTTCGGCCTCGGATGGCTCGCGCTCATTCTTGGCACGCTGCTTTACAAAGGGTTTTCCGGCATCGATCTGAGGCTGTTCACCGAAATGACTCCGCCCCCGGGCGAGGACGGCGGGTTGCTCAATCCGATTGCCGGAAGTCTTCTGATGAATGCGTTTGCCGTCGCCGTTGGTACGCCCATTGGCATTCTTGCAGGTACTTATCTGGCGGAATATGGCCGGCATACCCGGCTCTCTTCGGTCGTGCGCTTCGTCAATGATATCCTTCTCTCCGCGCCCTCCATCGTGCTGGGCCTTTTCATCTATGAAGTCATCGTGCTGCCTATGGGGCATTTTTCCGCATGGGCTGGGGCGGCCGTGCTGGCAACAATTGTCATTCCCGTCGTGGTTCGCACCACCGAGAACATGCTGCTGCTCATCCCCAACACATTGCGCGAAGCGGCCGTGGCGCTTGGGGCGCCGCGTTCGCACGTCATCCGCCAGGTCACGTGGCGCGCGGCGCGGGCCGGAATCGTCACCGGCGTGCTGCTGGCCATCGCGCGCATTTCCGGAGAGACGGCGCCGCTTCTCTTCACCGCGCTCAACAACCAATTCTGGAGCCTCGATCCCAATGCGCCGATGGCGAGTCTGCCCGTTGTCATCTTTCAATTCGCCATAAGCCCCTACAATGACTGGCAAAGCCTCGCCTGGTCGGGAGCGCTTCTCATCACACTGGCCGTGCTCATCCTCTCCATCACGGCGCGCGTGCTTGAAGCGCGCACGGACCGGAGGTAGCGATGGAAAACGGCGCGGTCAAAGTCGCGATCAACGGGCTCTCGTTCTATTACGGCAGTTTCCAGGCGCTGAACAAAATCACGCTGCCGCTTTACCGCAACAAGGTGACCGCTTTCATCGGGCCTTCCGGTTGCGGCAAGTCCACGCTTCTGCGCGTGTTGAACCGCATCTACGAGCTTTACCCCAATCAGCGCGCCGAAGGCGAAGTGCTGCTGGACGGCGAGAACATCCTCTCTGGCCGGCTGGATCTCAATCAGCTCCGCGCCAAGGTCGGCATGGTGTTCCAGAAGCCGACACCGTTCCCGATGACGATATTCGACAACATCGCCTTTGGGCTTCAGCTTCACGACAGTGTGCCGCGCTCGGAGTTGGAGGGACGGGTCGAACATGCCCTGCGCCGGGCGGCCCTGTGGGACGAGGTCAAGGACAAGCTCCACGCCAGCGGTACATCGCTTTCCGGTGGCCAGCAGCAGCGGCTTTGCATCGCCCGTTCGGTGGCGATCAAGCCCGACCTCATCCTCTTGGATGAACCGTGCTCCGCCCTCGATCCCATCTCGACCGCCAAGATCGAAGAGCTCATCAGCGAGCTTTGCGAGGATTACACCATCACCATCGTCACCCATAACATGCAGCAGGCCTCTCGCGTCTCCGACTACACGGCCTTCATGTTCCTGGGCGAACTGATTGAGTTCGGCGAGACCGAGAACATCTTCACCACCCCGACCAATAAGCGCACCGAGGATTACATCACCGGCCGCTTCGGCTGAGCGACGGTGCGGCCGCGGGCCACGCTTGCCTTTTGGACGAGGCGCGCGATAGTGCGGCCATGAGCGGGGACATCCGAAACGATTGGACGCGGGATGACGTGCGGACGCTGTTCGCGCTTCCCTTCGGTGAATTGATCTTCCGCGCCCAAACGCTGCACCGCAAATATTTCAACGCCCGCGAGGTGCAAATCTCGACGCTGCTCTCCATCAAGACGGGAGGTTGTCCGGAAGATTGCGCCTATTGCCCGCAAAGCGCGCGGTACGAGACGGGCGTCAAAGCGGAGAAACTAATGGCGCTTTCCGCCGTGCTTGCCGCGGCCAAATGCGCAAAGGATTCGGGTGCGTCGCGTTTTTGCATGGGCGCAGCATGGCGCGAGCCGAAGGACCGCGACGTCGAGTCGGTCTGCGCGATGGTTCAAGGCGTCAAGGCTTTGGGCCTGGAAACCTGCGCAACGCTCGGCATGCTGACGCGTGCGCAGGCGGAGCGGCTGAAAGATTCGGGCCTGGATTATTACAACCATAATCTCGACACCTCGCCGGATTATTACGGCGACATCATCACCACCCGGACCTATCAGGAGCGTCTCGACACGCTTTCCCATGTGCGCGAGGCAGGAATCCATGTGTGCTGCGGCGGCATTGTCGGGATGGGCGAGAGCGAAGAGGATCGCGCGGGCCTGATCGCGGCGCTGGCGAGCCTGCCCGAGCATCCCGAATCGGTTCCGATCAATGCGCTTGTTCGCGTCGAAGGGACCCCGCTCGCGGACTCCGCGCCGCTCGATCCGCTCGACTTCGTGCGCACCATCGCGGTCGCGCGCATCACAATGCCAAAATCCATGGTGCGCTTGTCGGCCGGCCGCGAGGAGATGAGCGATGAAGCGCAGGCGCTGGCCTTCCTCGCCGGGGCCAATTCCATCTTCTACGGGCCGCGGCTGTTGACGACACCCAATCCGGCCGAGGCACACGACCGCGCGCTCATGGTACGGCTCGGTCTCGTCCCCATGGCGTCCTGAACTTCGTCACGCTGACGCTATCGCGAGCGCCTGACGGCTTGTTCAACTTCATGGACAATCCACAATGTTGCGGCCCTAAAATCGCCGCTGCCGCTATCCATCTTGTCGGAGGAGAGGCAGCAATTTCGAGAGGTACGCAATGATTCCGAATTTTCGCAACACGCGCAGCGCAACAATTCTTGGCGCGCTGACGCTCTTCGCCGGCCTTGTCGGCGGCGCAAGCATCGCGACGGCCTATACCGGAGAAGAACTCGCGAAGACCGCCAAGGTGAAGTTGGAGGACGCGCGCGCCATAGCGCTCAAAGCACGGCCCGGCGCGATCACCGATCAGGAATTGGAGAAGGAAAAGGGCGGCAGCGGGTTGCGCTATTCTTTCGACATCAAGGACGGCAAGACGACCTATGAGGTCGGCGTCGATGCCCAGACCGGCAAGGTGTTGGAGAACGCCGCCGAAGGGGCGCATCCCGACTAAAACGTCACGTCACACCGATGCCGTCGCGACCACTTGGGCGAGGAATTGCTCGCGCCTTGTGGCCGAGCGGCAGGCTTTGAGAGTCGCCGAGAAGCTTTCCAGCACGCCCTTCTCGAAGGCGGTGACCACCGTCTCGTGAACATAAGAGCGCCGGCAAACGGCCGGCGTGTTGGCGAGTTCCTCGGCGGCGGCCTTGACCGCCTCGAGCACCTGCTTGCGCCGCTTGCGCGCGCTGTCGGCCGGCACCATGCGCGCCAGATTGTCCAGCACCGCCGCCGATGCGCAGAGCGTGCGGAAATCCTTGAGCGAGACTCCGCCGCCGGCGATCTCGCGCAGGAACAGATTCACCTCGCGGGCTGTCACATGCTTGATCCCGCCGCCCTCGTCGCGAAATTGAAAGAGCCGCGGCCCGGAGATCGTGCGCAACACGGGAATCGCCGCGGCGAGACGGGGCGAGCAAAATTCCTTGCGCACGTCCTTGCCGCCTTTGGCGCGGAAGACCAGGGTGATCATGTCGCCGCTGACCCGCACATTGGATTTCAGCAGCGTGGTCGCGCCCCTTGTGCCGTGCTTCCTGGCATATTCCTCGCTGCCGGGACGGATGGCGCTGCCCGCGACCAATTCGATCGTCGCCGCGAGGGCGAAATTGCGCGTCGGTTCGTTGCCAGAAAGATGCTGCGCCACCGCACGGCGAATCTTCGGCAGAACCGCAGCCAAGGCGCCCAACCGTCCGGCCTTACCCGCTTCCCGCACCTTTTCCCAATCGGGATGGTAGCGATATTGCAGCCGCCCGGCAGCGTCGCGGCCTACCGCCTGAAGATGAGCTTGTTCGTCGGGACAGAAATAGACTTCCTCATAGGCCGGTGGGACGGCGAGCGAGGCGAAGCGCCTGAGCACCGCGGGATCGGTGATCTCTTTGCCGTCAGCCGCATGATAGGTGTAGCCCTCGTCCGCACGGCGCCTGGCGATGGTCAGCTTGTCGCGGCCGACATGACGCAATTTGTGGCGTCGAGTCAGCGCCCGCGCGCTTAATAGTAAGGTCTTGGCCGGGGCCATTTTTATTTTGTTCTCCTGCCCCAGTGATCCAACGTGATCGAACGAGCCGAGGTTCCATCGCGGGCCAAGGGAACCATAGGGATGATCCCGGCGTTTTCGACCAAGCCTTAGCGTGGGCATTGTCGAGGGTAACGGTAGCGAACAACCCTTAATGCGCCATTTCGGCTGGCCGGTACTTTGACCAAGACCCTTGGGGGGTGTTCTTGCTTAACCCTTTGCTAAAGGTCCTTTAAATGGCCGTTCCCCGCCGCATTTTGATCGTCGAAGACGAGGCGCTTGTCAGCATTTTGATCGAAGACGCCCTGACCGACCTGGGCATCGAAGTGGCCGGGGTTGTCGGCACGCTGGAAGAGGCCCTGGCCCATGCCGAGGAGGGCAATTTCGATTGCGCCATTCTCGATGTTCACATTCGGGGCAAAGAAGTCTTCCCTGTCGCCGAGGCGCTAGCAGCGCGCGGCGTACCCTTCCTCTTTGCCACCGGCTATGGAGAAAGCGGTGTACCGGAGAAATTCCGGGAGCGCCCGGTGCTGCAGAAACCCTTCATGGCCCGGGAGCTGGAGCGCGCGCTCGCGAAGGTTTGAGGATTTTTGCGCTCGCGGCCCTCAGTCGCTGCGGTCGAGCTCGGGATAGTGGCGGAAGATCCCGCTCTCGTTGAACGGGATGCGGGCTTCCGACGCGAGATAGGCCGCGATGCGCGGCCGCGCGGCAACGCGATTCCGCAAGCCGATCACGCGGGGGATTTTCCTTTCCAGCCGCTTCATCCGGTGCGGAAAGGCGTAGCGCAATCCGTCGACGATTTGGAATAGCGACAAATCGGCGTAGGAAAGCCGCGCGCCGGCGAGATAGGAACCACTTCGCCCACCTTGCGCGAGCACCATCACGAAATAGGCCAGATATTTTGGAATGCGTTCGGCGGTGAAACTTTCCGCCGCACGTTTGGCTTCGCGCTTCTGATCTTCGTAATAAAGCCCAGCACCGACTGGGTGATGAACGTCATGCGCTTCGGCGACGAGATCGGCGATGGTCAGTTGCAATTGATTGACCCAGAGCCGGCCTGCCTCGTTCCTCGGCGCCAGGCCATGGTGCGCGCCGAGGAAGAGTAGAATGTTCGCGGTCTGTCCGATCAGAAGCTCGCCGGCTTTGAGAAAGGGAGGCGCGAAGGGCGGGTGTTTCACGCGCGGGCTTTCGAGCAGGCGCTCCAATCTCGCCATGCCGCCCTTTCGCCTTGCCACGTCAACGTAATCCGCGCCGGCTTCCGCAAGGGCAAGCCGCACGAACTCGCCGCGACCCTGGATCGACGGCCAGTAATAGAGTTCGTAGCGCATTGCGGTTCTCCTTCTCCCTTGATCATCGCATAACGCCGCGCGAACCGGCTTGTGTCCGTCCAAATTGCCGGGGTCAGGCAATTTGGCTAGGCTGCGCTTGGGACTGTGCAGCATTGCCTGGGGAGTCATCTGTGGTGAAACTTTGGTTGGCGATTGCCGTGTGCGGCTTGTTGTTCTCGGCACCCGCTTCCGCCGCCGACCGCGACATGTTCAATGGCAAGACGATCACCTACATCGTCGCCACCGGTCCCGGCGGGGGCTATGACACCTATGGCCGACTGATCGCGCGCTATCTGCAGAACCACCTCCCAGGCTCGCGCATCGTGGTGAGGAACGTTCCTGGCGCGGGCAACATCATCGGCGCCAACGCGATTTACGCCGCGCGTCCCGATGGGCTCACGATTGGTATGTTCAATACCGGCCTGATCTACGATCAGCTCATCCAGCGCAATGGCGTGAAGTTCGATCTGGCGAAGTTCAGTTGGCTCGGCAAAGCGGCGGAGGAGGCGCGCGTCGTTCTCATCTCCAAGCGATCGGGCTTCAAGAGCTTCGACGACATGATCAAAGCCAAAGGACCGATCAAATTCGCCGCGTCCGGCATCGGGGCCGCCTCCTATCACGACACGCGCATCATGGCCGAGGCGCTCGATCTCAATATCCAGATCGTCAACGGCTTCACCGGCAATGAGGGCGAGATGAGCATGATGCGCGGCGAGGTCGTCGGCGAGGTCGGCACGCTCGATGCGTTCGAGCAATTCGTCCAGAACGGCAATGGGTTTTATGGTCTTGCGCTCTCCGGCAAGCCCGAGACGCTTCCCGGGGTGCCCCGGGTCGCGAGCTATGTGAAAGGCGATGAGGGCAGGAAGCTGCTGGCTTTGCTCCAGTCGCTGTCCGAGCTCGGCCGGCTGACCGCGGGGCCGCCCGGCATCCCGGCGAACATCCTTGGCGCCGAGCGCCAGGCAATGGTCGCGGTGATGAAGGATCCGGCCTTCCTCGCCGACGCGAAGAAGCTTCGTCTGCCGATCGATTCCCTGCCCGGCGAAATCGTCGAGGCAAAGATCAAGGCGGCGCTGAATCAACCGCCCGAGACGATCGCCGCCCTCAAACGCGCCGCCGGCGGTTAGAGTTACATCACGTCGCCGGGCTCGGCCCCATCGGCCATCGGACCTTCGTAGAATTCCGGATTCATCCGGTTGGCGAGACCCTCCTTCGCCAGAGTCGCGGCGAATTCGACGCGGATATTGGGGTCTTCCATGTAATAGGGAATGGCCGCGCCGCCCTTCTTGATGTCGATCGCGCCGGCATCGATCATCTGCTCGCCGGGTCGCCCGGCCTTGCGTGAGCGCTGATTGTTCGGTCCGTGCCAAGCCGAGACGCGCAGGCCTTCCTTGCCGATTCCGAAATGCTGATGGAACCAGTCGCCGCTCATCGGCGCGGCGGAGACGATGCCGCCATATTCGTAATCCTGCCGCAGGATCTTGTCGGCATGGCCGTCCTTCCACGGCGTCATGCCCAGATGTTCGGGCCAAGTGTAAGTGTAGCCCTTGCCCTTCACGCAGAGCAGCACCGCGGCCGACATGTGCTTGTGCGCCTTGGAGTAGCGGCCGGTCTCGTGATGGCCGATCCAGAGATAGAAGCGGTTCCCGGCCATGTTCGGTTCGACGCGGCGATAGCCGGGCGAGCGGCGATTATCCAGCGGCAATTGCGTGTTGACGATGTCGGGAATGAGATTGGTCCGCCGCATCGCGAGCCCGCGAACGGGATCGGGCTCCAGATCGTCGTTCGGCTTGAAGTAATCCTCCGCGCCGGAAAAGCGATCGGTGAAGGCGTAGGGGCAGTTGAAGATGAAATCCATATTGTCGATGACGTTCATCACATTGGGCGCGGTCGTGCCGCAATAGAGCAGCGCCGGCGAACTGCCCGCATTGATGAAGCGGTGATGCGTGTTCAGCGGGATGGAGAAGAGCGAGCCCTTCTGCCATTCGAAGACATGGCGCTTGGTTTGGCCTTCCTGCCAGACCTCGGTGGTGCCGCGCCCCTCGATGACGAAGACGACTTTCTCATAGAGATGCTTGTCGGTGTTGAGCGCCCCGGCGCCCGGGACTTCCACGACATAGGAGCCCCACAGGCCCTCGGTGCCGAAGAGCTGGATATAAGAGCCGCGTCCGCCCAGCCGCTTCCAAGGCGCCAGCGGCAGATCCTGCATTCGGCGCGCGCCAATATTGCGATAAACCGGGATGCCCTCGGATTCCATGAAGCGGTCATAGGGCATCGCCGCTCGCTTGAACTTGCCGAAGCCTGCATTCTCGCCCGCCTTGGGTTCGTGCCAATGGGTACCGGTGACCGTGTCGTGCATGGTTTTCCTCGAATGATGATGTTTGTGGGGTATTTCTAGAGCGGGGGACCGCGGCTCCGCCAGTCCCTTATCGCCGAATGGAGGCTTTTGTTGCTGCGGCGTCCGCGGTCAGCGCGTCCAGCTGAGCCCGATCAGCGGCCAATACAGCGGCACCAGTAGGAAAAGGATGATCCCCTCGACGATGGTCAGCACCAGCCCGACCTTGAACATGTCGCGGCTGTCGAAATAGCCATAGGCGAAACCCTGGATCAGCACAGAGGACTGGTACATGAACAATTTGCCGCTGGACGCGAAGGCCCAGACCATCGCGACGGCGATGGGGTTGAGGCCGTGGCTCTGGGCGTAGCTGATCATCACGGGTAGCGACGTGCTCAGCATCGAGAGCTCGCTGCCCAGGACGAAATGATAGAGGAAGCCGGTCCAGTACAGCACGCTCGGAGATTCATAGGCGCTGCCCATCAGCGGCGTCATCCAGGCCATCATCGTGCCCGTCAGCATGTTCAAGGCCGAGGTGTGAATCAGCACGTCACCCATGCTGAGGGCGCCGCCGAGAAAGATGATCAGGAGGAAATTGGTCGCGCGGACGTCTTTCGTCGTGAGCACGCCGACCTTGGGGAGCGCGCAGGCGAGGCCTACGCCCAAGGCGATCACGGCGGGATCGATCTGATGGATGAAGTCGGTGGCCCACAGCACGATGGCAATGAGGAGCAGGACCAGAGTCCGTTTTTCGACCGCGCTCCAAGGCGCACGCGCGACCGCGAGTTCCGTTAATTTGCGGTCCGCCGGAAGATGCGTTTTCTCGGGCGGATAAAGCCAGCGGATCGTGGCCCAGGATGCGAAGACGGTGAGAATGGTCCCCGGCAGAAAGGCGATGAAATATTGGCTCCAGGTGATGGACTCGCCGGTGACCTTCTCCACCAGCCCGCGGGTCAGAATCGAGGAACCGCCGGACAGGATCATCTTGTTGAAGAGCCCGCAGCCATAGGTGATGATCACGAACAGCCCGCGGCCGATATTGCTTTTCTTGTCGACGCCGAAGGCAGCGACGACGCCCATGAAAATGGGAGCGAGTATCGCGAGCTCCGCCATTCCCGACGGCACCAGGAAGTTCAACAAGAGAACCAGAGCGATCGCGCTGAAAAGCAACATCGCATAAGAATTTCCCGCGACCCCGATGACGATGCGGCCGATGCGTTCCGCCAGGCCAGAGCGCGCCGCCGCTTCGCCCATCAGCACGGCGCCGAACAGAAACCATGGGGTGCTGTTGGCGAAGCCCGCGAATGCGGTTTCGAATTCGGCCACGCCAAGCGCCCAGAAAAGATAACAGCCGATCAGCGCCGTGATGCCGTGATCGATCGGTTCGAAAATCCAATACACGACCATGAAGACCGTGATGGCGAGCGCGTGATTGGCCAGCGGGTTGGGAGAGAGCGGCAGATACCAGACCAGAAGCGCCAGCAGCGGGCCGAGCGCGAGGCCAATGAGATATTTGGAAGAGTGCCCTTCTTCGCGCGACGCGGCGGTCAGCTCTGCGGTTGTCACCCAATCCCCCTCGGCAATCTACGCGGCACGCGAAAAAAACGAACGAGACATGAGAACATCCCTAGTCCGCGTTGGCGAGGCAGCGATAGCTGAGCGCTTCGGCATGTGGACCCGATCCTAACCGATTCTTGTTCCCGTCGCCGGAGCCGCCAAGCCGATTTGATAGCCGTGCCCGTCTTTGAAAATCCGCAGCGCTTCGCGTCGCGATTGTGGATCAAAGGAGAGATGCGTCCACGCGCCAAATTCGTGGATGAGTTGATCGTAGATGAGGCCGGCCTTTTCGATTTCCCGGCAAACCGCAAGCGGTGGGCCGAAGCCGGGACAGATGAAGTCCACGGCATATCCGAGCATATGCGCACTGTTTGCTGCGCCGCCGATGGCCGCGTTGAGCTGGGCACTTCGATAGCCGCTCGAAATGATGATCGGCCGTCCAAGAAGGGCACGCACCTCTTCGAGCCTGGCGCATGTTTCCTTGAGGTGCTCCAGCACGTCTACAGACGGCGTGTTGTCGATGCCCTGGCGCGTCGCCTCTTGCGAGGCAATCATTTCTTCCAGCGTGAAATGGGCTGAGAGTTGAACCATATCATCATCCCGCGTTGGCGATGCGGCGATAGCTGAGCGCTTCGGCGATATGCGTGCGGGTGACGGATTCCGCGCCCGCCAGGTCCGCGATCGTCCGCGCCACGCGCAACACCCGATGATAGCCGCGCGCGGTCAGACGCATGCGTTCGGCGGCATCCGTCAGGAGTTTTTGGCCCGCCGCATCGGGCGTGGCGACGCTGTCCAAGAGCTCGCCTTCGGCTTCCGCATTGGTGCGAAGCCCCGCTTGTGCATACCGCGCGCGCTGAACGTCGCGCGCTTTGGCGACGCGCGTCGCGACATCGCCCGAGCCTTCCGCGGGCGGCGGCAGCGACAGATCGGCGGCGGACACGCTTGCCACCTCGACATGGATGTCGATGCGATCGAACAGGGGCCCCGAGATGCGCGACTGGTAGTCCGTGGCGCATTTTGGCGCGCGGCCGCAGGATTGCGCAGGGTCGGTGAGATAGCCGCAGCGGCAGGGATTCATCGCTGCGACCAGCTGAAACCGCGCGGGATAGCGCACATGGGCGTTGGCGCGCGCGATCACGGCGGCGCCCGATTCAATCGGCTGACGCAGCGAATCCAGAACCGCGCGCGCGAATTCCGGTATTAGGTAGCAAGCTTCCAAAGAAATTTGAATCGCCGCGCCCCATATTCGGCGAATGAGCGAAGACAATCCCAAAGCTCTCCCCCACGTCGTGACGGCACTCATCGCCAAGCGCGCCGAACTCGCGGGACAGATTGAGCAC